>NZ_CP049989.1:4010000-4310000 GCF_011388215.1 Hydrogenophaga crocea
CAGACCCACCATTGCCGGCTTGAGTGCATCGATCCGGGGGATTAGCTCAGCTGGGAGAGCACCTGCTTTGCAAGCAGGGGGTCGTCGGTTCGATCCCGTCATCCTCCACCATTCCTTGTTCGTGAGACACCACGCCCAAGCGCGTTGCAATTGCAGTGCGTTTCGGTGTTGTCGTTCTTGTGTTCGACAATCAGCAGTCCTCGTGGCTGCACGGCTGTTCTTTAAAAATTCATAGAGTCGAAATCAGCGTTGCTGATGGAAAGCGTACTGTCGTAAAGGTCGGTGCGCACCGTGCCATCAGCAACATTTTGATTGCGTCAACGAATATTCAATTTGATAGCAAATTGGATACGGCATAACGCGCCGGGTGAAAGACCCGGCAAGCATTTGCTTGATACGGATGGCGATGAGGCTTGCATGAGCGGCAACGCTCGGGCAGGCATCAAAGTTATAGGGTCAAGTGAATAAGAGCATGTGGTGGATGCCTTGGCGATGATAGGCGACGAAGGACGTGATAGCCTGCGATAAGCTTCGGGGAGCTGGCAAATAAGCTTTGATCCGGAGATTTCCGAATGGGGAAACCCACCGAAAGGTATCGCACACTGAATACATAGGTGTGCGAGGCGAACCGGGTGAACTGAAACATCTCAGTAGCTCGAGGAAAAGACATCAACCGAGATTCCGAAAGTAGTGGCGAGCGAAATCGGAGAAGCCTGCAAGTGATAGCACAAGACTTAGCGGAACGCTTTGGAAAGGGCGGCCATAGTGGGTGATAGCCCCGTACGCGAAAAGACCTGTGTGGTACTGAGCTTGCGAAAAGTAGGGCGGGACACGTGAAATCCTGTCTGAAGATGGGGGGACCATCCTCCAAGGCTAAATACTCATCATCGACCGATAGTGAACAAGTACCGTGAGGGAAAGGCGAAAAGAACCCCGGGAGGGGAGTGAAATAGATCCTGAAACCGCATGCTTACAAAAAGTCGGAGCCCGCAAGGGTGACGGCGTACCTTTTGTATAATGGGTCAGCGACTTACATTCAGTGGCAAGCTTAACCGAATAGGGTAGGCGCAGGGAAACCGAGTCCGAATAGGGCGATTCAGTCGCTGGGTGTAGACCCGAAACCAGGTGATCTATCCATGGCCAGGATGAAGGTGCCGTAACAGGTACTGGAGGTCCGAACCGACCAGTGTTGCAAAACTGGCGGATGAGCTGTGGATAGGGGTGAAAGGCTAAACAAACCTGGAAATAGCTGGTTCTCTCCGAAAACTATTTAGGTAGTGCCTCAAGTATTACCGTCGGGGGTAGAGCACTGTTTTGGCTAGGGGGTCATGGCGACTTACCAAACCAAGGCAAACTCCGAATACCGATGAGTACAGCTTGGGAGACAGAGCACCGGGTGCTAACGTCCGGACTCAAGAGGGAAACAACCCAGACCGCCAGCTAAGGTCCCTAAAATTGGCTAAGTGGGAAACGAAGTGGGAAGGCTAAAACAGTCAGGATGTTGGCTTAGAAGCAGCCATCATTTAAAGAAAGCGTAATAGCTCACTGATCGAGTCGTCCTGCGCGGAAGATGTAACGGGGCTCAAGCCAGTTACCGAAGCTGCGGATTCGCCAGCAATGGCGAGTGGTAGGAGAGCGTTCTGTAAGCCTGTGAAGGTGGCTTGTAAAGGCTGCTGGAGGTATCAGAAGTGCGAATGCTGACATGAGTAGCGTTAAAGCGGGTGAAAAGCCCGCTCGCCGTAAGCGCAAGGTTTCCTACGCAACGTTCATCGGCGTAGGGTGAGTCGGCCCCTAAGGCGAGGCAGAGATGCGTAGCTGATGGCAAGCAGGTCAATATTCCTGCACCGATCACAAGTGCGATGTGGGGACGGATCTTAATAAGTTATCCGGGTGTTGGATGTCCCGGTTTAGGCAGATGTAGGCGCGCGTTAGGCAAATCCGGCGCGCATATACCGAGGCTGTCGATCGAGCGAGCTTGCTCGCGAAGTAACTGAAAGGGGTCCCAGGAAAAGCCACTAAGCTTCAGCTTGTGATCGACCGTACCGCAAACCGACACTGGTGCGCGAGATGAGTATTCTAAGGCGCTTGAGAGAACTCGGGAGAAGGAACTCGGCAAATTGACACCGTAACTTCGGAAGAAGGTGTGCCCTAGTAGTGTGTAGAGAACATCGAAGCACGAATGGGTTGCAAAAAATAGGTGGCTGCGACTGTTTATTAAAAACACAGCACTCTGCAAACACGAAAGTGGACGTATAGGGTGTGACGCCTGCCCGGTGCTGGAAGATTAATTGATGGGGTGCAAGCTCTTGATCGAAGTCCCAGTAAACGGCGGCCGTAACTATAACGGTCCTAAGGTAGCGAAATTCCTTGTCGGGTAAGTTCCGACCTGCACGAATGGCGTAACGATGGCCACACTGTCTCCTCCCGAGACTCAGCGAAGTTGAAATGTTTGTGATGATGCAATCTCCCCGCGGAAAGACGGAAAGACCCCATGAACCTTTACTGTAGCTTTGTATTGGACTTTGAACAGATCTGTGTAGGATAGGTGGGAGGCTTTGAAGCCTGGTCGCTAGATCAGGTGGAGCCAACGTTGAAATACCACCCTGGTGTGTTTGAGGTTCTAACCTAGGCCCGTGATCCGGGTCGGGGACAGTGCATGGTAGGCAGTTTGACTGGGGCGGTCTCCTCCCAAAGCGTAACGGAGGAGTTCGAAGGTACGCTAGGTACGGTCGGACATCGTGCTAATAGTGCAATGGCATAAGCGTGCTTAACTGCGAGACTGACAAGTCGAGCAGATGCGAAAGCAGGACATAGTGATCCGGTGGTTCTGTATGGAAGGGCCATCGCTCAACGGATAAAAGGTACTCTGGGGATAACAGGCTGATACCGCCCAAGAGTTCATATCGACGGCGGTGTTTGGCACCTCGATGTCGGCTCATCTCATCCTGGGGCTGTAGCCGGTCCCAAGGGTATGGCTGTTCGCCATTTAAAGAGGTACGTGAGCTGGGTTTAAAACGTCGTGAGACAGTTTGGTCCCTATCTTCCGTGGGCGCTGCAGATTTGAGGAAGCCTGCTCCTAGTACGAGAGGACCGGAGTGGACGCACCTCTGGTGTACCGGTTGTCACGCCAGTGGCATTGCCGGGTAGCTAAGTGCGGAAGAGATAACCGCTGAAAGCATCTAAGCGGGAAACTCGTTCCAAGATGAGATCTGCCGGGGCCTTGAGCCCCCTGAAGGGTCGTCGTAGACCACGACGTTGATAGGCTGGGTGTGGAAGCGCAGTAATGCGTTAAGCTAACCAGTACTAATTGCCCGTGCGGCTTGACCCTATAACTTTGATGTCATCGACATCGTTTGAAGCAATGCAACGATATGCCATCGTTGGCAGCAATCAAAATAAACGCTGATGCTTTGCAAATGCAGAGCTCACACGACTCTATGAATTCGCTTGGCTGAGCAAGCCTCAGCCAGGCAACCCGTTATGCCTGACGACCATAGCAAGGTGGCCCCACTCCTTCCCATCCCGAACAGGACAGTGAAACGCCTTTGCGCCGATGATAGTGCGGATTCCCGTGTGAAAGTAGGTCATCGTCAGGCTCTTATAAGCAAGCAACCCCCAACACCACATGGTGTTGGGGGTTTCTTCTTTGCGTGTTCGATTTTCAGCAGTCGTTCAAATGTTCACAACGAAGGCATCTTCTTGCCGCAAAGCGTTCGATTGTTCGAGCTCGTTCAGCAGGCCTGCCAGTACTTCGTCCATCGGAGCCGTGCCGTCTGCGTTGGCGATGCTTGTGAAATAGCGTGACTGCGCAAACCACGCGAGCAAATCGGTTTGGGAGACCCGCTGCCATTCGAGCAGCTTGAACTTGATCAAAACCTTGAGCGCGTGCCGGCGGTGACGGCGCGGATCGGCTTCAAACTGTGCAAGTCGTGAGCGTGCCTTGCGCATGGCCTCGCCCACGGCAGCACCGTGGAACACAGGGCCATGCCCCGGGATGACCCATTCGGGCTTCAGCCGCTCGATGAGATCAAGTGTGGCGCTCACTTCGGCGAACCCCGACTCGCCTTCCAGCTCCGGGAACACGACACCGAAGCCGTTGCCCCACAGCGCATCCGCCGACATCAATACGCCGTGAGCGCGCTCAAACAGCACCACGGCATGCGGATCGTGCCCGTCTGCGGCATGCACGTCCCAGTACAGCCCACCGTGCGCGAAGGTTTCGCCGGGAGTCAACAAGCCATGGGCCGCGAACCGGGGACACTCTTGCCCCGTTGGCTCATGTGTGAGGGCCACCCGATCCCAGGCGCGAACGGCGTCGGCGAGCCCCGGCGGAATGCTGATGCGGGCATCGGGCCACGCGGCATGAAGTGCTGCATTGCCGCCGCAATGATCGCTGTGCAGATGGGTATTCAGAATGTGCCGCAGTGGCCGTGGGCCCAATGCCCTGCGAACCAGCTCGACCGTCAAATCGGCATGGCTTGCGTAACCCGTGTCCACGATCGCCGCGCCGTCCTCTGCCAACAGCAAGACGTTGTTCGAGGACAGCCAGCCGCGCTCGAACACGACGATGCCCAGCGATTTCAACCAGGTGTCGGCCTCCTTTGGACGCAATGCGCTCGTGGAATTCATCCGGCCATTGTGGAGGCCTGCCCTCCCGTCGCAAGCCCGGCCCCCCATGCATTGTCAAGCCGGGGACAGGTCACATCCGGGGCGGCATCGAACAAAAGATCGAGCCATTGCGACTCGCGCTGCACGATCGTCTGCAGAAAGGCTTCTGGCGCCTTGAGCGCGGCGAACGCGTCAAAACCCGCCTCCAGAAAATGCTGCAAGGCCTGGAGCCCCGCTGCGTGGGCCGGTCGGCGCATCATGCGCAGGCCCATGCGAAGAGAGCGCATTCGGATGAGCCGCGTGAGCTCGGCACCCATGTGGCCCACCACCGCCAATTGCCGCTCTCGATCGCTGCGTTCGCCGCTCAGACGCCAGGCCTCGAGGTAGCGCTGAGACGCCGGCCACGTGGCGGGCAAGGCGAGCCAATGGCCCGCGAGTTCGTGGTCCAGCACTTCGGTCAGCGCGTGCACCTCGGTGAGGTCCACTGCCAACTGCGCCACGGCATCGGGAAACAACTTTTCGAGGGCGCCTGCGATGCGGCCGAACTGCTCATCGCGCGCGGAGAAGTCGTGCTCGCCGTACAACTCGTCCAGGAAAAAGCGCACGGCAGCCAGCGAATCGGGCCGGCCCGTCAGGTCGGCATAAGTGCCCGCGAAACGCAGCGCCTGCAGCCGCTTGATGGCGCTGACCGCCGCCGCTTCGCCCTCCGCGGCGGCACGCGAGCGCAAACGGGCGACCCGGTCGAGGTTGGCCCGAATGGCCAGGGAGGGCGACGCAGAAGCCATGCCGGCCAGTCTAGCCCCGATCCCCGGGACCAGGTCGTATCCCCCGAAATGCGATAGTTGCGCCATGAGCGATGGACACCCAGCCCCACTGCCCGACACATCTCGCCTCGCCACGCTGCAGCGATTCACCAGCCTGGGCGCCCTGGCACTGTTGTTCGTCGCGGCCGTATTCGTGGCCCTGGGACGAACCATGGCCGGTGGCGCGCTGGCGTTCCTGGTGCTCACGGGGCACGCCTGGGTTCTGGGTCTTGAAATGCTGATCGCCGCGCGCGTCAACCGCGGCGACGCCGCGCCGCGCGCGGGCCTTCGCGAGTGGCTGCACGCGTGGTGGCAGGAGTCCCACACCGCTCCGGTGGTCTTTGCCTGGCGACAGCCGTTCCGGTGGCGTCTTTGGCCCGACGAAGAAATCCCGGGGCAAACCAATGCTGCGGCGGCCGTTTTCATCCACGGCTTTGTCTGTAACCGCGGGTTCTGGTTGCCCTGGATGGCCCGCTTGCGTGCCGAAGGGCGGGCTTATGTGTCGGTCAATCTCGAGCCGGTCTTCGGCCCCATCGACGCGTATGCCGACGTGATCGAAGCCGCCGTCCAGCGCGCGGAGGCGCTGAACCCGGGAGCGAAACCGGTCCTGGTCTGCCACAGCATGGGCGGGCTCGCGGCCCGCATCTGGCTGGCCCAGCGCGCAGACCACCGCGAGCGCATCGGCGGCGTGATCACCATCGCGTCGCCACACCGGGGCACCTGGCTTGCACACTTCAGCCGCGTGGCGAACGGGCGTCAAATGGCGCCAGGCTGTGACTGGTTGTGCGAACTCGAGCGCCGCGAACGGGCGTTGGCCGGCGACCGGGCCTACGAGCGCTTTCTGTGCTGGTACACGAACACCGACAACATCGTCTTTCCCGCCAGCACCGCCACGCTGCCCGGCGCCGACAACCGCCACGTGGCCGGCGCAGCCCACGTGGACCTCGCGTTTCACCCCAGGGTGATGGACGAGTCGCTGGCCAGGCTGGCGTCGGCCGACAACTCGCCGAGCGAACGCACGGCGGCGTAGATCGGGGTGAAGTCGGGCGCGGTCACGTCAAATAGCTGCTGGAAGCTGTCGATCACGAAGTAGGTGGCCTGGTAGTCGTCGATCTTGTAGCGCGTGCGCATGCAGCGCACCAGGTCGAGCGCGATGCGCTGCGCGCGCGGGCTCGTAACGCTGTGGCGCAGCTCGCCCGACGAACTCAGGATGCCGGCGCCGTACGCGCGCAGGCCCTGGGCTTCGCGGATCAGCCCGAACTCGATCGTGTACCAGTAGAGCCGCGACAGCAACTCGCCCGCGCCCAGGTGGTGGGCCTTGATGCCGCCCGCCCCGTAGCGCTGCACATAGTCCGCAAACACCGGGTTGAACAGCAGCGGGACATGGCCGAACAGGTCGTGGAAAACATCGGGCTCGACCACGTAGTCGAACTCTTCGGGCTTTCGGATCCAGTCGGTCACCGGAAAGCGGCGGCTCGCCAGCAGCTCGAAGAATGGCAGTTCGGGGATGAGCCCCGGCACCGCCACGATCTCCCAGCCAGTCGCTGGCCGGAGGCGCTCGTTGATCTCGTCGAAGCGCGGGATGCGGTCGCGCACGCCGAGCGAGGGAAGGGCGTCGATGAAGGCTTGCGACGCCAGTCCCGACAGCAGGGCACTCTGCCGTTCATACAGCCGGCGGTAGGTGTCGTGGTCCGCCTGGGTGTAGGCGGACCAGTTCTGCGCACAGGTGTAGTCGTCGCGTGCGCGGCTGTAGTCGCCACGCGGCGGGCGCTCGCTGGCACCGTAGACGACGGGTTCGACGGCCATGGTCGTCTTCCTTCAGCCCTTGAGCACGCCGCGGCGCATCTGGTCGAGCTCCATGGTCTCGAACAAGGCCTTGAAGTTGCCCTCGCCGAAGCCCTGGTTGCCCTTGCGCTGGATGAACTCGAAGAAGATCGGCCCCAACTGGTTCTCGCTGAAGATCTGCAGCAGCAGCTCGCCGGGCGCGCCGTCCACCAGGATGTTGCGCTGCTTCAGGCCTTCGATGTCTTCCTGCAGGTCCGGGATGCGCTTGGGCAGCAGCTCGTAGTAGGTCTCGCTGGTGGTCAGCAGCTTCACGCCCGCCATCTGCAGCGCGTCCACCGTGTCGTAGAGGTTGCTCGAGCCCATGGCAATGTGCTGAATGCCCTCGCCGTGGTACCGGTCCAGGTACTCCTGGATCTGGCCGGACTTCTCGTTGCCTTCTTCGTTGATCGGGATGCGGATCTTGCCGCAGGGGCTGGTCATCGCCTTGCTCTTCACGCCCGTGGCCTGGCCCTCGATGTCGAAGTAGCGCACCTCGCGAAAGTTAAACAGCCGCTCGTAGAAGTCGGCCCATTCGGCCATGCGGCCGCGGTGCACGTTGTGCGTGAGGTGGTCGATGTAGGTCAGCCCGTGGCCCACCGGGTTGAGCTCGGCGCCGGGCAGCGGCTCGAAGTCCACGTCGTAGAAGCCGATGTTGCCGATGTCACCGTCCTTGGCGCCGTTCTTGCCGCGCCAGCGGTCGATGAAATAGATGATCGAGTCGCCGATGCCCTTGATGGCCGGGATGTTGAGCTCGCCCGGGCCGGCCTGGCCCGCGTAGCCCCAGGCACCCAGCGAAATCGCGCGCTCGTAGGCGGCCTTGGCGTCCTTGACGCGGAAGGCGATGGCGCACACGCTGGGGCCGTGCAGGCGCGCGAACCGCTGCGCGAAGCTGTCGGGCTCGGCGTTGATGATGAAGTTGATCTCGCCCTGGCGGTAAAGGGTCACGGCCTTGTGCCGGTGCCGCGCGATCGGCTTGAAGCCCATGCGCTCGAACAGCGCGCCCATGGCCACGGGGTCGGGTGCGGCGTATTCGATGAACTCGAAGCCATCGGTGCCCATGGGGTTGTCCCAACCCTGGAAGGCGGTGGTGGCGGAAGCGGGCAAGGCGGCGTTCATGGCGGTCTCCTTCGGGGTTCGGGCGGATGGGCCACTGTATCGGCGCAGGGTGGCACGATTCCGTCGTTTGTGGGCGTTCCTTTGGTCAAGGGCGCATGAATCCTGCAAAATCCTGGCGATGGAAGCCTTGGACAAGCTCGATCGCGCGATTTTGCGCACCCTGCAGGCCGACGCCCGCGCCACCTACGACCACATCGCCGAGACCGTGGGCCTGTCGCCGAGCGCGGTCCTGCGCCGGGTGCGGCGGCTCGAAGAGGCGGGGGTCATTGCGCGCTACGTGGCGCTGCTCAAGCCCGAGGCCGTGGGCCTGGGCCTCACGGCCCACGTGAGCGTGCGGCTAGAAAAGCACGCCGAGGGCAACAAGCGCAATCCCATGGACGAGTTCCGCGCCAGCGTCATGGCCTGGCCCGAAGTGGTGGAGTGCGTGGCCCTCACGGGCGACATGGACTACCAGCTGCGCCTCGTGGTGACCGACATGGCCGCCTACTCGCGCTTCATGATGGACACCCTGCTCAAGCACCCCAGCGTGCAGGACTGCAAGACCAGCTTCGTGATGGACCGCGTCAAGAGCACCACCGCCTTGCCGCTGTGAACGCACCGGACAGGGATGGCTTGCGCGCAAGCCCATCGCGCGCGATGCTCTGAGCCCTTCCCGATATCCGTCCGCACGACACCCATGAGTTCCCCCGACGCCGCCGCGCCCCCCGGCCACGAGCGCCCCGATGCCGGGACGGTGCCGATCCGATCGCTCGACATCGATCACCGCGCCAGCATCCTGGCGCACCTGCTCGCGCTCGACACCGCCGACCGCTACCTGCGCTTCGGCTACGCCGCCACCGACGAGCAGATCCGCCGCTACGTGGACCAGCTCAACTTCGAGCGCGACATGCTGTTCGGCATCTTCAACCGCCGTCTGCACCTCATCGCCATGGCGCACCTCGCGTTCTCGGTCGATCCCCAGCTGCGCAGCTGCGCCGAGTTCGGCGTGTCGGTCGCCAAGACCTCGCGCGGCAAGGGCTATGGCAGCCGCCTGTTCGAGCGCGCCGTGGTGCAGGCGCGCAACGAGGGGGTGTCCCAGCTTTTCATCCACGCGCTGTCCGAGAACACCGCGATGCTCAAGATCGCGCGCAACGCGGGCGCGGTGCTCGAGCGCGCGGGCTCCGAGACCGACGCCCACCTGCGCCTGCCGCCGGCCGATTTCGACTCGCGCGTGAGCGCCCTGCTCAGCGAGCAGGTGGCGCTCACCGACTACCACCTCAAGGCCCAGGCCAAGCAGTTCTGGGGTCTCATCGGCATGCTGCAGGAAATCCGCCAGGGCGTGCGCGACGCGCGCGATCGCATGCGCAACTGAACAGGCGTCGCCCGCCAGCGGCCGCCGGGCGCGCGCGGGGGCTTGTTCTGCCATGCCCTTGGGGTATCCTTGCCCGCTGTTCCAACCTCCGTCTTCCCCAGTGGCTGACCACCCCCCCAGTAGCGGGCCGCAGCGTGGCCTGCGGCTCGCCGACAAGCGCGGTTTCCTGCAAAAACTTGCCGAGTTCCTCCACCCCGGCCCGGACTCCAAGGACGAGCTGATCGAGACCCTCGCCGAGGCGGAAGACAACGACATCATCAACGCCGAATCGCGCGTGATGCTCGAGGGCGTGATCCGCATCGCCGACATGACCGCCGGCGACGTGATGGTGGCGGCCCCGCGCATGGACATGATCGACATCGATGCGCCGTTCGACGAACTGCTGCACCTCGTGATCGACACCGCGCACTCGCGCTTCCCGGTCTACGAAGGCGAGCGCGAGAACATCATCGGCATCCTGCTCGCCAAAGACCTGCTCAAGCTGCAGCGCGCGCCCGAGCTCAACATCCGCGCGCTGCTGCGCCCGGCCACCTTCGTGCCCGAGAGCAAGGGCCTCAACGACCTGCTGCGCGAGTTCCGCGGCAACCGCAACCACCTGGCGATCGTCATCGACGAATTCGGCCGCGTGGCGGGCCTGCTCACCATCGAAGACGTGCTCGAGGAAATCGTCGGCGAGATCGAGGACGAGTTCGACGTCGACGAAGACGCCGGCGACGTGTTCGCGCTCGCCGACAGCACCTGGCGCGTGAGCGGCGACACGCCGATCGAGCGCATCAACGAGGCCTTCGGCCTGAAGTTGTCCGACGAGGACTTCGACACCATCGGCGGCCTGATCGCGCACACCATGGGCCACGTGCCCAAGCGCGGCGAGGTGCACGAAATCGACGGCCTGCGCTTCACCGTGCTGCACACCAAGGGCGGCGCGGTGAAGTGGTTCAAGGTCGCGCCCATCCCCTCCGAGCCCTGAGCTCGCCCACGCCCCGGCCCATGCGCAGCCTCTTCGGTTCGCTCCACACGCCCTCGAGCTTCCATTCGATGACGCGGCGCCCGCCGGGCCGCGGTTCGCGCCTGGCCGGCCTGCTGTTCTTCTTCGTCTGCCTGCTCGGCGGCCTCGGTCAGGCCGCCTCGCTCGCCTGGCCGCTCAGAGACTGGGCCCCTCCCGGCTTCGCGCCCGGCCAGCCCAGCGGCGGCCTGCAGATCGCCTCGCTCGCGCTGCTGGTGTTCGCGCTGCAGTTCGCCACCCGCGTGGGGCAGGCCATGTGGCGTGGCTGGGTGTTCGGCACGGCCTGGCTCGCGGGCACGTTCTGGTGGCTGTTCGTGTCGCTGCACACCTACGGCGGCCTGCCCGCGTGGATGGCCGCGCTCGCGGTGTTTGCGCTCGCGGGGGCGCTGGCGCTGTACTACGCCTTCGCGGTCGGCTTCCTCTGCGCCTGGGCCCCGCTCGCGCGCAGCGCGCAGGCCCTGCTGTTCGCGGGCGTGTGGACCATCGCCGAGCTCGCGCGCGGCGAGTTCTTCACCGGTTTTCCCTGGGGTGCGGGCGGTTACGCCCAGGTCGATCTCATGGCGCCCTGGGCGCCGCTCGTGGGCGTGTACGGCATGGGTTTTCTGGCCGCTGTCCTCGCCTATGTGCTGGCCTCGCTGCTCACCGCGGTGGTGCACCGCGTGCTCGCCTGGTTGCGCCAGCCGGTGCGGCCTGTGGGCACGCGTCCCACGGGCGGGGTTTACGTCACCACGCCCAAGACCGGCTTGCAGTTGCGAAGCCTGTCGTGGTGGCGCTTGGCGGGTGGTGTGGTCAGTGCCTGCGTGGTGGCGGCGCTGCTCGTGAGCCTGCTGGGTGGTGGCGAGCGCTGGCGCAACCTGGGGCAGGCCAAGACCGCGTCCACCGGCACGCTGCGCGTGTGGCTGCTGCAGGGCAACATTCCGCAGGACCAGAAGTTCGTGCCCGGCACCGGCGTGGCGCAAGCGCTCGACTGGTACCCGCGCCAGATGCTCGAGGGCGTGGCCGCCGCCGCCACGGGCCAGGGACCGCAGCTCGTGGTGGCGCCCGAAACCGCCTTGCCGCTGCTGCCGGGGCAGATCGATCCGGCCTTCTGGCGCGGCCTGCTGCGGCCGCTGGCCGAACAGACGGGCGCCCAGCCCGTGGCCGTTCTCACCGGCCTGCCGCTGGGCAGCTACGAGGCTGGCTACACCAACTCGGCCTGGGGCATCACGCCCGCCGCCGCGCGCCGCGCGCTGAGCGATCCGCAGGCCGGCGAGGTGCACCGCTACGACAAGCACCACCTGGTGCCCTTCGGGGAATTCATCCCGCCGCTGTTCCGCTGGTTCACGCAGATGATGAACATCCCGCTGGGCGATTTCGCGCGTGGCGAGCTGCCCCAGCCGCCCTGGATCTGGGCCGGCCAGCGCATCGCCCCCAACATCTGCTACGAAGACCTGTTCGGCGAGGAGATCGCGGCCGCCTTCGAGAGCGCCGAGAACGCGCCCACCGTGCTCGTGAACCTCAGCAACATCGGCTGGTTCGGCGACACCGTGGCCATCGATCAGCACCTGCAGATATCGCGCCTGCGGGCGCTCGAGTTCGGCCGACCCATGCTGCGCGCCACCAACACCGGCGCCACCGCGGCCATCGACCACCGCGGCGTGGTCACGCACGCGCTGCCGCGGCTCGAGCGCGGCCGGCTCGAGGCCACCGTCGAAGGCCGCAGCGGCCTCACGCCCTATGCCGAGTGGGCCTCGCGCTGGGGCCTCAACCCGCTGTGGCTGGTTTGCGGCATGCTCGTGCTGGCGATCGCCTCGCTGCGCAACCTCGGGCGCCGCGGCGGACGCACGCGGCGGCGCTGAGCCGCTGCAGAGGCCGGGCGGCGCTGAGCCGCCGCCCCTCGTAAAATCGCCGGCTGTCCGCGCGACGCCACTGCGGCCGCGCTCCCCCTGAATCGAACACGGCAGCCCGCCCTCGCGCGGGCCCATGCGCATGCTGACCTTCCAGCAAATCATCCTCACCCTGCAGAACTACTGGGCGCAGCACGGCTGTGCGCTGCTGCAGCCCTACGACATGGAGGTCGGCGCCGGCACCAGCCACACCGCGACCTTCCTGCGCGCCATCGGCCCCGAGCCCTGGAAAGCGGCCTACGTGCAGCCCAGCCGCCGCCCCAAGGACGGCCGCTACGGCGAGAACCCCAACCGCCTGCAGCACTACTACCAATACCAGGTCGTGCTCAAGCCCGCGCCGGCCAACATCCTCGAGCTCTACCTCGGCTCGCTCGAAGCCCTGGGCTTCGACCTCAAGAAGAACGACATCCGCTTCGTCGAGGACGACTGGGAGAACCCCACCCTGGGCGCCTGGGGCCTGGGCTGGGAGGTCTGGCTCAACGGCATGGAGGTGACGCAGTTCACCTACTTCCAGCAGGTCGGCGGCATCGACTGCAAGCCCGCCACCGGCGAGATCACCTACGGTCTGGAGCGCCTGGCCATGTACCTGCAGGGCGTGGACAACGTCTACAACCTCACCTGGACCGAAGGCCTGAGCTACGGCGACGTGTACCTGCAGAACGAGAAGGAGCAGTCGGCCTACAACTTCGAGCACTCGGACGCCGACTTCCTCTTCACCGCTTTCGCCGCCCACGAGAAGCAGGCCAAGCACCTCATGGCCGAGCAGCTCGCGCTGCCGGCCTACGAGCAGGTGCTCAAGTGCGCGCACAGCTTCAACCTGCTCGATGCGCGCGGCGCCATCAGCGTGACCGAGCGCGCGGCCTACATCGGCCGCATCCGCAACCTCGCGCGCAGCGTGGCCCAGAGCTACTACGAGAGCCGCGAACGCCTGGGCTTCCCGCTCGCCCCGCGCGCGTGGGTCGCCCAGATCCCCAAGAAGGCCGCGTGAGCAGAAAAGCCCCCACACCGATGACCGCACAGAACCTGCTCGTCGAACTCTTCGTCGAAGAACTGCCGCCCAAGGCGCTCAAGAAACTCGGCGACGCCTTCGCCACGGTGCTGGCCCAGAGCCTCAAGGCCCAGGGCCTGGCCCCGGCCGACGCCACCGTGACGGCCTTCGCGTCGCCGCGCCGCCTGGGCGCGCACGTCACGGGCGTGCTCGCGCGCGCCGCCGACAAACCGGTGTCGCAAAAGCTCATGCCCGTGGCCGTGGGCCTGGACGCCAGCGGCCAGCCCACGCCCGCACTGCTCAAGCGCCTGGGTGCGCTCGGTGCCGATGCCTCGGCCGTGGCCGGCCTGCGCCGCGCGCCCGACGGCAAGGCCGAGGCCCTGTTCTTCGACAGCGTGGCCCCGGGCGCCGAGCTCGCGGCCGGCCTGCAGAAGGCGCTCGACGAAGCCATCGCGCAACTGCCCATTCCCAAGGTCATGACCTACCAGCTCGAGTCGGGCTGCGATCTGCCGGGCTGGGACAGCGTGCAGTTCGTGCGCCCTGCGCACGGTCTGGTGGCGCTGCACGGCGCCGGCGTGGTGCCCGTGAAGGCGCTGGGCCTGCAGGCCGGCAACGCCACGCACGGCCACCGCTTCGAGGCCAAGGCCGACCCGGTGGTGGTGCCGCATGCCGACGCCTACGCCGCTACGCTCGCGAGCGAGGGCGCGGTGATCGCGTCCTTCGCCGAGCGCCGCGCCGAGATCGCGCGCCAGCTCGCCGCGGCCGCCGCGCAGGTGGGCGGCGGCTGCCGGCCCATCGAGGACGAGGCCCTGCTCGACGAGGTCACCGCGCTGGTCGAGCGCCCCAACGTGCTGGTCTGCGCCTTCGAGCAGCAGTTCCTCGACGTGCCGCAGGAATGCCTCATCCTCACGATGAAGGCCAACCAGAAGTACTTCCCGCTGCTCGACGCCCAGGGCCGCCTGACGCACCGCTTCCTGGTGGTCAGCAACATCCGCCCGGCCGACGCCAGCGCCGTGATCGGCGGCAACGAGCGCGTGGTGCGTCCGCGCCTGGCCGACGCCAAGTTCTTCTTCGACCAGGACCGCAAGAAGACGCTCGAATCGCGCGTCGAGGGCCTGGGCAAGGTGGTCTACCACAACCAGCTCGGCACCCAGGGCGAGCGCGTGGAGCGCGTGCGCGCCATCGCGCGCGCGGTGGGCCAGATGCTGGGCGGCGAGGTGCTCGCGCAGCAGGCCGACACCGCCGCGCGCCTGGCCAAGACCGACCTGCTCACCGACATGGTGGGCGAATTCCCCGAGCTGCAGGGCATCATGGGCGGCTACTACGCGCGCCACGACGGCCTGAGCGAGGCCATCGCCTTCGCCATCGAAGACCACTACAAGCCGCGCTTCGCGGGCGACGCGCTGCCGCGCAACGCCGTGGGCACGGCGGTGGCGCTGGCCGACAAGCTCGAAACCCTGGTGGGCATGTTCGGCATCGGCAACCTGCCCACGGGCGACAAGGACCCGTTCGCGCTGCGCCGGCATGCGCTGGGCGTGGTGCGCATGCTGATCGAGCAGGACCTGCCGCTCGACCTCGGCGCGCTCATCCGCGCCGCCGTGCCGGCCTTTGGCGCCCTCATCAAGGACCCGGCCGACGCGCTCGCCGACTTCATCTACGACCGCCTCGCAGGCAGCCTGCGCGAGCAGGGCTACACCGCGCAGGAGGTCGACGCCGTGATCGCCCTGCGCCCCGCGCGCCTGGCCGACGTGGGCAAGCGCCTGCAGGCCGTGCGCACCTTCGCCGCGCTGCCCGAAGCGCCCGCGCTCGCCGCGGCCAACAAGCGCATCGGCAACATCCTCAAGAAGGCCGAGGGCGTGGGCGAGGCCGTGAGCGAGGCCCTGCTGCAAGAGGCCGCGGAGCAGGCCCTGTTCGCCGCCATGCAGACCACCGTGCCCGCGGCCGACGCGAAGTTCGACGCCGGCGACTTCACCGCGAGCCTGCAGGCCCTGGCCGCGCTGCGCGCGCCGGTCGACGCTTTCTTCGACGGCGTGATGGTCAATGCCGACGACGCCGCGCTCAAGGCCAACCGGCTGGCGCTGCTGCAGCAACTGCACCGCGCGATGAACCGCGTGGCCGATCTGTCCCGACTCGCGGCATGATCGCGGCATGAAGCTGCTCATCCTCGACCGCGACGGCACGCTCAACCGCGGCCGCGACGACAAGGTGGCGTCGCCGGACGAGTGGGAGCCGCTGCCCGGCGCGCTCGAGGCCGTGGCCCGCCTCAACCACGGCGGCTGGCGCGTGGTGCTGGTCACCAACCAGTCGGGCATCGGCCGCGGCCTGTTCGACATGGCCTCGCTCAACGCCATCCACGTGAAGATGCACCGCCAGCTCGCGGCCGCGGGCGCGCGCGTCGAGGCCATCTTCATCTGCCCGCACGCGCCCGAAGACCGCTGCGACTGCCGCAAGCCGCTGCCCGGCCTGTTCCTGCAGATCGGCGCGCGCTTCGGCGTGCCGCTGGCCGACGTGCCCGCCGCGGGCAATTCGCTGCGCCACGTGCAGGCCGGCGCCGCCGCCGGCTGCCCCACCCACCTGCTGCTCACCGGCGCCTCGGCCGGGCTCGCGGGCCACGAGGCCGCGGCCATTCCTGGCCTGCCGCCCGGCACCCAGGTGCACGCCGACCTCGGCGCCTTCGCCGACTGGCTGCTCGCCCAACCCGTTCCCGCCGCCAAGACCGCCGCATGATCCTCGTCAACGCCTTGCGCTCGCTGCTGCACATGCTGTTCATGGTGGTCACCGTGATCCCCTGGGCGCTCGCGGTCATCGTCGTCTCGCCCTTCATCAGCAGCACCGCGCTGTACTGGATGTGCGTGGGCTGGCTGCGCCTGGCGGTGCACAGCGGCACGCTGATCCTGGGCATCCGCAACCGCGTCACGGGCATGGAGAACCTGCCCGTGGGCAGCACCGCGCCGGCCATCCTGCTGGTCAAGCACCAGTCGACGTGGGAAACCTTTGCCATGCCCACGCTCATGCCGCACCCGCTGGCCTACGTGTTCAAGAAGGAGCTGCTCTACGTGCCTTTCTTCGGCTGGGCCATGGGCCGCATGGACATGATCCACATCGACCGCAGCAAGCGCACGCAGGCCTTCAACAAGGTGGTCGAACAGGGCCAGCGCCTGCTCGACCAGGGCACCTGGGTGATCATGTTCCCCGAAGGCACGCGCATCCCGCGCGGCCAGCAGGGCCAGTACAAGACCGGGGGCACGCGCCTGGCCGTGGCCACCGGCGCGCCCGTGATCCCGGTGGCCGTCACCTCGGCCAAGTGCTGGCCGCGCAAGGCCTTCCTCAAGCGCCCGGGCGTGGTCGATTTTTCCATCGGCAAACCCATCCCCAGCCAGGGCCGCGACGCCGACGAACTCATGCGCGAGGTCGAGGCCTGGATCGAGGCCGAGATGCGCCGCCTCGACCCCGAGGCCTACCGCTGAGGCCCATGCAGCGCTTCGTGCAGCTCGCCTTCGACCTGTTCGGCGACGACCCGCCCGAAGCCCCGCGCGCGCCGCCGGCGCCCGGCCCCGCGGCCGCCGCGCCGCCCGCCGTGCCCATGGCCGAGGTGTTCCAGCCCGGCACCTGGCACCACCCGCGCGCCAACCGCCTGGTGCGCCTGCGTGGCTGCGAGGTGGGCTACGAATTCCAGCGCGGCAAGCGCCGCACCATCGGCTTGAGCGTGGGCACCGAAGGCCTGAGCGTGCGCGCGCCGCGCTGGAGCACCTTCGGCGAGATCGAGGCCGTGCTGCAGGAAAAAGCGGGCTGGGTGATCGACAAGCTCATCGAGGCGCGCGAGCGCGCCGAGCGCCAGGCCCGCAACCGCATCGCCTGGGCCGACGGCGTGGCGCTGCCCTTGCTCGGCGAGCCGGTGCGGCTGCAGCTCGACCCGGCGCACGGCTTCTCGGGCCGCGGCGCCGCGCTCGACAGCGCCACGCGCACCCTGCGCGTGGGCCTGCCCCGGCACGCCAGCGAAAGCCAGATCCGCGACGCCGCGCAGGCCTGGCTCATGCGCCACGCGCGCAACGTGTTCACCGAGCGGCTCAACCACTTCGCGCCGCGGCTCGGCGTGCAATGGACGCGGCTGTCGCTCTCCAATGCCGACACGCGCTGGGGCAGCGCGAGCGCCGATGGCCGCATCCGCCTGAACTGGCGGCTCATCCACCTCTCGCTCGACATGGTCGACTACGTGGTGGTGCACGAGCTCAGCCACCTGCGCCACATGGACCACAGCCCGCGCTTCTGGGATGTGGTGGCCAGCGTCATGCCCGACCACCTCGAACGCCGCCGCGCGCTCAAGGCCTCGGCGCTGCCGCTGGGCGAGGATTGATCAGGCCGCTTTGAAGCGCCACACGCCCTGGTCGTCGCGGCTGCGCTGCAACGCGCCCGCGTGCCACAGGCGGTGCAGGTGCGCCACCGCTTCGCCCATCGCGAACGTGGTCTGGTGCAGGTCGAGCGCGCGCGGGAACAGCACCGGCAGCACGTCGTTCGCGCTGCAGGGCTTCTCGCGGCAGGCGGCCATCACCTCGGCGAGCCGCTCGGCATGGTGCTCGTGCAGCTGCCGGATGCGCTCGTGCAGGCCGCGGAACGGCCGGCCGTGCGAGGGCAGCACCAGCGTGTCTTCGGGCAGCGGCAGGAACTTGTCGATCGAGTCGAGGAACAGCGTGAGCGCATCGGCCTCGGGCTCCTGGTCGTACACGCTCACGTTGGTCGAGATGCGCGGCAGGATCATGTCGCCGCTGATCAGCACGCCCAGCGCCTCGCACCACAGCGCCATGTGCTCGGGCGCGTGGCCGTAGCCGCTGATGCAGCGCCAGCCGTGCCCGCCGATGGTCACCACCAGGCCGTCGAGCAGGCGGCGCGACTGCGCGGGCACGCCCGGCACCAGGCTCGGGTAGTAGTTGGCGCGCGCACGCACCTTGGCCACGCTCTCGGGGTCGTTGAGGCCGTGGCTCGCGAAGAAGGCCGCCGCGGCCTCGCCGCCGAAGCCGGTGGTGGTCTGCGAACCCAGGCGGGCCATCAGGTAGTCGGTGCTGCTGATCCACAAGCGGCAGTCCCAGCGCTCGCACAACCACTGCGCCAGCCCGATGTGGTCGGGGTGCATGTGGGTCACGATCACGCGCAGCACGGGCAGGCCGTCGAGTTCGTTGGCGAACACCTGCTCCCATTGCGCCCTCGTTTCGTCGCGCGCGATGCAGCAGTCCACCACGGTCCAGCCCTCGCGGCCGTCGAGGCGGTCGCGCAGCAACCAGAGGTTGATGTGGTCGAGCGCGAAGGGCAGGCCCATGCGCACCCATTTCACGCCCGGGGCCACTGGCCGCGCGCGCCCGGCCTCGGGCAAGGCGTCACCCAGCGGGTACTGCAGGCGGGCTTCGAGCTGGTCGCGGGATAGGCTCATGGGGCGAGGGGCTGGCGCTAAGATGCTTGCTTTGACGTTGACGTAAACGTCAAGAAACGGGCATTCTACGGAGCACCACGGGCGATCCCCTGTCTGCCACCCGACACCGCACCATGGCCACCAACCCGACCTACACCATCGGCGACCTCGCGCGCGAGTTCGACCTCACCACGCGCGCGATCCGTTTCTACGAAGACATGGGCCTGCTGCAGCCCAAGCGCGAAGGCCCGGGTGGCCGCAACCGCGTCTACAGTGCGCGCGACCGCACGCGCCTGAAGCTCACGCTGCGCGCCAAGCGCCTGGGCCTCTCGCTCACCGAGGCCAAGGACATCATCGACATGTACGACAGCCCGCGCGACACCGGGCCCCAGTTGCGCAAGTTCCTCGCCATCCTGGCCGAACACCGGCGCCAGCTCGAAGAGCAGATGGCCGATCTCGTGGCCAACCTCGACGAGGTCAAGGTGCACGAGAAGGAAGCGCGCGCGCTGCTCAACAAAGTCGAGCGCAAGGGCGCCTGACGCCGCCCCGTCAAATTGACGTTTACGTAAACGTAAACATAGAATCGCGGCTTCGCGCCCGCGCCGGGTGCCCGCCAGGCCCATCCCCATGAGCACCGCTTTCCAGCCCAAGGACCCGAACTACGCCGAACGCGTGCGCGCCAGCTTCGCGCTGCAGGGCGCCATGGGCACGCTGGGCGCCACGCTCGCCGACGTGGCGCCGGGGCGCGTGGTCATCACGCTGCCCTGGGCGCAGCACCTCACGCAGCAGCACGGTTTCCTGCACGCGGGCATGGTGTCCACCGCGCTCGACTCGGCCTGCGGCTACGCGGGCTTCACGCTCATGCCGGCCGACGCGGCCGTGCTCACCATCGAATTCAAGATCAACCTGCTCGCGCCCGCGCAGGGCGACAGCTTTCGCATGGTGGGCACGGTGATCAAGCCTGGCCGCACCGTGAGCGTGGTCGAGGGCCAGGCCTTTGCGCTGCACCAGGGCCGCGAGAAACTCGTGGCCACCATGGGCTGCACCCTCATGACCGTCACCGGCCGCGACGACGTGCGCGGCTGAACACAACCCGGAGACATTCCCCATGAACCAGCTTCCCGGCCTGAATTTCCAGTTGGGCGACGACATTGATGCGCTGCGCGACGCCGTGCGCGACTTCGCGCAGGCCGAGATCGCGCCGCGCGCCGCCGAGATCGACCGCAACGACCAGTTCCCCATGGACCTGTGGCGCAAGATGGGCGAACTCGGCGTGCTGGGCATCACCGTGCCTGAGACCTACGGCGGCGCCAACATGGGCTACCTCGCGCACATGGTGGCCATGGAGGAGATCAGCCGCGCCAGCGCCTCGGTGGGTCTGAGCTACGGCGCGCACTCCAACCTGTGCGTGAACCAGATCAAGCGCAACGGCAACGACGCGCAGCGCCAGAAGTACCTGCCCAGGCTGATCAGCGGCGAGCACGTGGGCGCGCTGGCCATGAGCGAGCCGGGCGCGGGCTCCGACGTGATCAGCATGAAGCTCAAGGCCGAGGACAAGGGCGGCTACTACCTGCTCAACGGCAGCAAGATGTGGATCACCAACGGCCCCGACGCCGACACCCTGGTGGTCTACGCCAAGACCGAGCCCGAGATGGGCGCGCGCGGCGTCACGGCCTTCCTGATCGAGAAGGGCATGAAGGGCTTCTCGATCGCACAGAAGCTCGACAAGCTCGGCATGCGCGGCAGCCACACGGGCGAGCTGGTGTTCCAGAACGTCGAGGTGCCGGCCGAGAACATCCTGGGGGGCCTCAACAACGGCGCCAAGGTGCTCATGAGCGGGCTCGATTACGAGCGCGCCGTGCTCAGCGGCGGGCCGCTGGGCATCATGCAGGCGGTCATGGACAACGTGATCCCCTACATCCACGACCGCAAGCAGTTCGGCCAGAGCATCGGCGAGTTCCAGCTCATCCAGGGCAAGGTGGCCGACATGTACACCGTGCTGCAGGCCGCGCGCAGCTTCGCCTACACCGTGGCCAAGAACCTCGACCTGCTCGGCACCGAGCACGTGCGCCAGGTGCGCAAGGACTGCGCGAGCGTGATCCTCTGGACCGCCGAGAAGGCCACCTGGATGGCGGGCGAGGGCGTGCAGATCTTCGGCGGCAACGGCTACATCAACGAGTACCCGCTGGGCCGCCTCTGGCGCGACGCCAAGCTCTACGAGATCGGCGCCGGCACCAGCGAGATCCGCCGCATGCTGATCGGCCGCGAACTGTTCGCCGAGACCCTGTAAGGCGGGCGCAGGCCCGGTGCTGGGACAATGCCCCCCATGAGCGACGATCTTCAACACCTGCTGGAACACAACCGGCGCTGGGCGGCCCAGGTCGAGGCCGAGCGCCCGGGCTTCTTCACCAAACTTTCGCAACAGCAGAGTCCGCGCTACATGTGGATCGGCTGCTCCGACAGCCGCGTGCCCGCGAACCAGATCACCGGCCTCGACCCGGGCGAGGTCTTCGTGCACCGCAACGTGGCCAACGTGGTGGTGCCCACCGACCTCAACTGCCTGTCCACCGTGCAGTACGCGGTCGACGTGCTCAAGGTCGAGCACCTGATGGTGGTGGGCCACTACGGCTGCGGCGGCGTGCAGGCCGCGCTGCGCGATGCCCGCGTGGGCCTGGCCGACAACTGGCTGCGCCACATCAAGGACGTGCGCGACCGCCATGCGGCGCTGCTCGCGGGCCTGCCCGAGAAGCACCGCCTCGACGCGTTGTGCGAGCTCAACGCCATCGAGCAGGTGGTGAACCTCGCGCAGACCACCGTGGTGCAGGACGCCTGGAGCCGCGGTCAGGCGATCGCGCTGCACGGCTGGGTCTATGGCCTGAAGGACGGCCTGGTGCAGGACCTGTTCATGACCCTGCGCGGCAACCCCGATCTCGACACCGCGTACCTGCGCGCCGTGGAAGGCGTGGCGGTGCGCTCGCGCGACTGAGTCTGCGGCCGCGGGCCGCGCCCTTGCCCTGCCCCGGCCGCGGCCTGAATTCCCTTTCACACAGGAGCACACCATGTCCGATCCCATCGTCATCCTCGGTGCCGCACGCACCCCCATGGGCGCCTTCCAGGGCGACTTCGCCGCGCTGTCGGCGCACGACCTCGGCGGTGCGGCCATCAAGGCCGCGGTCGAGCGCAGCGGCGTCGATCCCAAGGCCGTCGACGAGGTGCTGTTCGGCAACTGCCTGATGGCCGGCCAGGGCCAGGCGCCCGCGCGCCAGGCCCTGCTCAAGGGCGGCCTGCCGCTGTCGACCGGCGCGGTCACGCTTTCCAAGATGTGCGGCTCGGGCATGAAGGCCACCATGCTCGCGCACGACCTGCTGGTGGCGGGCAGTGCACAGGTGATGGTCTCGGGCGGCATGGAGAGCATGACCAACGCGCCCTACCTCATGCTCAAGGGCCGCGGCGGCTACCGCATGGGCCACGACAAGATCTACGACCACATGATGCTCGACGGCCTCGAAGACGCCTACGAGCCGGGCCGCAGCATGGGCACTTTCGGCGAAGACTGCGCCGCCAAGTACGCGTTCACGCGCGAGCAGCAGGACGCCTTTGCCACCGCCTCGGTCACGCGCGCCAAGGCCGCGACCGAGAGTGGCGCCTTCGCGAAGGAGATCGTGCCCGTCACCGTGAAAGACCGCAGCGGCGAGCGCGTGGTGTCGGTGGACGAAGGCCCGGGCAAGATCAAGCTCGACAAGATCCCCGCGCTCAAGCCCGCGTTCAAGAAGGACGGCACCATCACCGCCGCCTCGAGCTCGTCGATCAACGACGGCGCGGCCGCGCTGGTGCTGGCCAAGGCCTCGACCGCACAGCGCCTGGGCGCCAAGCCCATCGCGCGCATCGTGGGCCACACCACGCACGCGCAGGAACCCAACTGGTTCACCACCGCGCCCGTGTACGCCACGCAGAAGCTGCTCGCGGCCACCGGCTGGAAGGTCGAGGACGTGGACCTGTGGGAAGTCAACGAGGCCTTCGCCGTGGTGCCCATGGCGCTCATGGCCGAGCTCAAGGTGCCGCACGAGAAGGTCAACGTGAACGGCGGCGCCTGCGCGCTGGGCCACCCCATCGGCGCCAGCGGCGCGCGCATCCTGGTCACGCTGATCCACGCGCTGCAGGCGCGCGGCGGCAAGAAGGGCATCGCCACGCTGTGCATCGGCGGCGGCGAGGCCACCGCCATGGCCATCGAACTGGTGTGAGCACGGTCCTCGTCATCGGCGCGTCGCGCGGCATCGGCCTCGAGTTCGTGCGCCAGTACCGCGAAGCGGGTGATCGCGTGATCGCCACCGCGCGCGACGACGCGGGCCTGCAGCGTCTGCGCGAACTCGGCGCCGAGGCGCTGCGCATCGACGTGGCCCAGCCCGCGAGCATCAGCGGCCTGGCCTGGCAGCTCGATGGCGAGAAGCTCGACACCGCGCTCTATGTGGCCGGCGTGTTCCCGCGCATCGACGCCGGCGTGCCCCCCACGCGCGAGGCCTTCGACCTCGCCATGCACACCAACCTGCTCGGCGCCATGCAGGCGATTCCGCAGGTGGCGCCGCTGGTGGAAGCCGCGAACGGCTGCTTCGGCTTCATCTCGAGCGCCATGGCGCAGATCCGCGGCGTGCCCGACGGCCGAGGCTGGCTCTACCGCGCGAGCAAGGCCGCGCTCAACATGGCCGTGGCTTGTGCCCAGCACCAGTACCCGCGCGCCACGCTGGTGGCGCTCTCGCCGGGCTGGGTGCAGACCGACATGGGCGGCGCGGCGGCGCCGCTCACCGCCGACGACAGCGTGAGCCGCATGCGCGCCACGCTCGCGCGCCTCACGCCCGCGCAACGCGGTGCCTTCATCGACCAGGACGGCCGCCCCTTCGACGGTTGGTGACCCGTTTTCCGAAACCGCGATCCCGGAGATCCGAATGCTGCTGACCCCCGACCAGGAAGCCGTGCGCGACGCCGTGCGCGCCTTCGCCCAGGCCGAGCTCTGGCCGAATGCCGCGAAGTGGGACAAGGAACACCACTTTCCCAAAGACGTGCACCGCGGGCTCGCCGAACTCGGCGCCTACGGCATCTGCGTGCCCGAAGCGCTGGGCGGCGCCGGCCTCGATTACGTGACCCTGGCCATCGTGCTCGAAGAGATCGCCGCCGGCGACGGCGGCACCAGCACCGCGATCAGCGTCACGAACTGCCCGGTCAACGCCATCCTGCTGCGCTACGGCAATGCGCAGCAGCAGGAACGCTGGCTGCGCCCGCTGGCGGCCGGCCGCATGCTCGGCGCCTTCTGCCTCACCGAGCCGCACGTGGGCTCGGACGCGTCGGCGCTGCGCACCACGGCCGTGAAGCAGGGCGGCGACTACGTGATCAACGGCGTCAAGCAGTTCATCACCAGCGGCAAGAACGGGCAGCTCGCCATCGTCATCGCCGTCACCGACAAGGCCGCGGGCAAGCGCGGCATGAGCGCCTTCCTCGTGCCCACCGACACGCCGGGCTACGTGGTGGCACGGCTCGAAGACAAGGTGGGCCAGCACAGCAGCGACACCGCGCAAATCAACTTCGAGAACTGCCGCATCCCGGCCGAGAACCTGATCGGCCAGGAAGGCGAGGGCTACAAGATCGCGCTGTCGGCCCTCGAAGGCGGGCGCATCGGCATCGCCGCGCAAAGCATCGGCATGGCGCGCAGCGCCTTCGAGTGCGCCCTCACGTACGCCAAGCAGCGCGAGAGCTTCGGCCAGCCCATCTTCAACCACCAGGCCGTGGGCTTTCGCCTCGCCGAGATGGCGACGCAGATCGAGGCCGCGCGCGCCCTGGTGCTGCACGCGGCCGCGCTGCGCGACGCGGGCAAGCCCTGCCTGAAGGAAGCCGCCATGGCCAAGCTGTTCGCGAGCGAGATGGCCGAGCGCGTGTGCAGCGACGCGATCCAGGTGCACGGCGGCTATGGCTACGTGAGCGACTTCCCGGTCGAGCGCATCTGGCGCGACGTGCGGGTGTGCCAGATCTACGAGGGCACCTCGGACGTGCAGAAGATCCTCATTCAGCGCGCGCTGGCCTGAGCGCGCGCCGGGCTCACAGGTCCTTGAGGTTCTTCAGGCAGGCCCGGATCCAGCGCAGCTCCCAGGGGTCTTCGTGGGCCTGCGCCGGCGCCAGCCCGAGCGCCTCGAGCTGCGTGTAGGCGTTCTTCATTTCCTCGGGCAGCGCGTCGAGCAGGCGTTCGCGCAGTGCGGCGCGGATGTCGCCGTGCGCGGGTTCGCCGTACTTCGCGATCAGGGCCTGTTGCTCGATCTGCCAGGTGTGCAGGGTGTGCCGGTTCTGTATCGCCTCGTGCGGGGCTGGCAGCGCCGGCGGCTCGAAGCCCCAGGTGTGGGCCAGCAGGCCGAGCACCTCGGCGGGCGACGGGTTGCGCGGGGCGACGCGGTCCACCAGCAGCACCAGGTTCTTCTCGAACAGCGCCTGCTCGTCCTTCACCCACTGCTGTGCCTGCTGCCGCTGCAGCGCGTAGTCCGTGCCGGGCGGCCACTGGGGGTAGGCGTCCTGCAGCGAGCGCGGCAGCCGCGCGAGCAGGGCCGCGCGAATGGCGTTGTTGAACGCGACGGTGGCCTCCTGGCCCGGGCACCGGGCGCGCAGGTTCTGCTTGGTGCTGTTGAAGGTCTGGATGAAGGCGATGAACGACTTCGGGGGGTGCGCGGGCAGGGTGGGCTGCGTGCGCCACGCGTCCATGGGGTCGGTGTCGTAGGTGCGCCCCCAGGCGAACGCCAGGGCGTTCATCAGATGGCCCATCGGCGCGGTGTCGGGCAGCTGCCGCATGACCGTGTCCACCGCATTCGCGACCGACTCGGCCAGCGTGGGGGCGGGCAGGGCGGGGATGGGTGCGTCCGGGTGCGAGGCGGACCGCACCGGGGCGCCGGACGCGTTCGCCCAGGCGATCACCGCGGACTTCTTGTTCGTGTACGACGGGCCGCTGTCCTCGATGACCCGGGCCAAGGCCAGCTGCAGGGCATCGGGAAGCTGCTGCGCCACAGCCCCTTGCAGGGCTTTGCCGAAGGCGCCGCGGGCATCGGGATAGGCCTTGAACAGCCCCTCCTTTTCGACCACCACCGTGTTCACGAAGTCCTGCGCCCTGCCGCACCAGCCGCCCCAGGCGAGCAGCAGGGCCTGCATCACGTCGGCGTGCGGAAAGCTGGGGTGGGCGACGATGGCCGCCACCGCTGCCGCCACCGCCGTGTCCTGCGCCGTCGCGCGATCGCCCGCGCCCTGTGCGGCGCCGGCTTCGCCGGTGGGCAGGCCCGCCGCGTCCGGCGGGTTCACGGGGTCGGGCGGTGCGGGCCTGTGCGGCAGCCCGGCGGAGGAACGCGGCGGGGTGGAGGGGGGCTTGGGGGCGCTGTGCAGGTACATGGGGCCTCTCGCTGGCGAACAGACAACAGGGGACAACAGGCGGGCGCCGTCGCGGCGCGCGTCCTGGGTGGCGGGTGGGGTGGGCCGGGTCCTGCTGTTGCGATCACCGATGTCGCGCGCGCATATGATCCCGCTCCCATGAACATCCTCATCCTCGGTGCGGGCCGCGTGGGCGAAAGCGTGGCCGAGAGCCTAGTGTCGGAGCAGAACGACATCACCGTCATCGACATGGACCCCGCGCGGCTGCGCCTGCTCGAAGACAAGCTCGATCTGCGCGGCGTGGTGGGCAACGGCATCCAGCCCTCGGTGCTGCGCGACGCCGGCGTGAAGGACGCCGACATGGTGATCGCCTGCGCCGCGCAGGACGAGACCAACCTCGTGGTCTGCAAGGTGGCGCACGACGTGTTCAACGTGCCCACCACCATCGCGCGGCTGCGCTCACCCGAGTTCACCGATGGCGAAGGCGACGAGCAGCTCTCGCGCACCAGCTTCTCGGTGAGCCACGTGCTCTGCCCCGAGGCCTCGGTCACGCGCTACATCCACCAGCTCATCAGCTACCCCGAGGCGCTGCAGGTGCTCGAATTCGCGGGCGGCCGCGCGAGCCTGATCGCGGTGCGCGCGAGCCACGGCGGCGCGCTCGTGGGCCACACCATCGGCGAGTTCCGCGAGCGCTTCACGCGCTGCGAGATGCGCGTGGTGGCGCTCTACCGGCTCGACACCGAGATGGAGGCCACGCCGTCCACGCGCATCCTCGCGGGCGACGAGGTCTTCGTGCTCGCCGACACCGACAAGATCCGCGACGTGCTGGCCGCCATCCACAACACCGACCAGCCGGTGCAGCGCGTGATGATCGCGGGCGGCGGCCGCGTGGGGCTGCGCCTGGCGCGCAGCCTGGTGGGGCAGTGCGAGGTGAAGCTGCTCGAGCGCGACCGCCGGCGCTGCGAGTACCTCGCGAGCCAGCTGCCCTCGAGCATGCTGGTGCTGCAGGGCGACGGCGCCGACGAGGACCTGCTGGAAGAGGAGAACGTGGGCGAGATGGACATGTTCCTCGCGCTCACGAGCGACGACGAGGACAACATCATGTCGGCCATGCTGGCCAAGCGGCTCGGCGCGCGCCGCGTCATGGCGCTCATCAACCGCCGCGCTTACGCCGACATGATGCAGGGCGGCACCATCGACATCGCGATCTCGCCCTCGCAGGCGGTGATCGGCGAGCTGCTGGCCCACGTGCGCCGCGGCGACGTGGCGGCCGTGCACAGCCTGCGCCGCGGCGCGGCCGAGGCGCTCGAAGGCATTGCGCGCGGCGACGTGAAGACCAGCAAGCTCGTGGGCCGGCGCATCGAAGAGGTGAAGCTGCCCAAGGGCGCGCGCATCGGCGCCATCGTGCGCGGCGAGGGCCGCGACTCCGAGGTGCTCATGCCCCACCACGACCTGCTGATCGAGGACGGTGACCACATCATCCTGTTCATCCCGCACAAGCGCCTGGTGCGCGAGGTCGAAAAGCTGTTCCAGGTCAGCGCCACCTTCTTCGGCTGAACGCGCCCCCGCCATGCATTCCCTCTGGCTGCCCGTTCTCTGCGTGTTCTCGCGCGTGCTGCTGGCCTTCTCGCCCACCTTCCTGGTGCCGCTGGCCTGGGCCTGGTTCCTCGACCGCGACCACCACGTGCAGGTCTGGGCCCTGGGCTTCGCGGCCACCGCGCTCAGCGGCTGGTTGCTGTGGATGGCCACCAAGCGCCACCGGCGCGAACTCATGCCGCGCGACGGCTTTCTGCTGGTGAACCTGGTGTGGGTGGTGCTGCCGCTGTACGCGGCGGTGCCGCTGCACTACGCGGTGCCCGGCCTGACCGTGAGCCAGGCCTATTTCGAGGCCATGAGCGCGCTCACCGCCACCGGCGCCACGGCGATCTCGGGGCTCGACGCGCTGCCGGTGTCGATCAACGTGTGGCGCTGCTTCCTGCAGCTCATCGGCGGCCTGGGCATCATGCTGCTGGTGGTGGCCGTGCTGCCGCTGCTGGGCCTGGGCGGCATGCAGCTCTACCGCGCCGAAACACCCGGCCCCATGAAGGACACCAAGTTCACCCCGCGCATCGCCGAGACCGCGCGCGGCCTGTGGGGCGTGTACGTGCTGTTCTCGGTGGCCTGCATGCTGGCCTACCGCTGGGCCGGCATGGGCTGGGCCGACGCCTTCATGCACATGTGCACCACCATGGGCCTGGGCGGGCTCTCGCCCTACGACGCGAGCCTGGGCCACTACGACTCGGCGCGCATCGAGTGGGTGGCCACGGCCTTCATGACCATGGCGGGCATCAGCTTCCTGCGCTACTTCGTGGTGCTCAAGCACCGCTCGCTGCGCCCCATCACGGGCGATCGCGAGATCCGCACCTACCTCGTGGTGCTGGCCGTGGCCATCGCGGTGGTCACGCTCATGCTGCTCGCGCATGGCGTGTACGCCGACTTCCCCACCGCGCTGCGCAACGCGGCTTTCCACGTGGTGTCGCTGGCCACCACCACGGGCTACAGCACCACCGATTACGCGGCCTGGCCGGTGTTCGTGCCGGTGCTGCTGATCTTCCTCGGCTGCTTCGCCTCGTGCGCGGGCTCCACGGGCGGCGGCATCAAGATGGTCCGCATGGTGCTGCTGGTGAAGCAGGCGCGGCGCGAGCTGGTGCGCATCATCCATCCGCGCGTGGTGAATCCGGTGACGCTGGCCGGCGCGGTGGTGCCCGCGCCGGTGATGAACGCGGTGTTCGGCTTCATGCTGATCTACGGCGCGGCCACCGTGGGCCTGACCATGCTGTTGCTGATGACGGGCCTGGACATCGTGAGCGCGTTCACCGCGGTCATCGCCACCGTCAACAACATCGGCCCCGGCCTGGGCGTGGTGGGTCCCGCGAGCAACTACGGCGTGCTCAGCGACGCCCAGCTCTGGGTGCTGAGCGCGGCCATGATGATGGGGCGGCTCGAACTGCTCACGGTGCTGGTGCTGTTCACCGGGCACTTCTGGCGCAAGTAGCGCCGCCCCGGCCGCGCCTCAGTCGCGGGCGGGAATGTTGAGGCCGCGCTGCACCGCGGGGCGGGCCGCGAAGGCGTCGAGCACGCGCTGCACCTCGGGGAAGTCGGCGAAGCCCACGAGATCGCCCGCGCCGTAGAAGCCCACGAGGTTGCGCACCCAGGGGAAGACCGCGATGTCGGCGATGGTGTATTCGTCGCCCATGATCCAGCGGCGGCCCTTGAGGCGCTGGTTCAGCACCGCCAGCAGGCGCTTGCTCTCGCCCACGTAGCGGTCGCGCGGGCGCTTGTCTTCGTAGTCCTTGCCCGCGAACTTGTGGAAGAAACCGAGCTGGCCGAACATGGGGCCGATGCCGCCCATCTGGAACATCAGCCATTGCAGGGTCTCGTAGCGCGCCGCGGTGTCGGTGGGCAGCAGGCGGCCGGTCTTGCCGGCCAGGTAGACCAGGATCGCGCCCGATTCCCAGAGCGCGAGCGGGCGGCCTTCGGGGCCGTCGGGGTCGATGATCGCGGGGATCTTGTTGTTGGGGTTGAGCGAGAGGAACTCGGGCGAGAGCTGGTCGTTGGTGTCGAAGCGCACCAGGTGCGGCTCGTAGGGCAGGCCGGTTTCTTCGAGCGCGATCGACACCTTCACGCCGTTGGGCGTGGGCAGCGAATAGAGCTGCAGGCGGTCGGGGTGCTGCGCGGGCCACTTCTTCGTGATGGGGAAGCTGTCGAGGGGGCTCATGGGGTCTCCTGGTGGGGGGAGCGCGCATTGTGGAACCGGCGCCGGAAGGCCCATGCCGCACAGGGGCATCGATAATCCGGCCTCTTTGCAAAGCCCCATGCCCACCCCCGCCCCCGACGCCTGCCCCTGCGGCCGCGGCCCCGCGTTCAGCGCCTGCTGCGGCCGCTACCTGGGCACGGGTGTGCCCGCGCCGGACGCCGAATCGCTCATGCGCTCGCGCTACACGGCCTTCGTGCGCGGCGACGCGGCCCACCTGCTCGCCACCTGGCATGCCAGCACGCGCCCGGCCACGCTGGACCTCGAGCCCGGCGTGAAGTGGCTGGGCCTGGAAGTGCGCGCGCGGCGCGACACCGGCACCGACCGCGCCGAGGTCGAGTTCGTGGCGCGCTCGCGCAGCGCGGGCCGCGCCCACCGGCTGCACGAGCGCAGCCGCTTCGTGCGCGAGGACGGGCGGTGGTTCTATGTGGACGGCGATTTCATCACCAAGGACACCGCATGAATTTCGAGGCCGTGCTGTTCGACTGCGACGGCGTGCTCGTGGACAGCGAACCCATCACCAACGGCGTGCTGCGCGAGCTGCTCACCGAAGCCGGCTGGGCCATCAGCGCCGACGACTGCGAGCGCCTGTTCATCGGCCGCGCGGTGCGCGACCAGCGCGCGCTGATCGAGCACCACACGGGCCGGCCCTTCAGCGAAGACTGGCTCCAGGGCTTCTACGTGCGCCGCAACGCGCGGCTGCTGGCCGAGCTGCAGGCCATCGAGGGCATCCACGACGCCGTGGCCCAGGTGCATGCGCACACCGGCGGCCGCATCGCCTGTGCGTCCGGCGCCGACAAGCCCAAGGTGCTGATGCAGCTTGACAAGGTGGGCCTGTCGCGGTTCTTCGGCGACGCGGTGTTCAGCGGCCACGACCTGCCGCGCTCCAAGCCCGCGCCCGATGTGTACCTGGCCGCGGCCGCGCACCTGGGTGTGGACCCCAAGCGCTGCCTGGTGATCGAGGACACCGCGCCCGGCGCGCAGGCCGGCCTGGCCGCGGGCGCGACCGTGTGGGGCTTCTGCGCCCAGGGCCACGGCCGCGCCTTCGAGGGCCTGCCGGTGGCGCGCGTGTTCCACCACATGCGCGAGCTGCGGCTCTGAGCCGGCGCGCGGCTCAGCCGCGCCAGAGCCTGGAGGCGTCGATATCGGCCAGCGTGCGGCAGCCGCACAGCGCCATGGCCATTTCGAGTTCGGTGCGCAGCAGGTGCAGCACATGGGCCACGCCCGGCGCGCCCGCGGCCGCCAGGCCGTGCAGCACCGGCCGGCCCACGAGCACGGCCGAGGCGCCGAGCGCGAGCGCCTTGAACACGTCGGTGCCGCGGCGCACGCCGCCGTCGAGCAGCAGCGGCAGCCGGCCCTGCACGGCCTGCGCGATCGCGGGCAGCGCGTCGAGCGTGGCGGGCACGGTGTCGAGCACGCGCCCGCCGTGGTTGGAGACGATCACGCCGGCCAGGCCTTCATCGGCCGCGCGCACCGCGTCGGCCGGCGCGAGCACGCCCTTGAGCACGATGGGCAGCACGGTCTGTTCGCGCAGCCAGGCGATGTCGCGCCAGGTGGGCGCGGCGTCGAGCAGCGGGCTGCCGAACAGCGGCGGCTGGCCGGGGCGCGCGGTGTGCGGTGGCAGGGGCCTGGCGCCCTGCAGGTTCACCGCGCCCAGGCCCGGCGGCGGCACGAAGCCCGCACGCTGTTCGGTGTTGCGCGCGCCGCTCACGGGCGCGTCCACGGTGAGCACCAGCGCGCGGTAGCCCGCGGCCTCGGCGCGCTGCACTAGCGCGCGCGTGAAGCCGCGGTCGGGCTGCAGGTAGAGCTGGAACCACAGTGGCACGGGAGGCGCGGCATCGCCCGCGGCCTGCGCCAGCGTTTCGAGCGGCGTGCCCGCCTGCGTGCTCACCACCACCGGGGTGCGCATCGCGGCCGCCGCCAGCACGGTGGCCAGTTCGCCGTCGGGGTGGGCGAGACCGTGGCTGGCCATGGGCGCCACGAGCAGGGGGTGGTCGAGCGCCTGGCCCAGCAGCGTGAGCCGCGTGTGGCCGCCGGCGAGCTCGGCGAGCACCCGCGGCGCGAGCCGCAGCCGCTCGAAGGCCGCGCGGTTCTCGCGCAGCGTGATCTCGTCGGCCGCGCCGCCCTGCAGCCAGGCCCAGGCGGGCGCGCTCATGCGCTCGCGCGCGAGCGGCTCGTAGTCGGCCACGGCCGCCACCGAGGGCGGGATCTGCGCCAGCGGCGGCTTCAGGTGTTCGCCCATTGCCGCAGCAGGTTGTGGTACACGCCCGTGAGCCGGTCGAGGGCCGGGTGGCCCGGCGTGTCGCGCGCCAGTTGCTGGATCGCGGTGTCGAGCTCGAACATGAGGCTGCGCTGGCTGTCGTCGCGCACCAGGCTCTGCACCCAGAAGAACGCGGCCAGCCGCACGCCGCGCGTGACCGGCGTGACGTGGTGCAGGCTGGTGCCCGGGTAGAGCACCAGATCGCCCGCGGCGAGCTTGGCGCTGTGCGGGCCGAAGTGGTCCTGCACCGTGAGCTCGCCGCCCTCGTACTCGTGCGGTTCGCTGAAAAAGAGCGTGGCCGACAGGTCGCTGCGGATGCGGTGCGGCGTGCCCGGCACGCTGAACACCGCCGCGTCCACGTGCGGCCCGTAGTGCCCGCCGCCCTCGTAGCGGTTGAAGCGCGGGGGCAGCACCTTGAGCGGCAGCGCGGCCGACACGAACAGCGGGTGCCGGCCCAGCGCCTGCAGGACCAGCTCGCCGATCTCGCGCGCGGCGGGCTGGTCGTCACCGAGCTGGCGGTTGTGCTTGACCTGCGCGGCCAGGTGGCCCGCGGTGGCGCGGCCGTCGGACCAGTCGGCCGCGTCGAGCAACTGGCGGCACCGGCGCACCTGCTCGGGCGTCAGCACCTGGGGGATTCGCAGCATCATGGTCGGGGCGGTCTTGGCAAATGAGAATTATTCCCGATTGTGCCGCGAACCGGCTCAGCGCAGGCGCCAGTCGCCCGGCGAGTGCCCGGTCCAGGCGCGGAAGGCGCGGATGAAGCTCTTCTCGTTGCGAAAGCCCACGGCCTCGGCCACCTGCTTGATCGGCCGGTTCGTGCGCAGCAGCAGCTGGCTCGCGCGCTCGCGCCGCACCGCGTCCTTGAGCGCCTGCAGGCTCGCGCCTTCTTCCTTGAGCTGCCGGTGCAGCGTGCGCGCCGAGGTGTGCAGCCGCGCGGCGATGTCGTCGGCGTTGTGCGCCGCCAGCGGCTGGTTGGCGAGCAGGTCGCGCACGCGCTGCACCAGCAGCCGGTCGCGCCGGTACGAGCGCACCGTGAGCGGCAGCGCGCGCTGCAGCAGCTGGCGCATGGCGGCCTCGTCGCGGCGCAGCGGCAGCGCCAGGTATTGCGCGTCGAAGGCGATCGCGGCCTCGGGCGCGCCGAAGCGGCTGGGCGCGTCGAACAGCACCGCGTAGGCCGCCACGTGCGGCGGCGCGGGGTAGGGGAAGCGCGCGTCCAGCAGCGGGATGCGCGAGTCGATGAACCAGGCCGCGAGGCCGTGGATGTTGCGCAGCACCGAAACCGCGCTGAGTTCGGCCATGGGGCCCGGGTCGCGCACCTGGCGCAGCACGATCTCGGCGCGCTCGCCCGCCACCTCGACCGAGAGCGCGATGGCCTGCGCGAGCAGGCCGTGGTGGCGGCACCAGCGCTTGAGCGCCACGCCCAGCGTGGGCGCCGACAGCGAGGCGCGCGCGAGCAGGCCGTAGCTGCCCCAGGGCAGCGCGCGCTCGAAGCAGCCCAGGGCCTCGTCGTCGAGCTCGCGCATGGCCGCGTAAGACACGGCCTCCATCTGCGCGGCCGTGATGCGCGCGCGGGGGTCGTTGAGCCGTGCTGGCGGAATTTGTGCCTGTGCGAGCGCGCCCGACGGGTCCATGCCGCGCGCCCGGTAGGCCAGCGCCATGGCCTTCACGAGCGCCATGGGTGTGAGCGCGGGGCCGGTGTGCAGATCGGCGGTGTCGGGCAGGGCGTTGGCCATCGCGCGAGTGTGCCACCACGCTCGAATTCGTGGCGCGATTTGCAACCGCCGTGGCGACCGGAAAGCCGCCGCCGGGGTGTACCCTCGCGCCTCGTCCGCCCCACAAGACACAGGCCCTGCCATGCCCATCCTGGAGACCAAGCTCAACCCCCGATCGGCCGAATTCCAGGCCAACGCCGAGGCCATGCGCGCCCAGGTCGAGGACCTGAAACGGCAACTGGCCAAGGCCGCGCAAGGCGGCGGCGAGGCCGCGCGCGCCAAGCACACGGCGCGCGGCAAGCTGCTGCCGCGCGACCGCGTGCAGATGCTGCTCGACCCCGGCACGCCCTTCCTCGAGCTGTCGCCGCTGGCCGCGCACGGCATGTACAACGGCGACGCGCCCTGCGCCGGCGTGATCGCGGGCATCGGCCGCGTGAGCGGGGTCGACTGCCTGATCGTCTGCAACGACGCGACCGTCAAGGGCGGCACCTACTACCCCATGACGGTGAAGAAGCACCTGCGCGCGCAGGAGGTGGCCATGCAGAACCGCCTGCCCTGCATCTACCTGGTGGACTCGGGCGGCGCCAACCTGCCCAACCAGGACGAGGTCTTCCCCGACCGCGAGCACTTCGGCCGCATCTTCTACAACCAGGCCAACATGAGCGCGCAGGGCATCGCGCAGATCGCGGTCGTCATGGGCTCGTGCACTGCGGGCGGCGCCTACGTGCCCGCGATGAGCGACGAGACCATCATCGTGAAGAACCAGGGCACCATCTTCCTGGGCGGCCCGCCGCTGGTGAAGGCCGCCATCGGCGAGATCGTGAGCGCCGAAGACCTGGGCGGCGGCGACGTGCACACCCGCCTCTCGGGCGTGGCCGACCACCTCGCGCAGAACGACGCCCACGCCATCGCGCTCGCGCGCCAGGCCGTGGCCACGCTCAACCGCCGCAAGGAAGTGGCGCAGGCGCTGATCGCGCCGCGCGCGCCCCTGTACGCGGCCGAAGAAATCTACGGCGTGATCCCCACCGACACGCGCAAGCCCTACGACGTGCGCGAGATCATCGCGCGCATCGTCGATGGCTCGGAGTTCCACGAGTTCAAGGCGCGCTACGGCAGCACCCTGGTCTGCGGCTTCGCGCACATCGAGGGTATGCCCATCGGCATCGTGGCCAACAACGGCGTGCTGTTCTCCGAGAGCGCGCAAAAAGGCGCGCACTTCATCGAGCTGTGCGGCCAGCGCAAGGTGCCGCTGCTGTTCCTGCAGAACATCACCGGCTTCATGGTGGGCCGCAAGTACGAGAGCGAAGGCATTGCGCGCCACGGCGCCAAGATGGTCACGGCCGTGGCCACGGTGCAGGTACCCAAGTTCACCATCATCATCGGCGGCAGCTACGGCGCGGGCAACTACGGCATGTGCGGCCGCGCCTACAGCCCGCGCTTCCTCTGGATGTGGCCCAACGCGCGCATCAGCGTGATGGGCGGCGAGCAGGCCGCGAGCGTGCTCGCCACCGTCAAGCGCGACGGCATCGAGGCCAAGGGCGGTCAGTGGAGTGCCGAAGAGGAAGCGGCCTTCAAGCAGCCGCTGCTCGACCAGTTCGCGCACCAGTCACACCCGTATTACGCGAGCGCCCGCCTCTGGGACGACGGTGTGATCGACCCTGCCGACACGCGCCGCATCCTGGCGCTCGCGATGTCGGCCACGCTCAACGCGCCCATCGGCGAGCCGAAGTTCGGCGTGTTCCGCATGTGAGCCGGGGCAGCGACCATGAAGCGCCTGGCCAAGCCCTTGCTGAACCGCCGCCACTGGATCGCGCTGGCGGCCGTGGCCACGCTGCCCGCCTGCGTGGTCGCGCCCTACGGCACCTACTACCGTCCCGAGACCCCGCTGGCGCGCGCCGAATGGCGGCGCGCGAACTGCCAGGGCAAGTCCGGGCCACAGACGGGTGTGCGGCTGGACCTGGGTGATGGCCTGTTCATCGCGGTGCGCAGCGTGCTCGACCGCGGGGACACGCGGGGCCTGCAGATCTCGCTGGCGTTCACGCTGCCGGCGCGCACGGTGATCGCGTTGTCCGGTCCTGTCGCGCTCGAGGTGGACGGCCAGCCCGTCGCGGCCCGTTTCACCGACCCGTCCTACGGCGGCCGCGCGCCCGGCCCGGGGGATCGCTGGCAGCAGGGCGAGCCGATCGAGACCTCGCGCTCGGGTGGGCGGGTGGAGTTGCAGGCGCTGGTGCCCCAGCCGGGCGCCCAGGTGCGGCTGTCCTGGCCCGCCGCGCAACGCAACGGGCAAGCACTGGTGCTGCCCGAGCTGGTCCTGCGCCGCCGCAGCTTCGACGGCGGCGTGGAACCCTTCAACTGCTGAGACGCCGTGGACGCACGCGCCCACTTCCACCTGCTCGCGCGCTACCACGCGTGGGCCACCCAGCGCCTGCTCGCCGCTGTGACCGCGCTCGACGACGACGCTTACCGGCGCGACGTGGGCCTGTTCTTCAAGAGCGTGCACGGCACGCTCAACCACCTGCTCGTGGGCGAATGCCTGCTGTGGTTCCGGCGCTTCGCGCACGGCGAGTCGCCGCGGCTCGCGCTCGACCACGAGGCCGAGCCCGACCGCGCGCGCCTGTCGCAAGCGTTGCAAGCGGGCGCCGAGGCCTGGGCCGACGCCATCGCCGCCTGGCCGGCCGAACGCTTCGAGGCCCGGCTGCGCTACACGCGCATGAACGGCGCCGAGGTCGATCTGCCCTTCGCCCCCACGCTGGCCCACGTGTTCAACCACGCCACCCACCACCGCGGCCAGATCACGGCCGCGCTCACCGCGTTCGGCGAGCCCGCGCCCGAGCTCGACCTCGTGTATTTCCTGCAGGCCCAAAAGACCCCGACCGGCTGAAGCCGGCGCACCGACGGAGACAAGCGCATGGAATCCACCATCTACGACACGCCCGAGCACCAGACCCTGCGCGAACAGGTGGCGCGCTTTCTCGCGCGCGAGGTCGAGCCGCACGCCGACGCCTGGGAGCGCCAGGGCTTCGTGCCGCGCGAGGTGCTGCGCCGCATGGGCCAGGCCGGCCTGCTGGGCCTGGCCTTCGAGGGCGAACACGGCGGCGGCGACGCCGACGCGCTGACCAACCTGGTGTTCGCCGAGGCGCTGTCGCAGAGCACCTACGCGGGCTTCGTCATCACCGTGCTCGTGCACACCGACATGGCCGGGCCCCACCTGCACCACGCGGGCAATGCCGCGCAGAAGGCCCGGCACCTGCCGCGCGTGTGCGCGGGCGAAGCCATCTGCGCCGTGGCCATCACCGAGCCCGGCGCCGGCTCCGACGTGGCGGGCATCCGCACGCGCGCCGTGCGCGACGGCGACCAATGGGTGATCAACGGCACCAAGATGTTCATCACCAACGGCGTGCACGCCGACCTGTACTTCGTCGCGGCCAAGACCGGCCCGGGCAAGCGCGAGGTCTCGATGTTCATCGTGGAGAAGGGTACGCCGGGTTTCAGCGTGGGCCGTGCGCTCCACAAGACCGGCTGGCTCAGCTCCGACACGGCCGAGCTCGTGTTCGACAACGTGCGCGTGCCCGCGGCCAACCTGCTCGGCGAAGAGGGCAAGGGCTTCTACGCGGTGATGCAGAACTTCCAGACCGAGCGCATCGCGCTCGGTGCCATGGCCGTGGGCCACTGCCAGCGCGCGCTGCAGCTCACGCTCGACCACGTGCGCCAGCGCCAGGCCTTCGGCGGCCCGCTGTGGGACCAGCAGACCATCCGCCAGCGCCTGTCCATGCTCGACGCCAAGGTGCGCGCGGCGCGCCAGTTCATGTACCACTGCGCCTGGAACGTGACCCAGGGCCGCGACATCGTGCAGCAGGTGTCCATGCTCAAGGCGCTCACCGGCGAGCTGGTGAACGAGGTGGTGCAGACCTGCCAGCAGTTCCACGGCGGCATGGGCTTCATCCGCGAGACCGCGATCGAGCGCCTGTGGCGCGACGCGCGCGTGCTCGCGATCGGCGGCGGCGCGACCGAGGTGATGCTCGAAGAAGTGGCCAAGAGGTATTGAGATGAGCGACGTGATCGAACTGACCCGCCCCAGCGCGCACGTGGCGCGCGTGTGGCTCAACCGCCCCGAGGTGCGCAACGCCTTCAACGACGAGGTGATCGCCGCGCTCACGCGCACCTTCGAAGCGCTTGCGCAGGACCCGGACCTGCGCGTGGTGGTGCTGGGCGCGCACGGCAAGGCCTTCTGCGCCGGCGCCGACCTCCACTGGATGAAGGCCATGGCCGGCTACAGCTGGGAAGAGAACCGCGCCGACGCGCAGCGCCTCGCCGACATGCTGTGGACCCTGGACCAGTGCCCCGTGCCCATCGTGGGCCGCATCCAGGGCGACTGTTACGCCGGCGGCATGGGCCTGGCCGCGGTGTGCGACGTGCTCGTGGCCGTCGAGGGCGCGACCTTCTGCCTGTCCGAGGCGCGCCTGGGCCTGCTGCCTGCCACCATCAGCCCCTACGTGGTCCGCGCCATGGGCGCGCAGTCGGCGCGCCGCTACATGGTCACGGCCGAGCGCTTCGGCGCCGCGCAGGCGCACGCGCTGGGCATGGTGCACGAACTCGCCACGCCCGACACGCTCGACGCCCGGGTCGACGAACTCGTGGCCACGCTGGTGGCCAACGGCCCGGCCGCGGTGCGCGCCTGCAAGGCCCTGGTGCGCGACGTCGCGGGCCAGCCGATCACGGCCGAGCTGCGCGGCGAGACCGCGCGCCGCATCGCCGACATCCGCGCCAGCGAGGAGGGCCGCGAGGGCCTGGCCTCGTTCCTGAACAAGCGCCCGCCGCACTGGCTCCCCTGAACCCGCCGAAAGACGCCCCATGTTCACCAAGATCCTGATCGCCAACCGCGGCGAAATCGCCTGCCGCGTCGCCGCCACCGCGCGCCGCCTGGGCATCCGCACCGTGGCCGTGTATTCCGACGCCGACGCCAGCGCCAAGCACGTGGCCGCCTGCGACGAGGCGGTGCACATCGGCGGCTCCGCGCCGCGCGAGAGCTACCTGCAGTGGGAGCGCATCATCGCGGCCGCGCAGGCCACGGGCGCGCAGGCCATCCACCCTGGCTACGGCTTCCTGAGCGAGAACGAGGCCTTCGCCGACGCCTGCGCCCGGGCCGGTCTGGTGTTCATCGGCCCGCCCTCGTCGGCCATCGAGGCCATGGGCCTCAAGGCCGAGTCCAAGCGCCTGATGGAGAAGGCCGGCGTGCCGCTGGTGCCGGGCTACCACGGCGCCGACCAGGACCCCGCGCTGCTGCAGCGCGAGGCCGACCGCATCGGCTTCCCGGCGCTCATCAAGGCCAGCGCGGGCGGCGGTGGCAAGGGCATGCGCGTGGTCGAGAAGAGCGAAGACTTCGCCGCCGCGCTCGCGAGCTGCCAGCGCGAGGCGCGCAACAGCTTCGGCAGCGACGCGGTGCTGATCGAGAAGTACGTGCAGCGCCCGCGCCACATCGAGATCCAGGTGTTCGGCGACGCGCACGGCCACTGCGTGTACCTGTTCGAGCGCGACTGCTCGGTGCAGCGCCGCCACCAGAAGGTGCTCGAAGAAGCGCCCGCGCCCGGCATGTCGCCCGAGCTGCGCCAGCGCATGGGCGAGGCCGCGGTGGCCGCGGCCAAGGCGGTGAACTACGTGGGTGCGGGCACGGTGGAATTCATCGTCGAGCAGCCCGAGGGCTACGACCACCCCGAGGCCATGCGCTTCTACTTCATGGAGATGAACACGCGGCTGCAGGTCGAGCACCCGGTGACCGAGGCCATCACCGGTCTCGACCTGGTGGAGTGGCAGCTGCGCGTGGCCGCGGGCGAGCCGCTGCCGCTGCAGCAGCACGAACTGCGCATGCAGGGCCACGCGATCGAGGCGCGCATCTGTGCCGAGAACCCCGACAACCAGTTCCTGCCCGCCACCGGCACGCTGCAGGTCTACCGCAAGCCCGCGCACAGCGCGTTCGAACGCGGGGCCATCCGCTTCGACGACGGCGTGCGCGAGGGCGACGCCATCAGCCCGTTCTACGACTCGATGATTGCCAAGCTCATCGTGCATGGCGACACGCGCGAGCAGGCGCTCGCGCGGCTCGACGCCGCCCTGGCCGAGACGCGCATCGTGGGCCTGGCCACCAACGTGCAGTTCCTGCGCCACGTGGTGGCGAGTGAATCGTTCGCGCGGGCGCGGCTCGACACCGCGCTGATCCCGCGCGAGGCCGCGGTGCTGTTCCAGCAGGACCGCGTGGGCACGCCCACGGCCGTGGCCGCCGCGGTCGCACAGACCCTGCGCGCCGAGCGCGCGCTCGAAGGCGCCGACCCGTTCTCGCGCCGCGACGGCTTCCGCTCGCACGGCCTCACCACGCGCCGCTTCGACTTCGAGGTGGCCGGCGAACGCCTGCAGGCCACGCTCACCTACGGCCGTGGCGGCGAGCCCACGCTCGCGCTCGGTGACCTGCAAGGCCCGCTGCGCTTCGAGGCCCTGCCCGATGGCCGCTTCGACCTGCAGTTCGCGGGCCGCCGCGACACCGTGCAGACCTGGACCACCGGCGAGACCGTGCACGTGTTCTGCGCGCGCGGCGCCACCAGCCTGGTCGAGATCGATCTGCTGGCCCACGCCGGCGAAGGCGAGGGCGACAGCGGCCGCCTCACCGCGCCCATGCCGGGCAAGGTGGTGTCGTTCGCGGTGAAGGCCGGCGACGCGGTGAAGAAGGGCCAGGCGCTCGCGGTGATGGAGGCCATGAAGATGGAGCACACCATCGCCGCGCCCGCCGACGGCACCGTGGCCGAACTGCTCTACGCGCCCGGCGACCAGGTGGCCGAGGGCGCGGAGCTGCTCAAGCTGGCGAGCGCGTGACAGGGCGCGCCGACCGCCCCGCGTAAGCTCGGCCCATGCACATCACCGTCTGCGTCAGCCAGCAAAAGCCCGAGCCCTGGCAACAGGGCCTGCAGGCCGCTTTCCCCGAAGCCACCGTGAGCGTGTGGCAGCCCGGCGCGCCCGCCGCCGATTTCGCGGTGGTGTGGGCGCCGCCGCAAGCCTTCTTCGATCAACAGCCCCGTCTCAAGGCCGCGTTCAACACCGGCGCGGGGGTGGACGCGCTGCTCGCGCTGCGCATCCCCGAGGCCACGCGCATCGTGCGGCTCGATGACGCGGGCATGTCGGTGCAGATGGCCGAGTTCGCCTGCCACGCGGTGATCCGCCACTTCCGCGAGCTCGACGGCTACGAGGCCGACGTGGCCGAGCGCCGCTGGACCTACCGCAAGCCGCGGGCGCGGGCCGACTTCCCCGTGGGCGTGATGGGCCTGGGCGTGCTCGGCGAGCGCGTGGCGCGCGCGCTCACGGTGTTCGAGTTTCCGGTGCATGGCTGGAGCCGCACGCCCAAGGCCATCGAGGGCGTGACCACCCACGCGGGCGAGGCGCAGCTCGACGCCTTCCTGTCGCAGTGCCGCGTGCTCATCAACCTGCTGCCGCTCACGCCCGACACCGAGAACATCCTGAACCGCCGCACGCTGGGCCTGCTGCGCCCCGGCGGCTACGTGATCAACCTCGCGCGCGGCGCGCACCTGGTCGACGCCGACCTGCTCGCGCTGCTCGACGAAGGCCACCTGGCCGGCGCCACGCTCGACGTGTTCCGCACCGAACCCCTGCCTGCCGACCATGGTTTCTGGAAGCACCCGAAAATCACGGTCACGCCGCACACCTCGGCGCGCACCCTGCGCGACGAGAGCATCGCCCAGATCGCGCGCAAGATCGCCGCGCTGCAACGCGGCGAGGCCGTGGCCGGCGAGGTCGACCGCCGCCGCGGTTATTGAACAAGGACGCCCCATGAACAACCTGCCCTCCCGCGTGAAGATCGTCGACGTGGGCCCGCGCGACGGCCTGCAGAACGAGAAGCAGCCCGTGCCCGCCGCGGTCAAGATCGAGCTGGTGCACCGCCTGCAGGCCGCGGGCCTCAAAGAGATCGAGGTCACGAGCTACGTGAGCCCCAAATGGGTGCCGCAGATGGCCGACAACCACGCGGTGATGCAGGGCGTGCGGCGCCAGCCCGGCGTGCGCTACTCGGTGCTCACGCCCAACCTCAAGGGCTTCGAGGCCGCGCTGGCCGACAAGCCGGACGAGATCGTGGTGTTCGGCGCCGCCAGCGAGGCCTTCAGCCAGAAGAACATCAACTGCAGCATCGCCGAGAGCATCGAGCGCTTCGCGCCCGTGGTGCAGGCCGCCAAGGCCGCGGGCATCGCGGTGCGCGGCGCCATGAGCTGCACCGTGGGCTGCCCCTACGAAGGCGACGTGCCGCCCTCGCGCGTGGACTACCTCGCGGGCCTCATGAAGGGCATCGGCGTGGAGCACGTGGGCGTGGCCGACACCATCGGCGTGGGCACGCCGAAGAAGGTTCAGGCCGCGATCGAGGCCACGCTCAAGCACTTCCACATCGACCAGGTCTCGGGCCACTTCCACGACACCTACGGCCAGGCCGTGGCCAACACCCTGGCCGCGCTCGAGATGGGCGTGTGGCACCACGACACCTCGGTGGCCGGCCTGGGCGGCTGCCCCTACGCCAAGGGCGCCACCGGCAACGTGGCCACCGAAGACGTGGTCTACCTGCTGCACGGCATGGGTATCGAGACCGGCATCGACCTCGACGCGCTGATCGACGCCGGCACCTACATCAGCGAACAGCTGGGCCGGCCCACCAACTCGCGCGTGGCGCGCGCGCTGCTCGCCAAGCGGCAGGGCTGACGCCGCCGACGGGCCGATCGGCAGCCCCCTACCATCCCGGGCCATGAGCTTGAATTCCGCTGCCCCCACCCCCGCCATCCAGCGCGTGGCCGACCGCCTCGCCGCGCTCGGCCATGCCCATGCCCCCGTGATGCTCGACGACGCCGCGCGCACCGCGCAGCAGGCCGCCGACGCGCTCGGCGTGGCGCTGGGCCAGATCGCCAAGAGCATCATCTTCCGCCGCAAGAGCGACGAACGCGCCGTGCTCGTCATCACCTCGGGCGACCGCCGCGTGGACGAAAAGCGCGTGCAGGACATCGTGTGCGCCGAAGCCGGCGGCAAGCTCGGCCGCGCCGACGCCGAGTTCGTGAAGGCGCAGACCGGCTTCTCCATCGGCGGCGTGTCGCCGCTCGCGCACGCGAACGAACCCGTCACGCTGATCGACCGCGAGCTGTTCCGCTTCGACGTGATCTGGGCCGCCGCGGGCCACCCGCACGCGGTGTTCCCGCTCACGCCGCAGGAGCTTGCGCGCTACACCGGCGCGCCCGTGGCCGACGTGGTGCAGATTGAAACCGCATGAGCCAGACGCCCGAGCGCCCCAACCTCGCGCGCGCCCGCCTGCGCCAGCCCGGCGTGGCCGTGCCCTCGCCGTGCATCAACGTGTGCCGGCTCGACGAACGCAGCCTGATGTGTGTGGGCTGCCGGCGCACGCTCGACGAGATCGGCGCCTGGAGCCGCCTGGACGACGCCGCCAAGCTCGCCGTGTGGGCGCAGCTCGAAACCCGCGAGGTGCCCGCATGACCGAGCTGCAGTTCTTCTACGACCCGATCTCGCCCTACGCCCACCTGGCCTTCGCGGCCTTGCCGCAGGCGCTCGAAGGCCACAGCGTGGCGGTGCGCTACCGCCCGGTGCTGTTCGCGGCGCTGCTCAAGGCCCACGGCCAGCTCGGCCCGGCCGAGATCCCGGGCAAGCGCGACTGGACCTACCGCCAGGTGCAGTGGCTCGCGCACCGCCACGGCATCCGCCTCGACATGCCCGCGGCCCATCCCTTCAACCCGCTGCCGCTGCTGCGCCTGGGCTTGGCCACCGCGCAGGACGAGGCGCCCGGCGACACCAACCGCTACGTCACCGGGCTGCTGTTCGAGCACGTGTGGCACGGCGGCGCCGACGCGGCCGATCCGGCGCGCCTGGCCGCGCTGCAGGAACGCCTGCAGGACCACATGCGCCAGCGCGGCCGCGAATGGCTCGCGCCCGACGGCGACACCGTGAAGCAGCGCCTGCGCGCCAACACCGACGAAGCGCTCGCGCTCGGTCTGTTCGGCGTGCCCGCGGTGGTGGCCGATGGCCGCGTGTTCTGGGGCTTCGACGCCCTGCCCATGCTGCAGGCCTGGCTCGCGGGCGACGCCTGGTTCGACAGCGGCGCCTGGGAGCGCGCGGGGCAGACCGCGGTGGGCGTGCAGCGGCGCTGACGGGCCCGGTATCCGCCCGCGACGGACGGTTTATCTGCTTTTATCGCAGGCGAGATAATTTACGTCTCCCCTGATAAAAGGCGATAAATTGATCCACTTTCCACGCCCAGCCCTGGCGCAGCAACTGGTCGAAGCCTTGCTCGGCAAGGCCGTCTTTGGCGATGCGCACAACGGTTTGTTTCTCGCCGCTCCGCGGCGCACGGGCAAGTCCACGTTCTTGCAGGCCGACCTGAAGCCGGCGCTGGAGCGGGCCGGCGTGACCGTGGCTTACGTGGACCTGTGGGCCGATCCGCGGCGCGATCCCGGCGAGCTGATCGCGGACGCGATCGCCCGCGCGCTCGCGTCACGGCTGGGCGTGGTGACCCGCACCGCCAAGGCGGCGGGCCTGGAAAGCGTGACCGTGGCCGGTGCGCTCAAGATCGATCTGGGCAAGATCGGCCGTGTCGATGGAGCAACATTGCCAGAGGCGCTGCGGATGTTGTGCGACGCCGCCCGATCGCCGGTGGCCCTCATCGTCGACGAGGCACAGCATGCGCTGACAAGCGAGGCCGGCGAGGCGACGATGGCTGCGCTCAAGTCCGCGCGCGACCAGCTCAATCGGCCGGGCGAGGTGCATCTCATGCTCGTGATGTCGGGGTCCGACCGCGACAAGTTGCTGCGTCTGGTCAACACCGGCGGCGCGCCGTTCTACGGCTCGCAGATCACCCGCATGCCGCCTCTGGGGCCCGAGTTCATTCAGCACGTCGCGCAACTCGTGGTCCGGCAGCGTCCTGACCTGCAACCCGTGGACGTGGCCTGTCTGTCGAAGGCCTTTGACGGCTTCGGCCAGCGGCCGCAGTTCTTCATGGAGGCACTGGGCCAGGCCCTCAGCCCGGTGGCGGGTCTGAACGAGCGCTTCGAGTTGGCCGTTCTGAACGCCGCCCTGCGCCGGCAGCAGGACGACGAAGCCCAGATGGAGTCCGACTTTCTGGCGCTCAAGCCCCTGGAGCGTGCGGTTCTTTGGCGCCTGCTCGAGCAAGGGCCGCGCTTTCGGCCCTACGACGGCGACGCCTTGGCCTTCTACCGTGGCCAGGCCGGCGCGCGCGTGACGCCCCAGATGGCTCAGCGAGCATTGGAATCGCTGCGCGAGCGCACGCCGTCGCTGGTGTGGAAGTCGGCCCGCGGGGAATACGCGGTGGACGACGCGGCCATGCACCGCTGGTTCGAACAATGCGTGAAGGCGCGGCGCTGGCCGCCCGAGGACCGCCAAGGGGCGTTGGAGCTTCTGACAAAACCATGACCGGCACCCGCGCGCCGGAATCCTTGTCCTGACGTGGCGACACAGCCGCCATCGAACAGGCGGTCGACCACCGCCAGGGAGCCCGCATGGCACTAGGCGTTTTTCAGGCCGCGTTGCGGCAATGGTGCGAATTCGCGGGCCTGCCCGCGCCCCAGGCCCCCCAGGCCTGCCTGCCGTTCACGCTCGACGGCTTCGCCCTGGAGCTGTGCTATTCGGCCTTCGACGCGCCCCACCTGCTGCAGGCGCGCATCCCCATCGGCCGCCTCGATGCCGGGCAGGGCGACGCGGTGCTGGGCCGGCTGCTGCAATTGAACCTGCAGAGCGTGCCCCGGCACCTGGGCGTGCTGGCCTGCGACGGCAACAGCCGCCACGTGTACCTGCTGCAGGTGCTCTGGCTCGCCGAGCCGGAGGGTGCCCAGCGCCTCATGCAGGAGCTGCGCCGCGCGCTCGCGCACGCGCGTTACGTGCAGGCCGTGTTGCGCGAGGCCACCCTCGCGCCCGACGACCGCAACAGCCGCGAACGCGCGCACGCGCTGCTGGCCCGCACCGCCTGAGACCGCGTGGGCCGCATGGGCCGTGCGCGGCCTCAGGCCCCGAAGGCCTCGCCCAGCGTGAGCACCTGCCCGGTCTGCGCGGCCTCGTAACCCTTGAGCGCGGCCACGCGCGCGCGGAACGCCGGCGAGCGCAGCACCGCGAGCACCGGCTTGAACGCGTCGCGCTGCAGCGCGTCGGCCGGCACCGCGAAGAAATAGCGCTCGCGCAGCAAGGGAATGAAGTGCAGGCCGAATCGCTGCGCCGCGGTCTGCACGCCGACGCCCACGTCGGCCATGCCGCTGGCCACGTAGGCCGCCACGGCCGCGTGCGTGAGCTCGGTGTTGTCCCAGCCGCTCACCGCGCGTGCCGCCAGGCCCTGGCGCTGCAGCAGCAGTTCGGTGAGCACGCGCGTGCCCGAGCCCTCGGGCCGGTTCACGAAACGCAGGCCCGGGCGGCCCAGGTCGGCCAGCCCGCGCAGGCCCAGCGGATTGCCCGGGGCCACGAACAGGCCTTGCGTGCGCACCGCCAGGTGCACCAGCCGGTGGCGCTCGGGTTGCAGCCAGGCGCGGTAGCGCGCCGCGGCCTCGGCCTCGAACGCGCCCAGCGGCACGTGAAAGCCCGCGAGCTCGCATTCCCCGTGCGCGAGCGCGGCCACCGCCTCCAGGCTGTTGCGGTAGCGCACCTCCACCGCCACCTCGCGCGCGGCGAGCTGCTCGCGCAGCGCGGCCACCGCGAAGCCGTGGCTCGCGTGCAGGCGCGGCACGGCGCGGGTGCGCCGCTGCACGCGGCCCAGTTCGCCTTCGAGCTCCGAGGCCAGCGATTCGAGCAGCGGCTGCAGGCGCGCGCCGATGCGCGCGTCGGCCCAGACCAGCTTCTCGCCGAGCTCGGTCAGCGCCGAGCCGCGGCCGCGCCCGCGCATCAGCAGCGGCTGGCCGAACAGCGCCTCGGCCTGCTGCAGCAGGCCCCAGGCGTGGCGGTACGACAGGCCCAGCTCGCGCCCGGCCTGCGCGATGCTGCCCGTGCCCTGCACCGTGGCGAGCAGGTCGAGCAGGGCGGTGGCGTCGAGCGTGTCGGTTTCGCTGCGGCCCACGCGCCAGTGCGGGTGCAGGCTCACGTGCAGGGCGGCGGCGGGGCGGGCGGGCATGACGGATTCCCAATGTGCAAGGCCGAACATATTAAGCGGCGTCCATGGTGCTACCGTGCCGCCACTGTCCGGACCCCACGATGAACACCCCTTCCGCCACACCCGTGGTCATCCCCATCCGCCCGCTGGAACGGCAGGCGCACGGGGCGGCCCGCCGCACCCCCAAGGGCCGCCAGGTCGAGCCGGCCGCACGCGAGCGCGTGGCCGCGCTCTGCGAAGGCCTGGCGCCGCGCGCCGACCTGCTGATCGAGCACCTGCACCGCCTCAACGACGCCGAGGGCGCGCTGCGCCAGGGCCATCTCGCGGCGCTGGCCGAGCGGCTGCGCCTGAGCCAGGTCGAGGTCTTCGAGGTCGCGAGCTTCTACCACCACTTCAAGATCGTCGACGACACCGCCGAGGTGCCGCGCACCACGGTGCGCGTGTGCACCAGCCTGGCCTGCGCCATGGCCGGCGGCGAGGACCTGCTCGCGCGCACGCGGGCCGCGCTCGCGGACCGTCCGCACCTGGCCGTCGAGCCCGTGCCTTGCATCGGCCAGTGCCACCAGGCGCCCGCGGCCTGCGTGGGCCAGCACCAGTTGCCGCACGCCAGCCCCGAGGCCATCGGCGACGCCATCGCGCGCGGCGACACCGGCCCGCGCGCGCTGCCCGCGCCGCAGGCCAATGCGCTCACACAACTGCAGCGGCTGCTGGCGGGCGCGCTCACGGGCGACGCGGTGATCGCCGAGCTCAAGGCCGCGAACCTGCGCGGCCTGGGTGGCGCGGGCTTTCCGGCCTGGCGCAAGTGGGACACGGTGCGCGCCCAGCCGGGCGTGCGCTACGGCGTGGTCAACATCGACGAAGGCGAGGTCGGCACCTTCAAGGACTGGCACGTGCTCACCACGGGCGCACCGCAGGTGCTCGAAGGCCTGCTGATCGCGGCCGAGGTGGTGGGCCTGAGCCACGTGTGGCTCTACCTGCGCGACGAGTACCACGACGCGCGCGCGCTGCTCGAACGCGAGATCGCATCCCTGCGGCCGCGGCTGCAGGCGCTGGCCGAGCGCTTCCCCGGCTACCGTGCGCCGGCGATCGAACTGCGCCGCGGCGCGGGCGCCTACGTGTGCGGCGAAGAGTCGGCGCTGATCGAATCGATCGAAGGCAAGCGCGGCCTGCCGCGCCTGAAGCCGCCCATCGTGGCGCACCACGGCGTGTTCGGCCGGCCCACGCTCGCGCACAACCTCGAAACCCTGTGGTGGGTGCCGCTGCTGCTCGCGCAGGGCGGCGCCACCTGGGCCGCGCAGGGCCGCCGCGGCCGCCACGGCCTGCGGCGCTTTTCGGTCTCGGGCCGCGTGAAACGGCCGGGCGTGCACCTCGCGCCCGCGGGCATCACGCTGCGCGAGCTCATCGACGAATTCGCCGGCGGCATGGCCGAGGGCCACACGCTGCACGCTTTCCTGCCCGGCGGCGCCTCGGGCGGCATCCTGCCCGCGTCGCTGGCCGACGTGCCGCTGGACTTCGACACCCTGGCCGAGCACGGCGCCTTCGTGGGATCGATGGCGGTGGTGGTGCTGGGCCAGCACGACCGCGCGCGCGACGCGGCGCTCAACCTCATGCGCTTCTTCGAACACGAATCCTGCGGCCAGTGCACGCCCTGCCGCGCCGGCACCGGCCAGCTCGTGCGCCTCATGCAGTCGCCTGCCTGGGACGGCGAGCGCATGGACGAACTCTCGGCCGTGATGCGCGAGGCCAGCATCTGCGGCCTGGGCCAGGCCGCGCCCAACCCGGTGGACAGCGTGCGCCGGTTCTTCCCCGACGAGGTGGGCCCGTGAACATCCCCTTCATCCTCGATGGCCGCGCGGTGGAGGCCGCACCCGGCGAAACCCTGCTGCAGGCCGCCGATCGCGCGGGCGTCGTGCTGCCGCGCCTGTGCGCGAGCGACGGCCTGCGCCCCGCGGGCAACTGCCGCGCCTGCGTGGTCGAGATCGAGGGCGATCGCGTGCTCGCGCCCTCGTGCTGCCGCGCACCGAGCGCGGGCATGGTGGTCAAGAGCGACACGCCGCGCGCGGCGACCGCGCGCCGAACCGTGCTCGAACTGCTGCTGGCCGACGCGCCCGGCACCGCCGCGCTCAAACACGACAGCGAGCTCGCGCACTGGGCGCGCGAAACCGGCGCGCGCGCCGGGCACTTCGCCGCGCGCGAGGCCGTGGCAGAAGACCGCTCCCATCCGGCGATGGCCGTGAACCGCGACGCCTGCATCCAGTGCACGCGCTGCATCCGCGCCTGCCGCGAGACCCAGGGCAACGACGTGCTGGGCCTGGCCTTCCGCGGCGGCCACGCGCAGATCGTGTTCGACCAGAACGACCCCCTGGGCGACAGCACCTGCGTGGCCTGTGGCGAGTGCGTGCAGGCCTGCCCCACGGGCGCCATCGCGCCCGCCAACGGTGCCTTCGCCAAGCCCTCGCTCAAGCAGGTCGATTCGGTCTGCCCCTTCTGCGGCGTGGGCTGCCAGCTTCGCTACCACGTCGATGAGAACGACCGCATCGCGCACGTCGAGGGCATCGCGGGCCCGGCCAACGAAGGCCGGCTCTGCGTGAAAGGCCGCTTCGGCTTCGACTACGCGCACAGCCCCGAGCGTCTCACGCGCCCGCTGGTGCGCCGCGCCGGCGTGGCCAAGGACCCGCTGGCCGTGGGCCGCCGCCTCACGCCCGACGAGCTGCGCGCGCAGTTCCGCGAAGCGAGCTGGGACGAAGCGCTCGATCTCGCCGCCGCGGGTTTCCAGCGCGCCTTGCAGGCCACGGCCGCGCGCGGTCGCGCGAGCCCGGTTGCGGGCTTCGGCTCGGCCAAGGGCACGAACGAAGAGGCCTACCTGTTCCAGAAGCTCGTGCGCAGCGCCTTCGGCACCCACAACGTGGACCACTGCACGCGCCTGTGCCACGCCTCCAGCGTGGCCGCGCTCATGGAGGGTCTGGGCTCGGCCGTGGTCACCAACCCGCTGCGCGACGTGGCCCACGCCGATTTCGTGCTCTTGATCGGCGCCAACCCGGCGCAGAACCACCCGGTGGGTGCGACCTGGATCAAGAACGCGGTGAAGCGCGGCACCCGCCTGGTGCTGGCCGACCCGCGCCGCACCGAGCTCGCGCGCCACGCCTGGAAGCACCTGGGCTTCCAGCCCGGCAGCGACGTGGCCCTGCTCAACGCGCTGCTGCACGTGATCGTGGCCGAGGGCCTGACCGACCCCGCCTACATCGCCGCCCACACGCGCGATTTCGAGCTCATCCGCGAACACGTGGCGGCGTTCACGCCCGAGGCCATGGCCCCGGTCTGCGGCATCGACGCGGCCACGCTGCGCGAGGTCGCGCGCGCCTACGCCACCGCAAAGAACGCCATGATCCTCTGGGGCATGGGCGTGAGCCAGCACACCCACGGCACCGACAACGCGCGCTGCCTGATCGCGCTCGCGCTGGTCACGGGCCAGATCGGCCGCCCGGGCACCGGCCTGCACCCGCTGCGTGGCCAGAACAACGTGCAGGGCGCGAGCGACGCCGGCCTGATCCCCATGGTGCTGCCCGACTACGCGCGCGTGGGCGACGGCGCCGCGCGCGGCAAGGCCGAGGCGCTCTGGGGCCTGCCCGCGGGCACGCTGGGCAGCGAGCCCGGCCTTACCGTGGTCGAGATCGTCGATGCCGCGCACCGCGGCGAGATCACCGCCATGCTGGTGCAGGGCGAGAACCCCGCCATGAGCGACCCCGACGCGACCCACGCGCGCGAAGCGCTCGCGGGCCTGCGGCACCTGGTGGTGATCGACATCTTCCTGACCGAGACCGCCACGCTCGCCGACGTGGTGCTGCCCGCCACCGCCTGGCCCGAGAAGACCGGCAGCGTGACCAACACCGACCGCTGCGTGCAGCTCGGCCGCAAGGCCGTGGGCGCGCCGGGCGAGGCGCGCGCCGACGCCTGGATCACCGAGCAGCTCGCGCAGCGCCTGGGCCTGGCCTGGCGCTACGGCGTGGCGCCCGACGGCAGCGGCAGCGCCGACGCCACGCAGGGCATCGCCGCGGTGTACGAAGAGATGCGCGCGCTCATGCCCAGCATCCGCGGCCTGAGCTGGCCGCGCCTGTGGCGCGAGGGCGCGGTCACCTACCCGGTGGCCGACGAGGCCGACCCCGGCCAGCCCGTGGTGTTCACCGACGGCTTTCCCACCGCCGACGGCCGCGGCCGCCTGGTGCCCGCGGCGCTCACGCCGCCGGCCGAAACGCCCGATCCGCAGTTCCCGCTGGTGCTGATCACCGGCCGCCAGCTCGAACACTGGCACACCGGCAGCATGACGCGGCGCGCCACGGTGCTCGACGCGATCGAGCCCGGCCCGGTGGTGAGCCTGCACCCGCAGACCGCGGCCCGGCTGGGGCTGCGCGCGGGCGCGGCGGCGCGCGTGGCTTCGCGCCGGGGCGTCATCACGCTGCCGGTGCGCTTTGACGACGCGCTGCCCGCCGACACCGCCTTCATCCCCTTCGCCTACCGCGAGGCCGCGGCCAACGTGCTCACCAACCCCGCGCTCGACCCGGTGGGCAAGATCGCCGAGCTCAAGTACTGCGCGGTGGATGTCAGGCCGGAAGCCACGTCCGCTTGACGGGCATCAAGCCGGGTTGTGCGGTCCCGGCCCAGAATGGGCCTTCACCACACAACCCAGGAGGCCCGCATGTTCAAGAAGATCCTCGTTCCCACCGACGGCTCGGCGGTCGGCATCAAGGCCGCGGCCATGGCCGCGGAGATCGCCCAGGGCTCGGGCGGCCAGGTGGTCGGGGTCTACGTGATCGATCCCTTCCCCTACATCGGCATCGGCGATGCGTCGGCTGTGGGTCTGCAGAGCTACCTCAACGACGCCAAGCGCGTGGCCGGCGCCGCGCTGGCGGTGGTGGCCGAGGCCTGCCGCGCGCGCGGCGTGCCTTTCGCGGGCGACACCATCGAGCGCAACATGGTCTGGGAGGGCATTCTCGAAACCGCCCAGGCCGAGGGCTGCGACCTGGTGGTGATGGGCTCGCACGGCCGCCAGGGCGTGAAGGCGTTGATTCTCGGCAGCGTGGCGCAGAAAGTGCTCACGCACGCCAAGCAGCCGGTGCTGATCGTGAAGGAATGAGTCAGCGGCGGAAGCGTCCGTTGGCGTCCACGATGGAGAGGTCGGCGAAGTCCAGCCCGGTGTGGTTGGTGGCGCTGTAGCTCACGGTCAGGCCGCCCAGGTCGTAGCGCGACAGGCCTTCGAGCGCGTCGCGCAGCTTTTGCGGCGTGGGGTTGGGGCCGGCGCGGCGCAGGCCTTCGGTGAGCACCTTGGCGGCCGCGAAGCCTTCCATCATCGCGGGCGACACGCCGTCCAGACCCTTGGCCTTGGCGAGGTCCTGCGCCTCCTTGATCAGCGGGAAGCTCACCGAGCGCTCGTTGGGGAAGACCTGCGTCACGATCACGCCGCGCGCGTGCTCGCCGAGCAGCTTGATGAAGCCCTCGGACGCGTTGTTGGACAGCGTGACCACCTGCGCACGCGAGCCCGCGGCGCGCAGCGCGTGCACCGCGTTCGCGGTGTTGCCGGCCGAGGCGATCACCATCACGGCCTGCGCCTGCAGCTTGGCGATCTCGGCGGCCACGGCGCTGAAGTCGGGCTTCTCGCGCGGCGTCTTCTGGCGCAGCACGGGTTCGAGCTTGACCTTCGCGAAACCCTGCATGGCGCCGGCCGCGCCATCGGCGCCGAAGCTGTCGTCGGTTTCGAGGATGGCGATGCGGTTCTGGCCGATGCTCGCCAGGTGCTCGATGGCGCGCGCGGCCTCGCGCTGGTAGGTGGCGCGCACGTTGAAGATCCAGGGGTTCACGGGCTCGTGCAGCACCATGGCGCCGGTGCTGGGCGCGACCAGCGGCACCTTGTGCTCGGCCAGCAGCGGCATGAGCGCCTGCGCGTGCGGCGTGCCGCGGTTGAGGAACAGCGCGAGCACGCCGCGCTTGGTGATCAGTTCACGACCGAGCTCCACCGTGAGCTTGGGGTCGAACTTGTCGTCGACCGAAATCAGCTCGATCGGCTGGCCGTTCACCCCGCCGCGCGCGTTCACCGCATCGAAGTAGAGCTTGGCGCCGTCGGTGTTTTCTTTCACGCCCGCGGCCACCGAACCGCTGAAGCCCGAGGGCTGGCCGATGCGCAACTGGGCGTGGGTCTGGGCGCAGGCCAGGGCGATGGCCAGGCCGATGAACCAAGTCTTCGTCATGCATGTCTCCGTGATGAATCCGTCGATTCTGAACACAGGATTAAGGCCGGAGCGCGCCGCACGGGATGTAGGGCGTCGAAAGCGCCGTGAGCGGCGCCGCTCTAGCCTGAGGCGGCCACAGGGGCATCGCGCGCGGGCGCCCGGCGCGGCGCCGGCCTTTCTAGAATCTTTCGCTTCGCCTTCCGGAGCCCCTCCATGTCCGACGACCTGCGCCCAGCCGACCTTCCCGCCGATCCCGAGCAGCCCGGGGGCGAGGCCGAGCAGGGCGTGATCCGCATCCGCGGCGCGCGCCAGCACAACCTCAAGGACCTTGACCTGGACGTGCGCACCGGCGAGCTCACCGTGGTCACGGGCCCGAGCGGCTCGGGCAAATCGAGCCTGGTGTTCGACACCCTGTTCGCCGAAGGCCAGCGGCGCTACGTGGAAACCTTCAGCGCCTACGCGCGCCAGTTCCTCGACCGTATGGACAAGCCCGCGGTAGACCGCGTGGAAGGCGTGCCCCCGGCGATCGCGATCGACCAGACCAACCCGGTGCGGTCCTCGCGCTCCACGGTGGGCACCATGACCGAGCTCAACGACCACCTCAAGCTGCTGTTCGCGCGCGGCGCCGAGCTGTTCGACCGCGAGACCGCGCTGCCCGTGCGCCACGACTCGCCCGACAGCATCGCGGCCGAGCTGCGCCGGCGCAGCGAAGCGCAGGGCGATCCGCGGCTGGTGCTCACCTTCCCGGTCGAGCTGCCCGCCAACACCACGGCCGAAGAGGTCGAGCAGTGGCTCTCGGCCAGCGGCTACACCCGCGTGCAGGCCGAGCGCACCGTGCAGCGCGCGGTGAAAGACGAAGCGCCCGCCAAGGGCAAGAAGGCCAAGCCGCCGATCGAGGCCGTGAAGCTGCTTGATGTGGTGGCCGACCGCTTCCGCCTCTCCAGCGCCGAACCCGCGCGCGTGATGGAGGCGATCGAGGTCGGCCTCAAGCGCGGCGCGGGCAAGCTCACGGTGTACGCGCTCAAGGACGAGGGCGAGCCCGAGATCTGGAAGTTCTCCACCGGCCTGCACTGCCCCGAGAGCGACATCCGCTACGCCGATCCCTCGCCCTCGATGTTCTCGTTCAACTCGGCCGTGGGCGCCTGCGAGAGCTGCCGCGGCTTCGGGCGCGTCATCGGCGTGGACTACGGCCTGGTGATCCCCAACGACAAGCTCACGCTGCGCAACGGCGCGATCAAGGTCTTCCAGACGCCCGCATGGAAGGAGTGCCAGGACGACCTGATGCGCCACGCCGAGGCCGCGGGCATTCCGCGCGACACGCCCTGGGCCAAGCTCACGCCCGAGCAGCAGGACTGGGTGAAGAACGGCTCGCCGCAGTGGAACGGCAAGTGGAACCAGCACTGGTACGGCGTGGGCCGCTTCTTCGAGTACCTCGAGAGCAAGGCCTACAAGATGCACATCCGCGTGCTCTTGTCCAAGTACCGCAGCTACACCGAATGCCCGGTGTGCCACGGCGCGCGCCTCAAGACCGACAGCCTGCTCTGGCGCGTGGGCACGAAAGCCCAGGCCGACGCGGTGCTGCCGCCTGAACGGCGCTACCTGCCCGCGGGCGTGGCCTGGTCGCGCACGCAGCTCGAGGCGCTGCCCGGCCTGTGCCTGCACGACCTGATGCTCATGCCGCTCACCAGCCTGCGGCGCTTCTTCGAATCCATCGCACCCGCGCAGGCCGGCAGCGCGGGCGAGCAGCAGGCGCTCAAGCTGCTGCTCGACGAGATCAACACCCGCATCCGCTACCTCTGCGAGGTCGGTATCGGCTACCTCACGCTCGACCGCCAGAGCCGCACGCTCAGCGGCGGCGAGGTGCAGCGCATCAACCTCACCACCGCGCTCGGCACCTCGCTGGTGAACACGCTCTTCGTGCTCGACGAGCCCAGCATCGGCCTGCACCCGCGCGACATGGCGCGCATCGTCGACGCCATGAAGCGACTGCGCGACGCCGGCAACACCCTGGTGGTGGTCGAGCACGACCCGGCGGTGATGCTCGCGGCCGACCGCCTGATCGACATGGGCCCGGGCCCGGGCGAGCGCGGCGGCCAGATCGTGTTCGACGGCACGCCCGAGCAGATCCGCGCGGCCGACACGCTCACCGGCGCCTACCTGGGCGCGCGCAAGACCATCGGCATGGGCTTCAAGCGCGCCGTCACCGACAGCACGCCGCGCCTGATCCTCGAAGGCGCGCGCGAGCACAACCTGCAGAACGTGTCGGTGGAATTTCCGCTGCAACGCCTGGTGGTGGTCACCGGCGTGTCGGGCTCGGGCAAGTCCACGCTGATCCAGGACGTGCTCGCGCCCGCGCTCATGCGCCACTTCGGCCAGAGCACCGAATCGCCCGGCGCGCACGACCGCCTGCTCGGCGCCGAACAGCTCGCCGACGTGGTCTTCGTCGACCAGTCGCCCATCGGCAAGACCGCGCGCTCCAACCCGGTGAGCTACGTGGGCGCGTGGGACGCGATCCGCTCGCTGTTCGCCGACCTGCCGCTGTCGCGCCAGCGCGGCTACACGCCGGCCAAGTTCAGCTTCAACAGCGGCGACGGCCGCTGCCCCACCTGCGGCGGCTCGGGCTTCGAGCACGTCGAGATGCAGTTCCTCTCCGACGTCTACCTGCGCTGCCCCGACTGCGACGGCCAGCGCTACCGGCCCGAGATCCTCGAGGTGAAGATCGAGCGCGGCGGCCGCCTGCTGAGCGTGGCCGACGTGCTCGGCCTCACGGTGAGCGAGGCGGCCGAGCTGTTCCGCGCCGACCGCGAGGCCATCCGCGCGCTGCAGCCCATCGTGGACGTGGGCCTGGAATACGTGAAGCTGGGCCAGCCCGTGCCCACGCTGTCGGGTGGAGAGGCCCAGCGCCTCAAGCTCGCGGGCTTCCTGGCCGAAGCGGCCAAGGCCGGCAGCTCGAGCCGCCAGCCGGTGTCGCGCAAGGGCACGCTGTTCCTGTTCGACGAGCCCACCACCGGCCTGCACTTCGACGACATCGCCAAGCTCATGCGCTCGCTGCGCAAGCTCATCGACGCCGGCCATTCGCTGGTGGTGATCGAGCACAACCTCGACGTGATCCGCGCCGCCGACTGGCTGATCGACCTCGGCCCCGAGGGCGGATCGGGCGGCGGCACGGTGGTGGCCGAAGGCCCGCCCGAGCAGGTGCGCGAGCACCCCACGAGCCACACCGCGCGGGCCCTGCGCGAATACGCCGAGGCCATGGACCGCGTGGTGGCGGTGAACGACGCGCCTGCGCGGCCCTACGCCGCGGCGCGCGCGCGCCGCGCCGCGCCGCACGGCGACGCGATCCGCATCGTCAACGCCAAGGAACACAACCTCAAGCAGCTCAGCGTGGACATCCCGCGCGGCAAGTTCAACGTGATCTCGGGCGTGAGCGGCTCGGGCAAGAGCACCCTGGCTTTCGACATCCTGTTCAACGAAGGCCAGCGCCGCTACCTCGAAAGCCTCAACGCCTACGCGCGCAGCATCGTGCAGCCCGCGGGCCGGCCCGAGGTGGACGCGGTCTACGGCATCCCGCCCACGGTGGCGATCGAGCAGCGCCTCTCGCGCGGCGGCCGCAAGAGCACGGTGGGCACCACCACCGAGGTCTGGCACTTCCTGCGCCTGCTCTACGTGAAGCTGGGCACGCAGCACTGCGTGCACGACGGTGCGGCCGTGAAGCCGCAGAGCGCCGACAGCATTGCCGCCGCGCTGCTGCGCAAGCACGCGGGCCGGCACGTGGGCCTGCTCGCGCCGCTGGTGGTCAACCGCAAGGGCGTGTACACCGAGCTCGCCGACTGGGCGCGCCCGCGCGGCCACACCCACCTGCGCGTGGACGGCGAGTTCCTGCCCACCACGGGCTTCCCGCGCATCGACCGCTTCAAGGAACACACCATCGAACTGCCGGTGGCCGACTTCGTCGTGGATCCCGGCGACGAGGCGAACCTGCGCGCGCAGCTGGCGCGCACGCTCGAACACGGCAAGGGCGTGCTGCACCTGCTGCACCCGCTCGACGGCCTCAAGGAGGCCATCGCCGAGGGCCGGTCCACCAAGGCCATCGGCCAGGTGGAGGTGTTCAGCACCGCGCGCGCCTGCCCGGTGTGCAGCACCAGCTACCCTGAGCTCGATCCGCGCCTGTTCTCGTACAACAGCAAGCACGGCTGGTGCCCCGACTGCGTGGGCACGGGCGTGAAGCTCTCGCGCGAGCAGCGCAAGGCGCTCGACGACTCGGTGCGCGACGACGACCAGAAGGGCCGCGAGCAAAGCTTTGCCGAACCCGAGGTGGAAGGCGTGGGCGACGAGGTCTGCCCGGGTTGCGAAGGCACACGGCTGAATGCGCAGGCCCGTGCCGTGCGCTTCGCAGGGGTGGCCATCACCGACATCGCGCGCCTCTCGGTGAGCGAGGTGCGCCAATGGGTGGTCGGCCTGATGCAGGGCGCGGGCCTGAGCGGGCGCGAGGCCGACATCGCGCGCGACCTGCTGCCCGAGATCGAAAGCCGCCTGGCCTTTCTCGAACAGGTGGGCCTGAACTACCTCACGCTCGACCGCGGCGCGCCCACGCTCAGCGGCGGGGAGGCGCAGCGCATCCGCCTCGCGGCCCAGCTCGGCAGCCACCTGCAGGGCGTGTGCTACGTGCTCGACGAGCCCACCATCGGCCTGCACCCGCGCGACAACCAGATCCTGCTCGACGCGCTGCACCAGCTCGGCGAACAGGGCAACACCCTGGTGGTGGTGGAGCACGACGAAGACACCATCCGCCGCGCCGACCACGTGATCGACATCGGCCCGAGCGCGGGCAAGCGCGGCGGCCGCGTGGTGGCGCAGGGCACGGTGGCCGAGCTCTCGGCCAGCCCCGACTCGCTCACCGGCCGCTACCTGCTGCACGCCATGAAGCACCCGCTGCAGCCGCGCCGCCCGGTGCCGCCCGGCGACGACCAGACGCTCGAGCTGCGCGGCGCCACGCTGCACAACCTGCACCAGCTCGACGCGCGCGTGCCGCTCCAGCGGCTCGTGGTCATCACCGGCGTGTCGGGCTCGGGCAAGAGCACGCTCGCGCGCGACGTGCTGCTCACCAACGTCGCCGCGGCGGTGGGCATGCGCAGCACCGCCGCGGGCAAGAAGGCCTGGGACAAGGGCGAGCGCCCGGCCTGGAACGGCTGCGACAAGCTGCTCGGCAGCGAACCCGTGGACCGCGTGCTCGAGGTCGACCAGACGCCCATCGGCAAGACGCCTCGCTCGTGCCCGGCCACCTACATCGGCTTCTGGGACACGGTGCGCAAACTGTTCGCCGACACGCTCGAGGCCAAGGCGCGCGGCTGGGGCCCGGGCCGCTTCAGCTTCAACACCGGCGAAGGCCGCTGCCCGAGCTGTGAAGGCCAGGGCATGCGCACCATCGAGATGAGCTTCCTGCCCGACGTGAAGGTGCCTTGCGAGACCTGCCACGGCGCGCGCTTCAACCCCGAAACGCTGGCCGTGACCTGGAAGGGCAAGAACATCGGCGAGGTGCTGCAGATGGAGGTCGACGAGGCGGTGGACTTCTTCGCGTCCATGCCCGCCATCAGCCACCCGCTGCAGCTGCTCAAGGACGTGGGCCTGGGCTACCTCACGCTGGGCCAGCCCTCACCCACGCTGTCGGGCGGCGAAGCCCAGCGCATCAAGCTCGTGACCGAACTGAGCAAGGTGCGCGACGAGGTCGGCCGGCGCGGCCAGAAGGCGCCGCACACGCTCTACGTGCTCGACGAACCCACGGTGGGCCTGCACATGGCCGACGTGGAGAAGCTGATCCGCGTGCTGCACCGCCTGGTCGACGGCGGCCACAGCGTGGTGGTGATCGAACACGACCTCGACGTGATGGCCGAAGCCGACTGGATCATCGACCTCGGCCCCGAAGGCGGCGCGGGCGGCGGCCGCATCGTGGCGGCCACCACCCCCGAAGGCGTGGTGGCCGCGGGCACGCACACGGGCCAGGTGCTGGCGCCGGTGCTGGCGCGGGGGTGAGTCCCCGCGGCTGGCGCGTCACCCCCGCGCCAGCGGCAGCGCCGTCTTGTAGCGCACCTGCTTGAGCGCGAAGCTCGATCGGATCTTCTCGAGTTCTGGCAGCGGCGCCAGCCGCTCGAGGATGAAGCGCTCGAGCGTGCCCATGTCGGGCACGACCACGCGGATCAGGTAGTCGGAGTCGCCCGTCATCAGGTAGCACTCCATCACCTCGTCGAAGTCCGCGATGTGCCGCTCGAAGCGCGCCAGCGCCTCCTTGCTCTGGGTCTTGAGGCTGATGTTGATGAACACGTTCAGGCCCAGCCCCAGGCGCGCCGCGTCGGCCAGCGCCACGTACTGCCGGATCACCCCGGCCTTCTCCAGCGCCTTCACGCGCGCCAGGCAGGGCGAGGGCGACAGGCCCACGCGCTGCGCCAGCGCCACGTTCGACAAGGAACCGTCTTGCTGCAATTCGTGGAGGATCCGGCGGTCGAGCGCGTCGAGGTTCATTTGTGCTGAAAAGAGACAAGGTCGCAGCATTATGTGCTGCTGATTTGCCCTGTGGCGACCGTTTCGGCAGCACATGCCGCGCGCCCGCGCCTACAGTGCGCGGCCATGAGCCCGTCCGAACACCTGTCGCCCGACCCCGATCCCCAGGAAACCGCCGAATGGCAAGACGCGTTCCGGGCCCTGCTGCAGGCCCACGGCCCCACGCGCGCCCGCCAGCTGCTGGACGCGCTGGTGGCCACCGCGGGGGCCGGGCGCGTGGGCTGGCGGCCCAGCCTCAACACGCCCTACGTGAACACCATCGCCGCCGAGCAGCAGCCGGTGTTCCCGGGCGATCTCGCGATCGAGGAGCGGCTGGCTTCGCTGATGCGCTGGAACGCGCTGGCCATGGTGGTGCGCGCCAACCAGGCCTACGGTGAACTGGGTGGCCACATCGCGAGCTACGCGAGCGCGGCCGACCTGTTCGAGACCGGCTTCAACCACTTCTTCCACGGCCGCACCAATGCGCACGGCGGCGACTTGGTGTTCTTCCAGCCCCACAGCGCGCCCGGCGTGTACGCCCGCGCCTTCCTCGAAGGCCGGCTCAGCGAGCGGGACCTGCTGCACTACCGCCAGGAGATCGTGGCGCCCGCGCAGGGCGCGCGTGGCCTCTCGAGCTACCCGCACCCCTGGCTCATGCCCAACTTCTGGCAGTTCCCCACGGGCTCCATGGGCATCGGGCCGATCAGCTCGATCTACCACGCGCGCTTCATGCGGTACCTCACCCACCGCGGCCTGCTCGACTGCGGCGGCCGCACGGTGTGGGGCGTGTTCGGCGACGGCGAGATGGACGAGCCCGAGAGCATGAGCGCGCTCACGCTGGCCGCGCGCGAGAAGCTCGACAACCTGGTGTGGGTGGTCAACTGCAACCTGCAGCGGCTCGACGGCCCGGTGCGCGGCAACCACCGCATCATCGACGAGCTCGAACGCCTGTTCGCGGGCGCGGGCTGGAACGTGATCAAGCTGCTCTGGGGCAGCGACTGGGACGGCCTGTTCGCGCGCGACCACAGCGGCGCGCTGGTGCGCGCGCTCGGCGACACCGTGGATGGTCAGATGCAGACCTTCGCGGCCAAGGACGGCCGCTACAACCGCGAGAACTTCTTCGGCCAGAACCCCGCGCTGGCGGCGCTGGTGCAAGGCCTCACCGACGAGCAGATCGACCGCCTCAAGCGCGGCGGCCACGACCTGGTGAAGATCCACGCGGCCTATGCCGCAGCCCTGGCGCACCGCGGCCAGCCCACGGTGATCCTCGCGCACACCAAGAAGGGCTATGGCATGGGCGCGGCGGGCCAGGGCCGCATGACCACGCACAGCCAGAAGAAGCTCGACGCCGACGAACTGCTGGCCTTCCGCGACCGCTTCCAGCTGCCGCTGAGCGACGAGCAGGCCACCGGCCTGGCCTTCCTCAAGCCGGCCGAGGACAGCGCCGAGATGCGCTACCTGCGCGAACGCCGCGCCGCGCTCGGCGGCCCGCTGCCGCGCCGCGAATCGGCCTGCGCGGTGCTGCCCGTGCCCGCGCTCGACGGCTATGCCGGCTTCGCGCTGCAGGCCGACGGCAAGGCCATGAGCACCACCATGGCCTTCGTGCGCCTGCTCGGCAACCTGCTCAAGGACCGCACGCTGGGCCCGCGCATCGTGCCCATCGTGGCCGACGAGGCGCGCACCTTCGGCATGGCCAACCTGTTCAAGCAGGTGGGCATCTACAGCAGCGTGGGCCAGCGCTACGCGCCCGAAGACATCGGCTCGGTGCTGAGCTACCGCGAGGCGCTCGACGGCCAGATCCTCGAAGAGGGCATCAGCGAAGCGGGCGCGCTCGCGAGCTGGACCGCCGCGGCCACGAGCTACAGCGTGCACGGCCTGGCCATGCTGCCCTTCTACATCTACTACTCGATGTTCGGCTTCCAGCGCGTGGGCGATGCCATCTGGGCCGCGGCCGACCAGCGCGCGCGGGGCTTTCTCATCGGCGCCACCTCGGGCCGCACCACGCTCGGTGGCGAAGGCCTGCAACACCAGGACGGCAGCAGCCACCTGGTGGCCGCAACCATTCCCAACTGCAAGGCCTACGACCCCGCGTTCGCGGGCGAGATGGCCCTCATCGTCGACGCCGGCATGCGCGAGATGCTGGTGGACCAGCGCGACGTCTTCTACTACGTGACGCTCATGAACGAGAACTACGCCCAGCCCGACCTGCCGATCGCCGCGCACACGGGCGTGCTCAAAGGCGCTTACCGCTTTGCGAGCCTCGGCCCCGAGGGAGGCGAGCCGGTCACGCTCATGGGCTCGGGCGCGATCTTCACCGAGGTGCAGCGCGCTGCCGAGGTGCTGGCCGCCGAAGGCTGGCGCGTGCACCTGTGCAGCGTCACGAGCTGGAGCGAGCTGGCGCGCGATGCGCAGGCCGCCGAAGCCGAGGGCCGCACGCCCTGGTTGCACACCCTGCTGGCCGACACCGCGGGCCCGGTGATCGCCGCGAGCGACTACGTGCGCGCCGTGCCCGAAGCCTTGCGCGCCTGGCTGCCGCCGGACCGGCGCTACCGCTGCATGGGCACCGACGGCTTCGGCCGCAGCGACACGCGGGCCGCCTTGCGCGGCTACTTCGGCGTGGACGCGGCGCACATCGCGGCCGAGGCGCGTCGCTGAGCTCAGTCCTCGTTGCTGTTGATGAGGTGCTTCTTTTCTTCGCTGGGGCGCCTCGTCGTCTTGAAGAAGCGCGATGCGAGGTCTGAGCGGTCGGTGCTGGGGCGCGCCGCGTCGAGCGGCCGGTAACCGGCTTGATGCGTGCGCACCGCGGACAGGTTGAGGTTGAGCAGGGAGTGGGGGCGCGGCAAGGGAATGTCGGTGGCGGGCGCGCCGATCAGGGCCTCCTGGCTGGGGGCGGATGGGAAGACCGCTTGGGGTGACGCCTCGCGGCTGGACGACTGCAGGCTCACCGCCTGGTCGTCGAGGGGCTCAGGGCGCGCTTCATCGATCGCCACGCGCAACCGGTGCACGCAGGCGCGCAGTGCCTCGGTATCCGCGACCCCGCCTTGCTTGTCGGGGTTGTGGGCCAGATCGCAGAGCGCGCGGCCCGCCGCCCGGAGTGCCGGGGAGCCCTCGCTGGTGAACTGGAGGCCCAGTGCGTACAGGAAGTCCGTCATCGCACTCGCTGCGGCGGTGGCCGTGGCGCGGGGCGTGATGCCCTTCTGGGTGGACACATGTGCCACCCCGTCCACGACCTTGAGGTAAAGGACCTTGCGCGTGGGCCCTGGCTGTCCCCACCGCTTCAGCGACTGCAGGTAGTCATCGAGTGGCGCGACGTTGTCGATCGCGGGTGTGCTGTGGTGGGCGACGGCGGCGTACTTGAGTTGAGAGGTTCTTTCCATGGTCGTGCGGTAAGGGGTTGATGGCGGGGCGGCGGTGTGTGACAGCACGTGTGAAGGGGATGGGTGGGGTGGGTGGTTGCGTGCCGGGCGGGGTTCCGGCACGCCGTCGCCGAGGGCGGTGCGAAGCGCGCGATGATTCGCGTCTCGCCCGGCCCCGCCACCGCATGCCCCACCAGACCATCCACATCCACCCCGAGGCCCCCGCCAAGCCCGCGCTGGGCGCGCCTTGCAACGGCTGCGGCGTGTGCTGCCTGGCCGAGCCCTGCCCCCTGGGGCGCGTGATCTCGCGCAAGCGCGTCGGCGCCTGCGACGCGCTGCGCTGGGACGGCGCTGCGGCGCAGTACCGCTGTGGCGCGATCACCGATGCCGCGGGCGTGCTGGGCCCGCGCTGGGCCTGGGCCGCGCCGCTGCTGCGGCGACTGGCCAGGCGCTGGATCGCCGCGGGAGCGGGGTGCGATGCCAGCCTCGAGGCACAAGCGCCTGCGGGACCGCGCTGAGGCGCGCAGCGGGGCGATCGGGCGGCGCCCGCCGCTCATTGCGGTTCGGGCGGCTGGTCGGCGTTGCGGTCGGCCGAGCCCGGCGGCGTGCGCGGTGTGGTCCTGGCCGTGGACGCCCTGAGCGGCTGCGGCACGGGCTGTGGCCTCAGCGGCCGCGGGCTGTGGGGCGTTTGGCCCGTGAACGCCGTCTTGCGTTCCGGCGGCGTGGCGCCGGGCTCCTCGGTGCGGGGCAGCGCAAGGCGCGGCACGACCACTGGCCACGCCGGGGGCGCGGGCACGGTGGTCGGGACGTCGGCGACCATGGTGTCGCGCGGCGACGGCCGCTCGATCTCCTCGGGGCGCGGGTGCCCCACCTCTTTGGGCGGCAGGTGGCCGATGTCTGGCGCCGTGATGTGGTCGGTGAGTGTGGGCGGGCTGACGGGATGGTCGGCGTCGTGCAACACCTTCAGCGCCTCGCACAGGCTGTCGACCGGAAACTGGTTCTTGTGGCCCTTCGCGGTCAGGCACAGCTGCCGCAGATCCTCGCAGGCCTGCTCCACGAGCGCATTGCCACCGTGCTTGCGCCGGTAGACGGCAATGAGCTGCTGCAGCTGGCCCATGCCCGCTTCGCTTTGCAGCAGCGCGTCGCCGCCCGCGAGGTCGAGGACGAGGACGCGGGGCGTCTTGACATGCCCCTTGATCTTCAGCACGGCCTGGCCGTCCGCATCGGGTCTGACGTACAGGGCTTTGGGATGCCGCTCGAAATCGATGTGCTTGCGGACCATGCGGTCGCGCTTGGCCACCACCACCTGGTACATCGGCCCCACCGTGCGTTGCTCGGGGTCGGCGGCCTCGCGGGCCATGACCTCGGCGAGCGTGAGCAGCGGCCGGGGCGATTTGTGCGATTTGTGAATCATGGGATCGGCTCGATGGTGCAAGGCATGTGGGCCGTGTCACTGGGGGGCCGGGGCGTTGCTCTCGGGGCCGCCGCCACTGCCGGGTTGTGGCCTTGGCGCAGACCGCTCGTGGGTCTTCGACCGGCGCGACAGCGCGGTGACCCGGGGTGTCGAGCGCTGCTCCCCTCCCTCGTCGCGCCTTGAAGCGCGCCGATCGGTCAGTGACGCGGGCGTGCGGGCCAGGTGCGCCACGGCCAGCGGGGGCACGCGCGGAGGCGATGCGGGCACTTCCTCGATGGTTGGCAAGGGGTTCTGGAAGTTCATCGACTGGGGGCGCGTGAACTCGGGGGGGGTGGCCTGCAGACCAACAGCCAGCTCTTCGTCGGCGGCCGTGAGCTCCAGCAGGAGCCGGAGCAGGTTGCGGTTGCATGGCAGGCCGCTGCGCTGCACGTCGTTGCGGTTGCACAGGGTGTTCAGCTCGCGGCAGGCGGCAGCGACCTTGGCATTGCCCCGGTGCTTGTGGGGGTAGGTGGTGTAGAGGCTGCGCATCTGAACCAGGGCCCAGGTGCGCGCGGTCCAGTCCTTGGTGCGCTGGTCATTGATGCGCAGCAATCCGGCCGAGGGCCCCAGGCCCATGAAGGCGACGCCTTCGTGCCAGCGCCGGAAGAGCACCGGCGCGTCCGACGATGCGGTGGTTGCAGGCGGCTGCGCTTTCAGCGCGTTGCTGACCGTTTCGGTCAAGGGGCCGGCGTCGTACTGGTCTTCTTCCGCGGCGACCGTGGCTGCGTACGAGGCGGGCTTTTGGGCGTAGCGGGATGAGGCCGGCGACAGCGTGGTCTTGTTCATGGGGCGTGCTCCGATGCGGCAGGGGGTTGACCAGGACGGCCTTGTGTCGTCTCCCCCGTTGGCACGGTTCCCCAGAGCATCGGGTCAGAGCCCGCATGAAATCGAATCTTGTTGCTATCTTGATAGAAGCAACGCCGCCCCCACCGCCAACACCCCCACCGCCGCGATCAACACCCGCGTGCGCACCCGCAGCAGCTGCACCGCCTCCACCAGGCGTGCGTTCTGCTCGGCGAGCTCGCTCAGCGTCTGCGCCATTTGCTGTTGAACGGCGGCCTGCTGGTCGATGAGCTGGCGCGCCTCGATCAGGCGGTTGCGCAGCTCGCCCAGGGTCGGGGGTTCGGCGGCCGGGTCGAGCGGCGGGCCCGCAGGCACCGGCGTGGCCGGGGCCTTGTTCTTGTCGAGCAGCTTGCGCGCGGCGTTGAGCACCTTGGGGGCGTGCTCGATCACGTCACCCCAGGGGATGATCTTGAGCGCGGCGATCCAGGGAATGGCCATGGGCGGTGTCCTCGTGTGAATGGACGTGGGACGCCGCCCCGCCGCTCAGGGTTCCCGGCGCCGCAGCAACCATACCCCGAGCGCCGCCACCCCCACCAGCAGCGCCGGAAAACCCAGCGTGGGCGACCACTGCAGCGCCGCGCCGCCCAGGGCCGGTGCGAGCACGCCGCCCAGGGTATAGCTCATCACCAGCACCGCGGTGCTGTTGACCAGGGTGATGCCCTGCTCGCGCGAGCCGATGTCGATCATGGCGAGCGTGTAGAGGCAGCCGCCCGCGCCGCCCCACACGAAGGCCACGGGCGCGGCGAGCCAAGGCGTGCCGGCCACGAAAGGAATGAGCAGCGTGCCGCCGAGCGTGATGGCCGCGCACACGCGCATGAGCGTGAGGCGCGTGCTGCGCGCGTCGCCCCAGCGGGCCTTGGGGTGGTGCGCCATGCGGTCGGCCAGCACGCCCGCGGGCAGCATCATGAGCGCGCTGCCCAGGCCGCTGGCCGACACCAGCAGCGCGGCCGCCACCGCGCCCAGGCCCAGGGCCAGGCCGTAGAGCGGCAGGATGGACGTGAGCCCGCTCTCGAAGAAGCCGCCCACGAAGCCCACGGTCATGATCAGCGGGTGCGCGGCGAGCGCGTGCCACACGCCACGCAGGCCCACGCGGGCCTCGTGCGCGTCGGCCGCGGGCGGCACGCGGGGCGTGAGCAGGCTCCAGCCCAGGCCCACCGCCATGAAGCCGAACGCGGCCCACACCGCGGCCTCGCTCTGCGGGCCGACCCAGGCCAGCACCAGCGGCCCGAGCACGAAGGTGATGCCCACCAGGGTTTCGAACAGGCCCACGTAGCGGCCGCGCTGCGCGGGTGGCGCGAACTCGGCCACCAGGGCCTCGGCCAGCACCCAGCGCAGGCCCGAGGCCATGCCCGCGGCGATCTTGAGCGCGAACCACAGCGGCAGGGCGTCCGACAGCGCGAAGCCGATGGTGGCCACGGTGGGGATCAGCGCCGACAGCCACAGCGTGGGCCGGCGGCCCAGGCGCTGCGTGACGGCCGAGGCAAAGGGCACCATGAGCAGGATGCCGAGCCAGCCGCTGGCCGCGAACACGCCCGCGAGCGCGGTGGACACGCCGCCGTCCTTGAGACGCAGCAGCAGCAGGGGCGTGAGCATGAAGTAGCCCACGAGCTCGAAGAAGGTGGCGCCGAAGACGGCGGTGAGGCCCAGGCGCGCGTGCGCGGGCGGCGCGGCGGGCAGGCCCCGCGCCGGCAGCGGGTGCTCGCTCATGGCGCGGCCTGCGCGGCGAGCACGGCGTCCACCACGTCGGCGAAGCCCGCGCCGCGTTCGCGCGGTGCCACGTGGCGCGGGTGGTGGCTGAGTTGCGGCCAGAAGCGCGCCACGTTGGCCACGCCCACGCTGTGCGGGAAGCGCGCGAACATGACGGCGTCGTTGGTGGAGTCGCCCACGTACACCCAGTGCGCGATCTCGTCGTCGAGCGATCGGCCCAGGCGCTCGCGCACGATCCAGCGCGCGCCGCTGAGCTTGTCGTGCGCGCCGATCCAGGCGTTGATGTGGATGGAGCTCACGGTGGCCGTGAGCCCCAGGCCACGCAGGATGGCGACCACGCGCGCGATGTCGGCCTCGCCCAGGTGGGCGTGCTCGCTGTGGTCGATCGCGATGTCGGTCTCGCGGCCCGCGCTGTCGGTGGCCAGGCGCGCGTGCGGCAGCTCGGCGAGCACACGCGCGGCCGCGGCCTGCAGCCGCTCGGCGTTCTGCCGGCGGGTGGCCGCGTCCTGCGCATAGGTCTTGTGCAGCCGGCCCTTGTCGTTCCACAGCGCCACGGCGCCGTTCTCGGCCACGATGGCGTCGATCGGCCAGGCCAGGGCGAAGGGCTCGCTCCAGCCCGCGGGGCGGCCCGTGACCGCGAACACCGGCAGCCCGGCGGCGCGCAGGCGCTGCAGCGCGGCCTCGGCCTCTGGCGCGAGCGCGCCGTCGGCCGTGAGCGTGTCGTCGATGTCGGTGAGCACGCCGTGGATGCGCGCGCGCTCGGCCAGGGGCCAGTGGGCCAGGGGGGTGGGCTGCATGGGGGCGGCAGTGTCGCACAGCGCGCCATACCCCCTCGCGCCCGTCGCCTGTGTGCGATCTGTTGCACCCGTGCGGCGGCGGCTTGGATAGAATTCCGCCCCATCCGAGGAGCGTTGCAGCGCCCCACCCGCACCGAGCGGGCCGCGGGCGTGAGGCTCGGACCCCTGTTTGCAACGACGCTCATCCACTGCACGTGTGATGGGCTTTTTCATCCGCCCCCGCCGTGCCGTGCTTCCACCTCACAGGAGCGCCACATGAATGCACGAGTGAACCCCGTCAGCGCCGATAGCGCCATTGCCGACATCAACCTGGCCGATTGGGGCCGCAAAGAGATCCGCATCGCCGAAACCGAGATGCCCGGCCTCATGGCCATCCGCGAGGAATACGCGGAGAAGCAGCCCCTCAAGGGCGCGCGCATCACCGGTTCGCTGCACATGACCATCCAGACCGCGGTGCTCATCGAGACGCTGCAGGCGCTGGGCGCCGACGTGCGCTGGGCCTCGTGCAACATCTTCTCCACCCAGGACCACGCCGCCGCCGCCATCGCGGCCAACGGCACGCCGGTGTTCGCCATCAAGGGCGAGACCCTGGTCGACTACTGGGACTACACCCACCGCATCTTCGATTTCGGCCCCAAGGGCACGCCGGGCGAAGGCCCCAACATGATCCTCGACGACGGCGGTGACGCCACGCTGCTCATGCACCTGGGCAAGCGCGCCGAGAAGGATCCCTCGGTGCTGGCCAACCCCGGCAGCGAAGAAGAGCGCATCCTGTTCGCGGCTATCAAGGCCAAGCTCGCGCAAGACAGCACCTGGTACAGCCGCAAGAGCGCCGAGATCATCGGCGTGACCGAAGAGACCACCACGGGCGTGCACCGCCTGAAGGAAATGTCGGCCAAGGGCACGCTGATGTTCCGCGCCATCAACGTCAACGACTCGGTCACCAAGAGCAAGTTCGACAACCTCTACGGCTGCCGCGAGTCGCTGGTCGACGGCATCAAGCGCGCCACCGACGTGATGATCGCCGGCAAGGTCGCCGTGGTCTGCGGCTACGGCGACGTGGGCAAGGGCTCGGCCCAGGCGCTGCGCGCGCTGTCGGCCCAGGTTTGGGTGACCGAGATCGACCCCATCAACGCCCTGCAGGCCGCGATGGAAGGCTACAAGGTCGTGACCATGGAGTACGCCGCCGACAAGGCCGACATCTTCGTGACCACCACCGGCAACCGCGACGTCATCACCTACGCGCACATGGCCGCCATGAAAGACCAGGCCATCGTCTGCAACATCGGTCACTTCGACAACGAGATCCAGGTGGCGCAGCTCGAAGAGAAGTGCCAGTGGGAAGAGATCAAGCCGCAGGTCGACCACGTGATCTTCCCCGACGGCAAGAAGATCATCCTGCTCGCCAAGGGCCGCCTGGTGAACCTGGGCTGCGGCACCGGCCACCCGAGCTTCGTGATGTCCTCGAGCTTCGCGAACCAGACCATCGCGCAGATCGAGCTGTTCGCCCACAAGGAGGCCTACGACATCGGCAAGGTCTACGTGCTGCCCAAGCACCTCGACGAGAAGGTGGCCCGCCTGCACCTGAAGAAGGTCGGCGCCATGCTCACCGAGCTGACCGACGATCAGGCCGCCTACATCGGCGTGCCCAAGCAAGGCCCCTACAAGCCCGACACGTACCGCTATTGATCGCGGCCGTGCGTGCCGACCAGTTGCTGGTCGAGCGCGGACTCGCGGCGTCGCGCTCGCAGGCCCAGCGGCTGATCGCCGCGGGCGTGCGCTGGCGGCTCGGGGCGGGGCAGGCCTGGAGGCCCGTCGCCAAGAACGGCGAGGTGCTGTCTCCGCTGGCCGAGCTGGAACTGTCCGACGCCGCCGAGGCGCGCTACGTGTCGCGCGGCGGCTTGAAGCTCGAAGGCGCGCTTGCGCACACGGGCTTTGCGGTACAGGGCCTGCGCGCGCTCGACGTGGGCCAGAGCACCGGCGGCTTCACCGACTGCCTGCTGCAGCGCGGTGCCGCGCAGGTGGTGGGCGTGGACGTGGGCAGCGGCCAGCTGCATGCGCGCCTGCGCAGCGACCCGCGCGTGATCGCGCTCGAACACACGAACGCGCGCGAGCTCGACGCCGACGCACTGCGCGCGGCCGGCGCCGAGCCGCCGTTCGACCTGATCGTGGGCGACCTGTCGTTCATTTCGCAGACGCTGGTGTGGCCGGCGCTGCTGCCGCTGCTGAAAGCGGGCGGCCACGGACTGGTGCTGGTCAAGCCGCAGTTCGAGCTGCAGCCTGGCGACATCGGCAAGGGCGGGCTCGTGAAAGACGCGGCCAGCCACGCCCGCGTGCGCACGCGCATCACCGACGCGCTGCAAGGCCTGGGCCTGCAGCTGCTCGACTATTTCGACAGCGCCATCGCCGGTGGCGATGGCAACCGCGAGTTCTTCGTCTTCATTCGGAAACCGGCATGAACCTGCCCATCAGTTTCGAGTTCTTCCCGCCCAAGACGCCCGAAGGCGCCGAGAAGCTGCGCGCCGTGCGCCAGCAGCTCTATGTGCGCCAGCCGCTGTTCTGCTCCGTCACCTATGGCGCGGGCGGTTCGACGCAAGAGGGCACCTTCGGCACCGTGCGCGAGATCCTCGCCGAGGGCGTGGACGCGGCCTCGCACTTCTCGTGCATCGGCGCCACGCGCGCCTCGGTGCGCGCGCAGCTCGCGCAGCTCAAGGCCATGGGCGTGAAGCGCCTGGTGGCGCTGCGCGGCGACCTGCCCAGCGGCTACGGCCTGGGCGGTGAGTTCCAGTACGCGAGCGATCTCGTGGCCTTCATCCGCGCCGAGACCGGCGAGGACTTCCACATCGAGGTCGCGGCTTACCCCGAGGTGCACCCGCAGGCCAAGTCGCCCGAGGCCGACCTCAAGGCCTACGTGACCAAGGTGAAGGCCGGTGCGCACTCGGCGATCACGCAGTACTTCTACAACAGCGACGCGTATTTCCGCTTCGTCGACGACGCGCACCGCCTGGGCGCCGAGGTGCCGGTGGTGCCGGGCATCATGCCCATCACGAGTTCGGCGCAGCTGCTGCGCTTCTCCGACGCCTGCGGCGCCGAGATCCCGCGCTGGATCCGGCTGCGCCTGCAGGCCTACGGCGACGACACCGCGTCCATCAAGGCCTTCGGCCTCGACGTCGTGACCGACCTCTGCGACCAGCTGCGCAACGCGGGCGTGCCGGGGCTGCACTTCTACACCATGAACCAGAGCGTGGCCACGCTCGAGATCCTGCGCCGCCTCGACGGCCACTGACGCCATGGCCTTGCAACGCCTGCTCTCGCTCGTGCTGGTCGCTGCGCTGGCCGGGTGCGCGACCGGCCCCGCGCCGCGCGACGCGGGCGGTGCACCGGCCGTGGCGGTCGACGAGGCCGAGGTGATCGAGCGCGGCATGGCCTCGTGGTACGGCGACCGCCACCACGGCCGCCGCACCGCGAACGGCGAGGCCTTCGACATGAATGCGCTCACCGCGGCGCACCGCACGCTGCCCTTCGGCACGCGCGTGCGCGTGCTCAACCCGGGCAATGGCGCGTCGGTGGTGGTGCGCATCAACGACCGCGGCCCTTATGCGCAGGGCCGCATCATCGACTTGAGCCGCGCCGCGGCCGAGCGTCTGGGCCTGCTGCGCGAGGGCGTGGGCGCGGTCGTGCTGTTGGCCGTGGACGACGCGCGGCCTTGACCTGCGTCAAACGCCTGCTGCGCTGCAGCAGGCCGCGTCCGCGGCCTTGATCTGACGCAAATCCGCGCCAGCGGGGGACTTCTGTAATGCGTGTGGGGACTGTTCCCCGGCATCGCAAACAGACGACCATGAAACTGCATCACATCGCCGCGGCCGTGGCGGTCACGGCTGGCCTCTTCGCCTCCAGCGCCGCCCTGGCGCAGGACTTCAAGGAAGGCACCGTGCTCGTGCGCGCACGCGCCGTGCACCTGGACAGCGCCAACAAGGACAGCACCGGCCTGGGCCTGTCGATCGACAACAAGTGGCTGCCCGAGGTGGACTTCAGCTACTTCTTCTCGCCCAACATCGCGGCCGAACTGATCCTGACCGTGCCGCAGAAGCAGCACGTGTATTCGAACGGCGCCGAGATCGGCACGCTCAAGCACCTGCCGCCCACGCTCACGCTGCAGTACCACTTCCACACCGACAGCGGCATCAAGCCCTACGTGGGCGCGGGCCTGAACTACACGCGCTTCAGCTCGGTGAACCTGCTGGGCGGCGTGGCCGACATCGACCGCAACAGCTGGGGCCCGGCGCTGCAGGTGGGCGTGGACATCCCGCTGGCGAAGAACCTCTACCTCAACGTCGATGTGAAAAAGGCCTACATCAAGACCGACGTGAGCGCCGGCGGCGCAAAGGTCGGCAGCTTCAAGGTCGACCCGCTGCTCGTGGGCGTGGGCCTGGGCTGGCGCTTCTGAGGCCCGATGCCGCCGGGCCCCGGCCCGGCGGTGTGCGTTAACGCTCGTCGTAGCTCACCACGAGCGTGTCGCTCGTGGGCCGGGCCTGGCAGCTCAGCACGAAGCCCTGGTCGGTCTCCCAGGGTTCGAGCGTGAAGTTCTTGTCCATGGCCACGCTGCCCTGCATGACCTTGGCGCGGCAGGTGCAGCACACGCCGCCGCGGCACGACCAGGGCAGGTCGAGCCCGGCCTCGAGCGCCACGTCGAGCACGTGCTGGTCGCGGCCCATGCGCAGCGCGTGCGGCTTGCCGTCGAGCACCACGGTGAGGGCCACCTCGCCGGCGCTGGCGTCCACGTGGCCGAGCTGCACCTGGGCGCGCTGCGCGCGCGGCAGGGCGTCGAGCGCGGGCGAGCTGAAGCGCTCGGTGTGGATGCGCTCGGGCTTCACGCCCGCGCCGAGCAGGGCCTGCTCTGTGGCCTCGATCATGGCCTCGGGGCCGCAGATGAAGACCTCGTCCATGCTGGGCACGGGCAGCAGCGCCGCGATCAGCGCGCGTACCTTCTCGCCATCGATGCGGCCCTCGAGCAGCGGCACCTCCTGCGCCTGGCGCGAGAGGATGTGGACCAGCGTGAGCCGGTCGCGGAAGCGGTCCTTGAGGTCTTGCAGCGCCTCGTTGAACATCACGCTGGCCATGCGGCGGTTGCCGTAGACCAGGGTGAACTTGGCCGTGGGCGATTCTTCGAGCGTGCTGGTCATGATGGACAGGATGGGCGTGATGCCCGAGCCCGCCGCGAAGCCCACGCGGTGGATCGCGCGCGGGCGGTGCACGGTGAAGCGGCCATCGGGCGGCATGGCCAGCAGCGTGTCGCCGGCCTTGAGCTGCGTGGCCGCCCAGTTGCTGAACACGCCGCCTTCGACCGGGCGGATGCCCAGCGTGAGCTCGCCCTTGTGCGTGTACACGCTGCGCGGGCTGCTGATGGAGTAGCTGCGACGCACGTCCTGGCCGCCGATGAGGGCGCGCAGCGTGAGGAACTGGCCCGGCTCGAACGCAAAGGCGCTGCGCTGTTCGGGCGGCACGGCCAGCGTGACGGCCACCGAACCCGCGGCCTCGGGGCTCACGCGCGCGACGGGCAGTTCGACGAATCCGCGGGGGCTGGTGCTCATGGTCAGTAGGGCTTGAAGAGGTCGAAGGGTTCGAGGCAGTCGAGGCAGCGGTAGAGCGCCTTGCATGCGGTCGAGCCGAAGGGCGAGGTTTCGGTGGTGTGGGTGGAGCCGCAGCGCGGGCAGGGCACGGGCTGCGTCGCGGCGCGGCGCGCGAAGGTGACCACCTTGTCGCTGCCGTGCGCGGCGCGGCCGTTGGGCGGCGCGATGCCATAGGCGCGCAGCTTCTCGCGCGCTTCGGGCGTCATCCAGTCGGTGGTCCAGGCCGGCGCGAGCTGCGTGACCACGCGCGCTTCGAGGCCGGCCGCGGTGAGCGCGGCGCGGATGTCGTCCTCGATCTGCCCCATGGCCGGGCAGCCGCTGTAGGTGGGCGTGATCACCACCTCGGTGACGCCGTCGGCACCGCTGCGCACCTCGCGCAGGATGCCGAGTTCGCTCAGGCTCACCACCGGGATCTCGGGATCGCTCAGGGGCGCGATGGCCGCGCGAACGGCGTCCAGCGGGTCGGTGCGCAGCGCCGGGTTCATGGCCTCACCACACGGCCGCGGGGTGCTCGCGCGCCAGGCCCTGCATCTCGGCGAGCACGAAGCCCATGTGCTCGGAGTGCACGCCGTGTCGGCCCTGCGTCACGTAGCCGCCGTCGGCGGGCCGCTTGAGCGTGGCCTCGGCCACGGCCTCGTCGACCAGGGCGTCCCAGGCCGGCTTGAGCGCCGCGAGCGCCACGCCGGTGCCGTTGGCCACGGCCGCGGCTTCGGCGGCGTCGCCGATCCAGAATTCCTGCGTGTAGGGCAGCAGGTGGTTGAGCGCGGCCTGCGCGCGCGCGCGGCTGTCGTCGGTGCCGTCGCCCAGGCGCACCAGCCAGTCGCCCGCGTGGCGCAGGTGGTAGCGCACCTCCTTGAGCGATTTGGCCGCGATGCCCGCGAGCTGCGCGTCGGCGCTGTGCTGCAGGCGTTCCCACCACAGCGCCATGAGCGCGGCGTAGAGGAAATTGCGCACCGTGGTGGTGGCGAAGTCGCGGTCTTGCCGCGCGGGGCCCGCGAGCGGGCCGTGGTGCGGCAGTTCGAGCAGCGTGAAGTTGCGGAACTCGTGCGCACCGCGGAAGTACGCAAGCGTGTCTTCGCTGACGCCACCGTCCACGCGTGCGCCCTGCAGGTGTGCGAAGCGCTGCGCCTGCTGCGGGTCGGCGTTGATCTGCGCGGCCGCGTGCTGGTAGAGCAGCCGCGCCTGGCCCAGGTGGTCGAGCGCGTGGTTGGCGAGCGCGAGGTCCTCTTCGAGGATGGGGCCGTGGCCCGCCCACTCGGCGTTGCGCTGGCCGAGCAGCAGCGCGTTGTCGGCCAGGTGCAGCAGGTGATCGACCGGCGCGGCGCTCACATGTGCCCCACTTTCTCGGGGATCTCGTAGAAGGTGGGGTGGCGGTAGATCTTGTCGGCCGCGGGGTCGAAGAACGCGTCTTTCGAATCGGGCTCGCTCGCGGTGATGCTCGCCGAGGGCACGACCCAGATGCTCACGCCTTCCTGGCGGCGCGTGTACACATCGCGCGCCATCTGCAGCGCGTGTTGCGCGTCGCTCGCGTGCAGGCTGCCGCAGTGCTTGTGCTCCAGGCCCTGCTTGCTGCGCACGAACACCTCCCACAGCGGCCATTCCTTCAAAGCGGGGGTGCTCATGCGGCCTCCTTCAATTGGCGTTGCTGTTGCTTGCGCGCGTGGGCCAGCGCGGCTTCGCGCACCCAGGCGCCGTCTTCCCAGGCCTTCACGCGCGTGGCCAGGCGCTCCTTGTTGCAGGGGCCGTTGCCGTTGACGACCTGCCAGAACTCGTCCCAGTCGATGGCGCCGAAGTCGTAATGGCCGCGTTCGGCGTTCCACTTGAGCTCGGGGTCGGGCAGGGTCACGCCGAGCACCTCGGCCTGCGGCACGGTGGCGTCGACGAACTTCTGGCGCAGCGCGTCGTTGCTGATGCGCTTGATGCCCCAGCGCATGCCCTGCACGCTGTTGGGGCTGTTGTCGTCGGGCGGGCCGAACATGGCCAGGCACTTCCACCACCAGCGGTTCACCGCGTCCTGCACCATGGCCTTCTGCTCGGCCGTGCCCTGCATCATGGTGAGCAGCGATTCGTAGCCCTGGCGCTGGTGGAAGCTCTCTTCCTTGCAGACGCGGATCATGGCGCGCGCATAGGGCCCGTAGCTGCAGCGGCACAGGGGGATCTGGTTCATGATTGCCGCGCCGTCGACCAGCCAGCCGATCACGCCCACGTCGGCCCAGTTCAAGGTGGGGTAGTTGAAGATGGAGCTGTACTTGGCTCGGCCGCTGTGCAGCGCGTCGAACATCTGGTCGCGGCTGGTGCCCAGGGTCTCGGCCGCGCTGTAGAGGTACAGGCCATGGCCGCCTTCGTCCTGCACCTTGGCCAGCAGGATGCTCTTGCGCTTGAGGCTGGGGGCGCGGCTGATCCAGTTGCCCTCGGGCAGCATGCCCACGATCTCGCTGTGCGCGTGCTGGCTGATCTGGCGCACCAGCGTCTTGCGGTAGGCCTCGGGCATCCAGTCGCGCGGTTCGATCTTGCCGTCGGCGTCGATCACGGCGTCGAAATGGGCCTGCAGCGCGGCGTCCGCCTCGGTGGCCACGGGCTGCAGGGTCGCGGCGGGCGGGCCGCCGTCGGGCACGTTGAAGGATTGGGTGTACATGCGCGTCTCCTCGCCAACGGGGGCGTGGCGCGCAGTCTAACAAATTAACCGACCGATCGGTTGGTTAATTGAGTGGCACCGTCGGGCGGCGCGTGGGGCCGGGCTCAGCCCTCGCCCGATTCCAGGGTGTGGCCCTGGCCGCGGCCGCGGCCCAGCACCTTCACCAGCAGCGGCAAGGTCTCGGCCAGCGCGGCCGAGAGCGTGTGCGGCGGGTTGATCACGAACATGCCGCTGGCCGTGAGGCCGGGGCGTTCGTCGGGCGCGAGCGGGGGGTGGCCCGCGGCCAGGGTGGCGTGCAGCCAGGGGCGGCCCGCGCGCTGGGCGTGGCCGCGCAGCTTGCGCGGCAGGTCGTGCGCCTCGGTGCGCGGGATCACCGGGTACCAGACCACGTAGGTGCCGGTGGCGAAACGCTTGAGCGCGTCCTGTATGCAGGCGCTCACTTTGGCGTAATCGCTCTTGAGTTCGTAGCTCGGGTCGATCAACACCAGGGCGCGGCGCGAGCCCTTGGCGTCGGCGGGCGGCGGCAGCAGGGGCTTGAGGCCCTCGAAGCCGTCTTCGCGCTTGACGACCACCGCGCGGCCGGCGTCGAGCTGGGCAATGTTGGCCGACAGGGTTTTGCCGTCGGTCGGGTGCAGCTCGAACAGCTTGAGCCGGTCGCGCGATTCGTGGCGCATCAGCTGCTGGATCACGAAGGGCGAGCCGGGGTAGACGCGCAGCGAGCCGCTGGGGTTGAAGCCGGCCACGAGGTCGAGGTAGTCGTCGAGCAGCGGCGTGCTCGCGGGGGCGGGGCCGCTTGCGGGGCGCTGTGCGGCAAACAGGCGCACCACGCCGTGTTCCGCCTCGCCGCCCTTGTCGGCGAAATCGCCGTCGAGCCGGTACAGGCCAGCGCCTGCGTGCGTGTCCACCAGCGTGATCGCGGGCGGCTTGAGCATGAGGTGGCGCAGCGTGGCGATCAGCACCAGGTGTTTGAGCACGTCGGCGTGGTTGCCGGCGTGAAAGGCGTGGCGGTAGGAGAACATGGGCCGCGCATGGTAGCGCCGGAATTGCCCCGGGCGCCCGGATTTCGTACAATCGCGGGCTTCGCAGCGTTTTTGCTGGCCCCGCGGCGAAGCTTCCAACACCACCTAAGAGGGTTCCGAAAGAGAACCGCCGACCGTGGAAAAGGGCCGCCAAACCCTCGTAACAGAGAAAACTCATGACCAAAACGTTCAGCGCCAAACCCGCTGACGTGAAGCACGAGTGGTTTGTGATTGACGCGACCGACAAGGTCCTCGGACGAGTTGCCAGTGAAGTGGCTCTCCGACTGCGCGGCAAGCACAAGGCCATCTACACGCCTCACGTCGATACCGGTGACTTCATCGTCGTCGTCAACGCCGCCAAGCTGCGCGTGACGGGCACCAAGTCCACCGACAAGATCTACTACCGCCACTCGGGCTTCCCGGGCGGCATCTACGCCACCAACTTCCGCGACATGCAGGCCAAGCACCCCGGCCGCGCGCTGGAGAAGGCCGTCAAGGGCATGCTGCCCAAGGGCCCGCTGGGCTACGCCATGATCAAGAAGCTCAAGGTCTACGGCGGCGCCGAGCATCCTCACACCGCCCAGCAGCCGCAGGCGCTGGACATCTAAGGAGCCCTGAATGATTGGTGAATGGAACAACGGCACCGGCCGTCGCAAATCCAGCGTCGCCCGCGTGTTCCTCAAGAAGGGCAGCGGCAAGATCACGGTCAACGGCAAGGACATCGCGGTGTTCTTCGGCCGCGAGACCTCGATCATGATCGCCAAGCAGCCGCTGATGCTGACCAACCACGCCGAGACCTTCGACATCCAGGTCAACGTGCACGGTGGCGGTGAATCGGGTCAGGCCGGCGCGGTGCGCCACGGCATCACCCGCGCGCTGATCGACTACGACGCGAGTCTCAAGCCCGCGCTGTCGCAAGCCGGCTTCGTGACCCGCGACGCCCGCGAAGTGGAACGGAAAAAGGTCGGTCTGCGCTCTGCACGCCGCCGCAAGCAGTTCAGCAAGCGCTGATCCTCCGGCCACGGCCCACAGAAACCGCCTGCAAGTTCCGCTTGGGGCGGTTTCTGCTTTCTGGGCCTTGCTTTCTTTTGCTTGCACTTGAATGAAAGGCTTGCATGCGTTGGCGCTTGGGGCGTAGGCGGTGGTCGGCAGGGGCGCCGCGCATGTCGGTGCGCGGGGCGCTGCCCTGGCCCCTGCGCTGGCTGCTGCTGGCGCTCATGCTGGGCTTTTCGGGCGCACTGGCCCTCTGGGCCTTCGAGTTCGGCCGCGACCTGGCCGGCCTCGACCGCAATGCGCGCCAGGAACTTCAGCAGCTGCGCCGCGAGGTGGTGAGCCTGCGCACCGAGCTCGCCGAGTCGCAGGCGCAAGGCAACGTCGCGCAGAGCCAGCGCACCATCGAGCAGGCCTTGCTCGAACAGCTGCGGGTGCAGATCCGCCAGCTCGAGGCCGACAACCAGTCGCTGCGTGCCGACCTGGGCTTCTTCGAGCGCCTGCTGCCCGCAGGCAGCGGCGACGAGCTCGCCATCCGCGGCCTGCAGGCCGAGCGCCTGTCGCCCACCCAGTGGCGCTGGCAGGTGCTCATGATCCAGCCGGGCCGCCGTGCGCCAGAATTCCGCGGATCGCTGGAAATCAGCTTTGCCGGCACGCTCGCGGGCAAGCCCTGGACCGCCAAGCAGGCGCCGGCGCCACAGGCGGTGCTGGTCAAGGGCTACCTGCGCCAGGAAGGCGTTGTCGAGCTGCCTGCCCAGGCCGAGATCAAGTCCGTGACCGCCAAGGTCCTTCAGGGCAACGCGGTCCGGTCGGTCCAGACGTCCGGCCTGTGACACCCACCGACGTTCAGAGGAGCCCACCATGTTCGGCAAGACCAAGCAGCCCCCGATCAAGAGCCTGATCGCACAGGGCACCCGCATCCAGGGCGACCTGCAGTTCGCCGATGGCCTGCGCATCGACGGCGAGGTCGGCGGCAACATCCGTGCGGTCGACGGCCAGTCCAGCCTGCTGATCGTGAGCGAGGTGGCCTCGGTCACCGGCTCGGTCGAGGCCGACCACGTGATCATCAACGGCCACGTGAAGGGCCCGGTGCTCGCGCGCGAACTGCTCGAACTGCAACCCAAGGCCCACATCGAGGGCGACGTGACCTACCGCTCGATCGAGATGCACCAGGGCGCGCGCATCTCGGGCCAGCTGCGGCCGGTGGCCGCCGACGGCAGCGCGGAAATGCCCACACTGAAATTGGCGGCAAACAACCGATAGCCGCAATCCCGAGCGCCCTGCCGTACCATTCAGGGTATTCGCGGGGCAGCCCGCCCCCACGAGAAGAGGAATTCCCATGAGCGCCGTTGCCGAGACCGTCCAGACCGACATGCCCGCCCCGCTGGTTTTCACCGACAGCGCCGCCGCCAAGGTGGCCGAGCTGGTGGCTGAAGAGGGCAATCCCGACCTCAAGCTGCGCGTGTTCGTGCAAGGTGGCGGCTGCTCGGGCTTCCAGTACGGCTTCACCTTCGACGAGGTCGTCAACGAAGACGACACCGCGATGAACAAGAACGGCGTGACCCTGCTGATCGATGCCATGAGCTACCAGTACCTGGTCGGTGCCGAGATCGACTACAAGGAAGACCTCCAGGGTGCGCAGTTCGTGATCAAGAACCCGAACGCCACCACCACCTGCGGCTGCGGTTCGAGCTTCAGCGTCTGAGCCTTCTGCCGCCGGCATGAAAAAAGGAGCCCCAGGGCTCCTTTTTTGTGGGCGGGCGCGGGGGCCGCTCAGTCGGCGCTGGCCTGGCGCACCTGGGCGGCGGCCTCGAGCTTGCTGCGCTGGGCCTGGGCCACGGCCGCAAAGCTGCCGCGCAGGTTCTCGGGCAGCTTGATCGCTTCGCTTTCGCGCGCGATCACCAGCGGGTCGCGGTGCACGCCGTTGTCGCGGAACTCGAAGTGCAGGTGCGGGCCGGTGGACATGCCGGTGGAGCCCACGTTGCCGATGAACTCGCCCTGGGCCACGCGCTGGCCGGTGCGCACGCCGATGCGGCTCAGGTGCGCATACACCGTGACCTGGTTGTTGCGGTGGCGCACGAAGATCACGTTGCCGTAGCCGCGTTGCACGCCCGCGAACTCCACCAAGCCGTCGCCCACGGTGCGCACCGGCGTGCCGGTGGGGGCCGCGAAGTCGACACCGAGGTGGGCGCGCTGGGTGCCCAGGACCGGGTGGAAGCGCATGCCGTAGCCGCTGCTCACGCGCGAGAACTCGAGCGGCGAGGACAGGTAGAAGCGGCGTTTGCTCTCGCCGTCGAAGCCGTAGTAGCCGCCCTTCACACCCGGGGCTTCGAACCACACGGCCTCGTGGGTGCGGCCGTTGTTGATGAAGTCGGCGGCCAGGATGCGGCCGGTCTTGAGCGGCTCACCGTCGGCCACCAGGGCTTCGTAGACCACGTGGAAGCGGTCGCCCTTGCGCAGGTCGCGGCGGAAGTCGATGTCGCTGGCGAACATCTCGGCCAACTGCACCGCGACCGCGTCGGGGATGTTGGCGGCGTCGGTGGCCGCGAACAGCGAGCTGTTGATCTCGCCGCTCACCAGGCGCGGGCTGGCTTCGAGCCGGCCCTTCTCGAGCCGGGCGCTCAGGCCGTCGGGCGCGCGCTCGACCACCAGGCGCAGGAAGCCGCGGTCGTCGCGCGGATCGACCCAGCGCGCGGTGAGGCGCTCGAGTTCCTGGCTGGGTGAGGCTTCGGCGTGCACCAGGCGGGTCTGGCGGCTGGCGAGCAGCTGGCGGGCCAGCGGGTCGCGGCCCAGGAAGGTCTGGGCTTCGGTGTCGTTCACGCCCAGGCGTTTGAGCAGGCTTTGCGGTGTGTCGTCGCTGCGCGTGGTGTCGCTGCGGTACAGGGTCCAGGGCTTGGTGTCGGCCAGCAGCGGGTTGCCTTGTTCGAGGCCCAGGGGGATCAGCGGCGAGGCGATCAGCGTGGGCTGGGCCGACGCGGGCAGGGCCTCGACCACCTGGTGCACGGGCAGGTCGGCGGCGTCGGGGGCGAGCGGGGCAATGCCGAAGGCCGTCACGCCGGTGCCGAGCAGGAGAACGCCGAGGCTGCCCATGAGGCGGCGGGGGTGGCGGGCGATCGATTCAGCGGTCTGGCGGCCCAGGTCGGCCGCCGCGTTCAGGGTCTGGCGTATCAATTTCGGTCATCCATGAAAGGGCCGGTGAGGGCTCTTGGCCACACACCGGCGTCCAGGGAGTGAGCGGGCGGCGCTGCGAGAGTTCACGCCGCGGGCCGGCTTTACACGTGTGCTTTGCCATGTGCAAAAAACACGCCAACTAAAATCCGGCGACAACCGGCAAGTGTACCCACGGGCCGGGCCCCTCCCATCGGAACAAACACGTATGAAGAACGGCTCAATTTCGCCCGACCTGCCGACCTCGCGCCCCAGCGGTGCCGAAACGCTGACCGACGGCGTGAGGCACGCGCTGGCCGTCACCCGGCGCGGGTGCGAAGAATTGATCCCCGAGGCCGACTGGGTGCAAAAATTGTCACGTTCGGAGCGCACCGGCACGCCGCTGCGCATCAAGCTGGGGCTGGACCCGACCGCGCCCGACATCCACATCGGCCACACCGTGGTGCTCAACAAGATGCGCCAGCTGCAGGACCTGGGGCACACGGTGATCTTCCTGATCGGCGACTTCACCTCGCTGATCGGCGACCCCTCGGGCCGCAACAACACCCGCCCGCCGCTCACGCCCGAGCAGATCAAGGCCAACGCCGAGACCTATTACAAGCAGGCCAGCCTGGTGCTCGACCCGGCCAAAACCGAGATCCGCTACAACAGCGAGTGGAGCCTGCCGCTGGGCTCCATGGGCATGATCCAGCTCGCGGCCAAGTACACCGTGGCGCGCATGATGGAGCGCAACGACTTCCACCAGCGTTTCACGGCCGGCACGCCGATCAGCGTGCACGAGTTTCTCTACCCGCTGATGCAGGGCTACGACTCGGTGGCGCTCAAGAGCGATCTCGAACTCGGCGGCACCGACCAGAAGTTCAACCTGCTCATGGGGCGCCACCTGCAGGCCGAGTACGGCCAGGAGCCGCAGTGCATCCTGACCATGCCGCTGCTCGAAGGGCTCGATGGCGTGGACAAGATGTCCAAATCCAAGGGCAACTACATCGGCATCACCGAAGACGCCAACACCATGTTCGCCAAGGTGCTGAGCATCTCCGACGACCTGATGTGGCGCTGGTACACACTGCTCTCGTTCCAGTCGATCGAGGCGATCGAGGCGCTGCGGCGCGAGGTGGCGGGCGGGCGCAACCCCAAGGACGCCAAGGTGATGCTGGCCAAGGAGATCACCGCGCGCTTCCACAGCACCGCGGCCGCCGAAGCGGCCGAGCAGGACTTCATCAACCGCTCCAAGGGCGGTGTGCCCGACGACATCCCCGAGGTGTCGCTGTCGGGCGCGCCCCTGGGCATCGCGGCGCTGCTCAAGTCGGCCGGCCTGGCGCCGTCGTCGAGCGAGGCCAGCCGCCTCATCGATGGCGGCGGGGTGCGGGTGGACGGCGCCGTGGTGAGCGACAAGGGCCTGAAGCTGCCGGCCGGGACCTACGTGGTGCAGGTGGGCAAGCGCAAGTTCGCGCGCGTGAGCCTGGGCTGAGGCCCGGTCGGGTTCAGCGCGCGCCGGCCTGCTCCAGCAGCGCCACCATCGCGCCGTAACCCCGCGCCTTCGCGAGCGCGAGCGGCATCTGACCCTGCCGGTCCGCGAGCTGCAGGTTCGCGCCGGCGCCGATCAGGGCCTTGAGCGTGGCCTGGTGGCGCGCACCGCCATCGCCCAGCACGATGGCTTCGATCACCGCCGTCCAGTGCAGGTTGTTCACGTGGTCCAGCGGCGCGCCGGCCGCGATCAGCTGGCGCACCACGCCGTCGTGGCCGAGGTGGGCCGCGGCGATCAGCGCGGTGCCGTCGTAGCGGCTGGTCACGAGCTTCGCGCTCGCGCCCAGCTGCAGCAGCACGCGCAGCGTCTCCTCGTCGTCGGCCACCGCCGCGATGGTGACCGCGTCGTAGCGGCCGTGTTCGAGCCGCGCGGTGTCGGCACCGGCCTGCACCAGCGCGCGCACGGCCTCGCGCTGGCGCGCGAAGGTGGCCACGTGCAGCGGCGTGCGGCCCGCGGCGTCGGTGGCGTCCACCGGCGCGCCGGCCTTGAGCAGGCGCTGCAGCGCGGGCACATCGCCGCGCTGCGCGGCTGCGTGCAGGCCCTGGTAGGCCGCGATTTCGGCCGGCGCCGGCGGCACCTGCGCCGCCACCGGCAGGCCCGCCGCGGCGAGCGTCAGCAGCAGCGCGCGGCGCTTCATTGCAGGGCCGCCTTCAGCTGGTCGAGCGCGGCCACGGCGCACTGCTCGTCCAGGTGGCCGCCGGGCGCACCGCCCACGCCCACCGCGCCGATCACCTCGTTGCCCGCGCGCACCGGCACACCGCCGCCAAGCAGCAGGTAGCCGGGAATGTCCTTGAGGTTGGCCGCCGCGGGGTTTTTCTGCGAGGCCTCCATCATGGCCAGCGTGGTGTTGCGCGCCGAGGCCGAGGTGTAGGCCTTGAGGCGGCTGGCTTCAAGGGTGTGCGGGCCGGCGTTGTCGGCGCGCTGCACCGCGCGCACGTTGCCCGCTCGGTCCACCACGGTGGCCGTCACGGCGTGGCCGTTGGCGCTGCACGCGGCCACGGTGGCGGCGGCGATCTGGTTGGCCAGTTCGAGCGACACGTTGCGCTCGCTGCGCACCAGCGGCGCGGCGGACTGGGCCTGCGCGAAGGCGCAGGCGGCGAGCAGGGACAGGGCGAGGGCGGTGCGGATCGGGGTGTTCATGCGGGTCTCCAGGCGGTGGGTTTCGGTTCGATCAACCGTGCCCGCACTGTAGGAACCGCCCGCCGCGCGCACCATTCGGCCGGCTACGCCCGCGGCTCCGTAAAACTACGCAGCGCCCGCGCCGCCCGCTTCGGCCACCAGGGCCGCGTAGCCCCGCACGAGCTGGGCGAGCGAATCGACCTGCAGCTTCTCGAACACGTGGGCGCGGTGGGTCTCCACGGTGCGCGGCGACAGGTCGAGCACACGCGCGATGGCCTTGTTGGACAGGCCCTCGACGATCAGCGCGAGCACCTCGCGCTCGCGCGGCGAGAGCTGCTGCCAGCGATCCCGCGCGGCGCGGTCGGTCTGCGCGCGCTGGCGCGATTGAACGTGCTGGCGCACGGCCTGCTGCAAGGCCTCGATCAGCGCCTCGTCGTCCACCGGCTTCTCGAGGAATTCGGCCGCGCCGGCCTTGAAGGCGCGCCGGCACATGTCCACCGTGCCGTGGCCGGTGAGCAGGATCACCGGCTGGTCCACGCCCTGGGCGACCAGCGTGTCGAGCACGCTCAGGCCGCTGATGCCGGGCATGCGCACGTCGAGCACGATGGCGCCGATGCCCTCGCGGTCGAAGCCGGCGAGGAAGGCCTGCGGATCGGCCCATGGCACCACGCGCAGGCCCACGGTGCCGATCAGCAGCGCCAGGCTGTCGCGCACGGCCTCGTCGTCGTCGAGCAGGTGCACGGTGGGGGATCGGTCGTCGGGGCTCATGCTTCGTCCAGCGGCAGGTGCAGGCAAAAGCGCGCGCCGCCGCTGGGGGCGTTGTCGGCGCTCAGGCGGCCGCCCTGGGCATTGGCCAGCGATTCGCTGAGCGTGAGGCCCAGGCCCAGCCCGCCCTCGCGCGTGCTGAAGAAGGGCTCGAACAGGCGCGGCAGCACCTCGGGCGGCAGGCCCGGGCCGGTGTCGGCCACCGTGAGCACGGCCTGATCGCCCTCGCGCTGCACCGCGAGCCTCAGCTCGCGCGGGCCCTGAGGCTGGCGGTCCAGGGCCTGCAGCGCGTTGGTGATCAGGTTGTGCACGATCTGATCGATCGCGACCGGATCGGCCTGCACCGCCAGCGCCTCGCTGGCCAGCCAGCGCACGGTCACGCCGCGGTGCTGGATCTCGGGCTGCAGCAGGTGCAGGGCCTCGCGCACGCAGGCGGCCAGATCGAGCCGGGCGCGCCCGCCCGCGGCACCGGCCGGCGGTTCGAGCCCGCGGCGCAGCCGGCCCAGCACCTCGGCCGCGCGCCGCGCCTGCGCCGCGGCGCGGCCCATGGCCTCGCGCGCGGTGTCCAGCGCCGGGGGCTCGTCGGCCAGCAGGCGCTGCGCGGCCTGGGTGCTCGACAGCACCGCGGTGAGCGGCTGGTTGAGCTCGTGCGCCAGGCCGGCCGCGAACTCGCCCATGGCGTTGAGCCGGCCGAGCTGGCCCAGGCGCAGCAGGGCCTCGGCGCGCTGGCGCGCCTCGCGCAGGCGCAGCGCGTGGCGCAGCGCGGCCAGGCCCGCGGTCACGGCCAGCACCCACGCGCCCATGGGCAGCCAGGGCAGCTCGCCCCAGCCCACCCAGCGCGTGGCCACGGCGTGGAAGGGCTGGCTCTCGGCGGCCACCACCTTGTCGAAATCGAAGCGCCAGCCGCGCGCGAGCGGGCGGCCCGGCTGCACGGTGTGCGTCTGTCCGTTCCATTGCAGCGCCACCTGCACCGGGCTGCGCGCGCGGTCCATGGGCCAGTCGGCGTCGGGCACCAGGCCCGCAAGCGCGATCACCAGCGCGTAGGCGCTGTCGCCGCTGCCGCGCACCAGGGTGTAACGGCCCTGCGCCAGATCGCCCTCGGCCATGGCCGCGCGGCCGCTGGCGCGTGACGCGGCTTCGGCCCGGGCCAGCGCCTCGTCGCCCCAGGCGCTGCCGGGCGCGCGTTCGCGCACCTGCAGCAGCCGCGGGTAGATGGCGCTCAGGCGCGGCAGGGCGTCGCCGCGCTCGGGCTCGAGCAGGGCCAGCGTGGCGAGCACCGCGTCGTGCTGCACCACCTGCTGGCTCAGCAACCGGTGCACGATGCGCGCGTCGGTTTCGAAGGCCGCGCGCTGCGCGTCGAGACCGCGCTGGGCGATCAGCCATGCGCCGCCCAGCGACAGGCCCAGGCCCGCCGCCATCCAGCCCAGCCGGGACCACCACGCGCGTTGCATGCGAGGCATTCTGGCACGCGCACAATGCGCGCCATGGTCCATGTGCTCGAACGCCTCACCCCGCGCCGCCTGCTGCAGATCTCCGTCGGCGTGGCCGTGCTCACCATCGCGCTCAAGACCGCGGCCTGGTGGGTCACGGGCTCGGTCGGTCTGCTGTCGGACGCGCTCGAATCGCTGGTCAACCTGGCCGGTGCGACCTTCGGCCTGCTCATGGTGACCGTGGCCGCGCGCCCGGCCGACGACGACCACCCCTACGGCCACCACAAGGCCGAGTACTTCTCGTCGGGCTTCGAGGGCGTGCTCATCGGGGTCGCGGCGATCGCCATCGTCTGGGCCGCGGTGCAGCGCCTGCTCGCGCCGCAGCCGCTGGAGCAGATCGGCATGGGCCTGTGGCTGTCGGTGCTCAGCTCGGTGTTCAACGGCCTGCTCGCCTGGGTCATGCTGCGCGCCTCGCGCGTGCACCGCTCGGTGGCGCTCGAGGGCGACGCACGCCACCTGTTCACCGACGTCTGGACCTCGGTGGGCGTGATCGGCGGCATCGCGCTCGTGGGCCTCACGGGCTGGCTCTGGCTCGACCCGGTGATCGCCATCGGCGTGGCGCTCAACATCCTGCGCGAAGGCGTGCGCCTGGTGTGGCAGGCCTCGCAAGGTCTCATGGACGAGGCGCTCGACCCCGAGCTGCAGGGCACGATCGACCGCTTGCTCGAAGGCTTCACGGCCGCCCACGGCGGGGCGTCGGTGCTGCGCTTCGACCACGTCACCACGCGCAAGGCCGGCCAGCGCCGCTTCGCCGACCTGCACATGCACGTGCCGGGCGGCTGGTCGCTCACGCGCGCCGCGGCGCTGCGCGGCGAGGTGGAGCAGGCCCTCATGGCCGCCGTGCCCGGCCTGCGCGCGAGCATCCAGCTCCTGCCCACCGATGTGGAGGTGCAAGCCCTGGGCGACGACGGGGAGGGCGCCGCGTGATCGCCCTGTTGCAGCGTGTGAGCCAGGCCCGCGTGGAGATCGCGGGCGAAACCGTGGGCGCGATCGGCGCGGGACTGCTGGTGCTGGTGTGCGCCGAGCCCACCGACACCGAGGCCGTGGGGCAGAAGCTGCTCCAGAAGATCCTCAGGCTGCGCATCTTCGCGGACGCGGCGGGCAAGATGAACCGCAGCCTGCAGGACGTGGGCGGCGGCCTGCTGATCGTGAGCCAGTTCACCCTGGCGGCCGACACCTCGGGCGGCAACCGCCCGGGCTTCACCCAGGCCGCGCCGCCCGCGCTCGGCGAAGCGCTGTACGACGCCTTCGTGGCCGCGGCGCGTGCGGCCCACCCCGAGGTCGCCACGGGCCGCTTCGGCGCCGACATGGCGGTGCACCTGGTCAACGACGGCCCGGTGACCATCCCCCTGCGCATGGGCGCCTGATCATGGACACCCCCGCCACCACCCCCGCCACCGCGCGCGATGCCGAAGCCCGTGCCCACCTGCTGGTGGGCGCGCTGCAGGCCCTGCTCGCCGGCGCGCTCTACGCCTCGGCGACCGCCCCGACCCCCGTGTGGCCGGCGACGCAGCCCGCGGCGTTCGTGCCGCTGCTGCTGTTCATGGCGCTGGCGCCGCTCGCGTTCTACCTGTCGAGCGCCGCGCCGCTGCGCCGCCGCGCCGGCATCGCGCTGGGCGCGGGCGCGCTGGCGCTGGCCGTCGGCCTGTACCACGGGCTCACGGTGAGCGGGCTCGGCCTGCTCGATGGTGAACGCCTGCCGTTCACGCCCGACGACACGCTGCCGCCCCTGCTGCTGCTCGCGCTGGCGCTGCTGGTGGCCGTGCCCGCGCTCGCGGTGGCGCAGGGCGCGCGCGTGCGCTACGAGGCCTGGTTCGACGGCCTGCTGCACAACACCCTGCTGCTCTTGCAGGGCGGCCTGGTCACGGGCCTGTTCTGGCTCGTGCTGTTCAGCGCGGCCAGCCTGTTCCGGCTCGTGAAGCTGCCCTTTCTGCACCAGCTCATCGAACACGCGGCGTTCTGGATTCCCGCCACCGCGCTGGTGTTCGGCTATGGCGTGTCGCTCGCGGTGAAGCACCGTGGCGTCGCGCGCTTCCTGTTCGAGCGCCTCACGCAGCTGTGCGGCTGGATCTACCCGCTCGCGGGCGCGCTGGGCCTGGCCTTCGTGGCGAGCTGGCTGGTGCAGGGCATCGGGCCGCTGCTGCAGACGCGCCGCGCGGCCTTTCTGCTGCTGTGGTTCTCGGTGCTGTGCGTGCTGCTGGTGAATGCGGCGTCGCGCGGCGGCCTCGACGCCCCGCGTTACCCGCGCTGGCTGCGCCGCGCGCTGTCCACCGGCCTGCTGGTGCTGCTGCCCATGGTGGCGGTGGCGGTGTACGCGCTGGGCCTGCGCATCGCGCAGCACGGCTGGACGGTGGACCGCGTGTGGGGCGTGTTCGTGGCCCTGGTGGTGGCGGTGTTCGCGCTGGGCTATGCGCTCAACGCGCTGGCCGAATGGGCGGGCCGGCGCGAGCGCTGCCTGGTGCCCGCCACCAACGCGGCGGCCGCGGTCTTCGTGGTGGCCGGGCTGTTGCTGCTCGGCGGCGGCGCGCTGGACCCGCGCCGCCTGAGCGTGAGCGACCAGTTGCAGCGCCTGGCCCGCGGCGCGCCGGATGAAGAGGGTCTGGTGCGCTACCTCGCACGCGAGGGCGGCGTGTTCGGGCGCCGCGCGCTCGAGGCGCTGGCCGCCAACGACCCCGCGCTCGGCGGCGTGCCCGCGCCGCGCCAGCAACTGGCGCGCCACGCGCTGCTCAGCGCGCGCGAGCGCAAGGCGCTCGAGGCCGAGATCGTGAAGACCCTGCCGGTGCTGCCCGCCGGCACCGCGGTGCCGCCTGCGCTCTACGGCGCGCTCGTGCGGGGCGAGTACCTGGGGCATTGCACGCCCGAGACCTGCCTGGTCTGGCGGTTGCCGGCCGAGGTGGCGGGCGAGGGCGTGTTCACGCTGCTGTCGCGCGAGCCGGGCGTGGGCGGCAGCCTGTGGGCGGCGAATCCGCAGGGCGAGTGGTTCTCGCGCGGGCAGTTGCCGGCGCTCGGGGTGGACGAACGCTGCCAGCGCCGCGAAGCGGGCGAGCGCCTGTTCGACGCGGTGCGCGCGGGGCAGGTGGGCCTGCGTGCCCGGCCGGGCCGCGACATCGAGGCCGGCGGCCTGCGTTTCCCGATCGAACGCTGGGACGGCAGCGCCGGCTGCTGAGGCGGCTAAGGCCGCTCAGGCGCGGGGATCGGCGTAGGGGTCGGGTTCGCCCAGGCCCGCGAGGATGGCGGTTTCGCGCGCTTCCATGGCGTCGGCGTCGGCCTCGCTGGTTTCGTGGTCCCAGCCCTGGGCGTGCAGGGTGCCGTGCACCAGCAGGTGCGCGTAGTGCGCGGCCAGCGGCTTGCCGAGCTGCTTCGCCTCGGCGGCGACCACGGGGGCGCACAGCACCAGGTCGGCCATCACCACGGGCTCGGTGGCGTAGTCGAAGGTGAGCACGTTGGTGGCGTAGTCGCGGCCGCGGTAGTCGCGGTTGAGCGCCTGGCCTTCTTCGGCGTCGACGATGCGCACGGTGATCTCGGCGTCGGCATCGAGCGCATGGCGCATGCAGCGGCGCACGAAGTGGCGCGGCAGCGCGGCGCGGTGTTCGGCCACGCCGTCGAAGCGGCCGAACTGCAGGGACAGGGTGAGGTCGGGCAGGGCCATGGGGCGGCGCTCGCGGTCGTGGGCGTTGGGGTCAGGCGGCGCTGCGGCGCGCGCGGCGCGGCGCGGGGGCGTCTTCGCGCGCGGGGCTGCGCGCCTCGTAGGCGTCGACGATGCGGGCCACCAGCGGGTGGCGCACCACGTCGGCGCTGGTGAGGCGGTTGAAGCCGATGCCGTTGACGCGCTTGAGCACGCGCTCGGCGTCGATCAGGCCCGAGAGCTGCGTGGCGGGCAGGTCGATCTGGCTCACGTCGCCCGTGACCACGGCCTTGCTGCCGAAGCCGATGCGCGTGAGGAACATCTTCATCTGCTCGGGCGTGGTGTTCTGCGCCTCGTCGAGGATGACGAAGGCATGGTTGAGCGTGCGCCCGCGCATGAAGGCCAGCGGCGCGATCTCGATCTGCTGGCGCTCGAAGGCCTTCTGCACCTTGTCGAAGCCCATGAGGTCGTAGAGCGCGTCGTAGAGCGGGCGCAGGTAGGGGTCGACCTTCTGCCCCAGGTCGCCGGGCAGGAAGCCGAGCTTTTCGCCGGCCTCGACCGCGGGACGCGTGAGCACGATGCGCTGCACCGCGCTGCGCTCGAGCGCGTCGACCGCGCAGGCCACGGCCAGGTAGGTCTTTCCGGTGCCGGCCGGGCCGATGCCGAAGGTGATGTCGTGCTGGGCCATGTTCTCGAGGTAGCGCGCCTGGTTGGGCGTGCGCCCGCGCACCTCGCCGCGGCGCGTCTGCATGGCCAGCGCGCCCTCGCCGGGTTCGGTCAGCGCGGTGTCGCCGCTGAGCATGAGCTGCACCTGCTCGGGCGGGATCGGGCCGCGCGCCATTTCGTAGAGCGCCTGGATCACCTCGAGCGCCTGCTGCGCCCGGGCCTTGGGGCCTTCGATGCGGAATTGCTCGAAGCGGTGCGCCACCTTCACCTGCAGCGCGGCTTCGATCGCGCGGATGTGGGCGTCGAGCGGGCCGCACAGGTGCGCCATGCGGGTGTTGTCCGGCGGGCTGAAGGTGTGTCTGAGAATCAAGCCGATAATCCGTGGAGCGTCAAAAGGACTCCGATGATAGGCAAGTTGACCGGCACGCTGCTGGAGAAGAACCCGCCCCAGATCCTGCTCGATTGCCACGGCGTGGGCTACGAGGTGGACGTGCCCATGAGCACCTTCTACCACCTGCCCGCCAGCGGCGAGAAGCTGTCCCTGCTGACGCACTTCGTGGTGCGCGAGGACGCGCAGATCCTCTACGGCTTCGCCACCGCGGGCGAGCGCGACGCCTTCCGGCAACTCATCAAGATCAGCGGCGTGGGCCCGCGCACCGCGCTGGCCGTGCTCTCGGGCCTGTCGGTGAACGACCTGGCCCAGGCCGTGAGCGCACAGGAGCCGGGCCGGCTCGTGAAGGTGCCCGGCATCGGCAAGAAGACCGCCGAGCGGCTGCTGCTCGAGCTCAAGGGCAAGATCGGCGTCGACCTGGGTCTGCCCGCGGGCGCCACGCGCAGCGACGCGCAGACCGATATCCAGCAGGCGCTGATGGCCCTGGGCTACAGCGAAAAAGACGCGGCCGCCGCGCTCAAGGCGCTGCCGGCCGACGTCGGCGTCACCGACGGCATCAAGCTCGCGCTCAAGGCGCTCGCCAAGTAAGCTCGCCAGGCAAATGAGCATCCAGACCGACGATTTCGCCCCGTCGCCGCGCGTCATCTCGCCGGTGAGCGTGTCGCCCAAGGAAGAGGCGATCGAGCGCGCGCTGCGCCCCAAGCTGCTCGACGAGTACGTGGGCCAGATGAAGGTTCGCGAGCAGCTTGAGATCTTCATCGGCGCCGCGAAGAAGCGCGCCGAGGCGCTCGACCACGTGCTGCTGTTCGGCCCGCCCGGCCTGGGCAAGACCACGCTGTCGCACATCATTGCGCAGGAGCTCGGCGTGAACCTGCGCCAGACCAGCGGCCCGGTGCTCGAAAAGCCCAAGGACCTGGCGGCCCTGCTCACCAACCTCGAGCCCAACGACGTGCTCTTCATCGACGAGATCCACCGGCTCTCGCCGGTGGTCGAGGAAATCCTCTATCCCGCGCTCGAGGACTACCAGATCGACATCATGATCGGCGAGGGCCCGGCGGCGCGCAGCATCAAGCTCGACCTGCAGCCCTTCACCCTGGTGGGTGCGACCACGCGCGCGGGCATGCTCACCAACCCGCTGCGCGACCGCTTCGGCATCGTGGCGCGGCTGGAGTTCTACACGGCCGACGAGCTCGCGCGCATCGTGCGCCGCAGCGCGGGCCTGCTCAACGCGCCCATCGACACCGAAGGCGCGTTCGAGATCGCGCGCCGCTCGCGCGGCACGCCGCGCATCGCCAACCGCCTGCTGCGCCGCGTGCGCGACTACGCCGACGTCAAGGGCGGCGGCCACATCTCGAAGGACATCGCCGAGCGCGCGCTCGCCATGCTCGACGTCGATCCCCAGGGCTTCGACCTGATGGACCGCAAGCTGCTCGAGGCCGTGATCCACCGCTTCGACGGCGGCCCCGTGGGCCTGGACAACATCGCCGCGAGCATCGGCGAAGAGCGCGACACCATCGAGGACGTGATCGAGCCCTACCTGATCCAGCAGGGCTACCTGCAGCGCACGCCGCGCGGGCGCACCGCCACGCTCGCGGCCTACCGCCACCTGGGCGTGGTGCCGCCCCAAGGCGAGGGCGGGCTGTTCTCCGAGGCCGGCTGACACCGCCATGAGCGACACGCCTCCCGCCGACCCGAGGGCGCTGTCACAGGCACAGCCGGCCAGCGCCACGGAGTCGCTGTACCGCGCGGCGCTGGGCCCGCGGGCGCTGGGGCACTACCTGCCGGCCTTCGCGCGCTTCGACGAGCTCGGCGTGGCGCGTCCCCACTGGAACCACGCGGCGGGCTGGCTGGGCTGGCACTGGCTGCTGTACCGCCGGCTCTGGCGCGCGGCCCTGCTGCACATGGCCTTGCTGGCCCTGGCCCTCGGGGCCTGGTGGTGGCTGCAGGCCAACACCGGGCCCTGGCCCGCGGGCGTGCGCTGGGGCCTGCTCGCGGCCATCGCCGTGGTGGCCGTGGCCGCGCCCGGCTGGTGGGGCGACGCCTGGCTGCACGCCGCGGTGCGCCAGCGCATGACCGACGCGGTGCGCGAGGCCAAGACCGTGCAGGAGGCCTGCGACCGGCTCGCGCGGCCCGCGCTGGCGCACAAGGCCTGGGTGCTGGTGGTGCTGCTCGAGATCGCGGCGCTGCTGGCCTGGCGCATGGGCGGGCCCCCCTGGGGCGATTCGCCGCCGCCCCGGCCCGAACCGCTCGTGGGCGAGGCGGTGCCGGCGCCCCCAGCCGCGCCGCCTGCTGAGCCGCCGCCCGCGCCCGCGCCGGCGCATGCGCCCGAGCCGTCTGTGCCGCCGTCACCGCCGCCGGCAGAGCCACCGGCGGCTCCCGCACCGGAGCCTGTGCCGGCCCCGGCCGTGCCTACACCCGCACCTGCACCTGCACCCGTGACCGTGGCCGCACCCGCACCCGACAACAACGCCGCGCTGCGTCCGCGCCTGGGCGGCCATGGCGTGTCCGTGGGCATCTTTGCCGACCCGGCCAATGCCGAGCGCGTGGCCAAGCGGCTGCGCGACGCGGGCCTGCCGGTGGTGAGCGATCCGCTGGAGTCGGCGCGCGGCACGCTCACGCGCGTGCGCGTGGGCCCGCTCGAATCCGCCGAAGAGGCCGCGGCCGCGGCCGAGACCGTGCGCAACCTCGGGCTCGAGGCGCGCCCCTACGGCCCGCGCTGACCTAGCCCAGCGCGCCGCGCGCGTCCACGCGCAACAGCCGCTCCACGTGGCCGGCGCTCAGGCCGCCACGCACGCCCACCAGCACGTCGTGCAGGTTCACCGTGGGGTCGCAGTGGCCGGGCACCAGCCACACGGTGTCGCCCAGCGCGGGCAGGTGCGCGCCACGCAGCACGCCGTGCTCGTCGCCGCCGTTGGCGAAGTCCAGGCCCTCGGGCCACCACACGCGCGGCAGGCCGCTGTCGATGGCGTGGCTCTTGTGGCCGGCGTCGATCACCGCGCGGCCTTCGGGCCGGCTCATCACCTGGGCTTTCACGAACAGCGCGTGCTCGAAGGCCGGCGCGTCGGCGTCGGCCGCGTTGGCCGCGTAGTCGGCGTCCATGAACAGGTAGGAGCCGGCCTGCAGCTCGCCCCATTGGCCGCTCGCGGTCTCGTGCACGAAGGTGCCGGTGCCGGCACCCGTGACCAGTGGCACCGCAATGCCCGAGGCCTCGAGCAGGCCGCGGGTGAGCGCCACCGCCTCGGCGGCGCGCGCGATGCTGGCGCGGCGCTCGGCGCCCGAGCGCTGGTGCTGGGCCGTGCCGTGGTAGGCCTGCAGGCCCGCGAAGCGCAGCACCGGGTGGGCCGCCACCGCGCGCGCCAGCGCCAGCGCGGGCTCGCCCGGGGCCGCGCCGCAGCGGCCGTGGCCGACGTCGATCTCCACATACACGTCGATCGCTGCGGCCGCGGTCACGCCCGCGTGCGCGAGCGCGTCGGCCAGGCGCTGCACGCCGAGCGCGCTGTCGACCGCGAGGCCGAAGCGCGTGCCGCCCGCGCGCACCGCGGCGGCGAGGCGCGCGAGCTTGGCCTCGTCCACCACCTCGTTGCTCACGTAGATGTCGCTCACGCCCTGCGCGGCCAGCGCCAGCGCCTCGCCGATCTTCTGCACGCACACGCCCACCGCGCCGTGCGCCATCTGCAGCCTGGCGAGCTCGGCGCACTTGTGCATCTTGGCGTGCGGGCGCAGCCGCAGGCCGCGCGCGCGGCAGAAGTCTGCCATGCGGTGCAGGTTGCGGTCCATGGCGTCGAGGTCGAGCACCAGCGCGGGCGTGTCGATCGCGGCCACGGGCTGGCCGACCAGGTGCGAAAAGCGGTCAGGCGCTGCGTTCATCGAGCACGTCCTCGTCGTCGCCCACCTGCAGGTGGCTCACGTCGCCCCAGCCCACCAGGCTCAGGCCTTCGGGCGACCAGAGCAGGCGGTTCACGCCGGCATTGGCGAGCTGCCAGGTGCGCGGCGCCTGCAGCTCCAGGCGCGTGGCGGCGCGGTAGATCACGTCGAGCACGCCGCCGTGCGCCACCAGCAGGATCTGCTCGCCCAGGTGCTGCTGCGCGAGTTCCTCGACGGCGGCGACCACGCGCTCGCGCAGCTGCACCAGGGTTTCGCCGCCCGGGGGCGCGAAATCGGGCATGCGCTTGCGCCAGGCCAGGGTCTCGGTGGGGTAGCGCAGGGCCAGCTCGTCCCAGGTGTGGCCTTCGAAGCGGCCGAAGCCGCGCTCGCGCAGTCCGATGTGGGTGTGGATCGGCAGGCCATGGCGCTCGGCCACGGCCTGCGCGGTGTCGCGCGCGCGTTTGAGATCGCTGCTGTAGACGGCGGCGATGGGCTCGTCGCGCAGGGCCTGGCCCAGCCGCGCGGCCTGCCAGCGGCCGTGTTCGTTGAGGTCGATGTCGGTGTGGCCCTGGATGCGGGTGTCGCGGTTCCAGGCGGTTTCACCGTGGCGCACGGCCAGGATTCGTGTGGCTTGCAAAGCGTTGGGGGGCGTGGAAAGACCGATGAAATGTACCGGGCCTTGCGAGACAATGGGCCGCATGGATTCGCCGAGCGCACCGGGCGCCGACTTCACCACGCTGTTCCACTTCCTGCCGATCGGTGCTTACCGCAGCTCCGCCGACGGGCAGATGATCCACGCCAACGCGCAACTGGCGCGCATCAACGGCTTTCGCGACGTCGACGAGCTGCTGGCCCACGCGCGCGCCGACCCTGACGGCTGGTACGCCGACCCGCAGCGCCGCGCCGAATTCCGCGCGCTGCTGGCGCGCGATGGCGCGGTGCGCGGCTTCGTGTCCGAGGTCCGCAGCCGCCACGTCGGCGAGCGCATGTGGGTGCGCGAAAACGCCCACGTGGTGCGCGACGCCAGCGGCCAGGTGCTGTTCTACGAAGGCACGGTCGAAGACATCAGCGCCCAGATGGCCCAGCAGCAGGCCATCGACGAGCAGCAGGAGCGCATGCGGGCGCTGGCCGACCAGATCCCCGGCATGCTGTTCTCGCTCGTGGTGCACCACGACGGCTCGCGCAGCTACCGCTTCGTGAGCTCCGGCGTGCGCGAGCTGTATGGCGTGGAGCCCGAAGACGTGATGCGCGACGCGACGCTGATCGCGCGCATGCTGCACCCCGACGATGCCCCCCGGCTGCAGGTCGAGACCCAGGCGCTGCTCGAGCAGGCGCTGGTGCTCTCGGGCGAGTTCCGCATCCGCCTCGCCGACGGCCGTGTCAAGTGGGTGCACAACCGCTCGATCGAGGTGCGGCGCGACAGCGAAGGCGTGCACCGCGTGGGCGTGCTGCTCGACATCACCGAACGCAAGCGCGCCGAAGACGCCCTGCACGAAAACGAGGCGCTCTGGAAGCTGGCGCTGGAAAGCGCGGGCGAGGGCGTGTGGGACTGGAACCTCGTGACCGGCGAGGAATACCTTTCGGACAGCATGCTCGCGCTGTATGGCTACACGCGCGAAGAACTGCGCGGCGAAGCGGTGGCGCTCGACGCCCGCACCCACCCCGACGACGTGGTGGGCATGAGCCTCGCGCGCATCGCCCACTTCGAGGGCCGCTCGCGCGTGTACCGCAACGAACACCGCGTGCAGGCCAAAGACGGGCGCTGGGTCTGGGTGCTCACGCGCGGCATGGTGATCGCGCGCGACGAGCAGGGCCGGCCGCTGCGCATGGTGGGCACGCACACCGACATCACCGAGATGAAGCAGGCCGAGGAGCAGCGCCACGCGCTCGAGGCGCAGCTGCGCGAGAGCCAGAAGATGGAAGCCATCGGCACCCTGGCCGGCGGCGTGGCGCACGACTTCAACAACCTGCTCGCGGCCATCCTCGGCAACCTGGTGCTGGCGCGCGAAGACGTGGGCCCCGACCACCCGGCCCAGGAAAGCCTGGCCGAGATCAACCGCGCGGCGATCCGCGCGCGCCAGCTGGTGCAGCAGATCCTCACCTTCAGCCGGCGCGGCACGCAGGTGATGGAGCGCCAGCCGCTGCTGCCGCTGGTGGACGAGGCGCTGCGCCTCATGCGCTCGCTGCTGCCCGCGGGCGTGCGGCTGACCACGCGGCTGTCCGAGCAAGCCTTGCCCGTGCTGGTCGACGGCACGCAGATGCAGCAGGTGCTCATGAACCTGTGCACCAATGCCTGGCAGGCTTTCGAAGGCCGGGCCGGCGAGGTCACGGTGACGCTCGAAGCCGTGACGCTGGATGCGGGCCACGCGCTGCAGCTTGGCGCCATCGAGCCCGGCGCGTACGCGCGGCTGAGCGTGGCCGACAACGGCCCGGGCATGGATGAAGCCACGCAGCGCCGCGTGTTCGAGCCCTTCTTCACCACCAAGGCCCCGGGCACGGGGACCGGCCTGGGCCTGGCCGTGGTGCACGGCATCGTCAAGGCGCACCGCGGCGCGATCGGGCTCGTGAGCCGGCCGGGCGCGGGGGCGCGTTTCGACGTCTACCTGCCGCTCGCCGCGGCCGATGTCGCGCCGCAGGAGGACGCCATCGCGCCCGCGGCGGCGCCGCTCGAGCCGGTGCGCGCCGGCCTGCACGTGGTCTACGTGGACGACTACGAGGCCCTGGTGTTCCTGGTCAACCGGCTGCTGCGCAAGCAGGGCTACCGCGTGACCACCTTCGAGTCCGGGCAGGCGGCGATCGACTGGTTCGCCCAACACCCCGACGAACCCGTGGACCTGCTCGTGACCGACCAGAACATGCCCGGGCTCTCGGGCATCGAGGCGGCGCGCGAACTGCGCCGGCTGCGCCCCGCGCTGCGCATGGCGGTGGTGTCGGGCCACGTGAGCGACGCGCTGATCGCCGAGGCCGCGGCCATCGGCATCACCGAGGTCATGGCCAAGCAGGACAGCATGGACGCGCTGGGCGCCGCGATCCGCGGGCTGCTCGAGCCCGCCGGCGCCTGATCAGCGCGGCACCTCGATGTTGACCTGGCGCACGCCGGCCGGCGGCGTGGGAAAACCCTGCAGCGCGGCGTCGAGCATCGCGGTCCAGAGCGCGGGCGTGCTGTTCCAGCGGCCGTCGTGCGCGCCGCGCGTTTCGTAGACCACGCGGTTGCTCGCGGCGTCGCGGATCACGAGCGAGACGCTGCGCTGGTAATAGGGCGTCTCGAAGCGCGGCACGGGCGGGAAGAAGATCACCTGGCCGCTGCCCGTGACCACGTAGTCGCGGCCCGGCAGCGCGAAGGGCGAGCCGTAGTAGCCGTAGGGCCCCCAGCGGTCCCAGGGGCTTTCCCAGGGTGCGTGGGGCAGGCGCACCACGCTCGCGCTCACCTGCACCGCCCAGGGCGCCGACACGCCGGGCGCCGCGCGGGTCCAGCCGAGCTTGGCGAGCGAGGCCTCGGCATAACGCTCGAGTTCGTCCTGGCCGCGCGCGTTCGCTTCCTGTTGCGAGGGCAGGCGCTCGAAGCGGTAGACCTGGGGCGCCGCGGGCACGCCGGCGTTGGGGGCGCGGTCCTGCCAGCGCGGAAAACTCTGCACCTGGTTGTCGACCAGGAAGACCGAGGCGCAGCCCGAGAGCAGCAGCGCGGCGAGGGCGGGAACGGCGAGGCGCAGAAAGGCGGTGTTCATGCAGGCTCCGCGAGGGGCCGGCTCAGCCGCCGGCGGCGATGGGTATGACCGTGCGCGCGCCGGACGGGTTCCCGTCGGCGTCCCAGCCCGTGGCCGTGGGCGCGGATGGGGGTGGGGCGCAGGGCTCTTCGTCGAAGGCCTTGTCGCCGGCATCATCGGGCTGGCCCGTGGCGCGCAGGGTTTCAAACGGAAACAGCGTGCGGTCCATGAGGTGGCTGGGCACCACGTTCTGCAGCGCGTTGAACATGTTCTCGATGCGGCCCGGGTACTTCGCGTCCCACTCGCGCAGCAGGTTGCCCACCTGCTTGCGCTGCAGGTTCTCCTGGCTGCCGCACAGCGTGCACGGGATGATGGGGAACTGCCGCACCTCGGCCCAGCGCGCCAGGTCTTTCTCGGGCACGTAGGCCATGGGGCGGATCACCACGTTCTTGCCGTCGTCGCTCACCAGCTTGGGCGGCATGCCCTTGAGCTTGGCGCCGAAGAACATGTTGAGCAGCAGCGTCTGCAGGATGTCGTCGCGGTGGTGGCCGAGCGCGATCTTGGTGGCGCCGAGTTCGCCGGCCACGCGGTAGAGGATGCCGCGGCGCAGCCGGCTGCACAGGCTGCACAGCGTCTTGCCCTCGGGGATCACGCGCTTGACGATCGAGTAGGTGTCCTGGTTCTCGATGTGGAACTTCACGCCGAGCTGGGTGAGGTACTCGGGCAGCACGTGCTCGGGAAAGCCCGGCTGCTTCTGGTCGAGGTTGACCGCGATGAGCTCGAAATCGACCGGTGCGCGCGCCTGCAGCTTGAGCAGGATGTCGAGCATGCCGTAGCTGTCCTTGCCACCCGAGAGGCAGACCATCACGCGGTCGCCCTGCTCGATCATGTTGTGGTCGACGATGGCGCGGCCGACCTCGCGGCACAGGCGTTTCTCGAGCTTGTGGTTTTCGAGTTCGATGTTCATGTTCGTGCCTTTCAGGGCCTCACCACTGGCCGCTTTCCATGCGGATCGCGACCTCGCAGTCGTCGAAGATCTCGAGCTTGGCGATCTTCACGCGCACACCGATCACGCCCGGCAACTGCATGAGCCGGCGCGTGAGCTTGCCGATCAGGCTCTCGAGCAGGTTCACGTGCTCGGCGGTGCACTCGTCGATGATGATCTGGCGCACCTTGCGGTAGTCGAGCACGTGCGAGATGTCGTCGTCCTTGGGCAGCAGCGGCTGCGTGCCCTGGTTGAGCTCGGCGTCCACGCGGATCGGCTGCGGCGCGTGCTTTTCGTGGTCGAGGATGCCCAGGTTGGCATCGAAGCGCAAGCCGCTGAGCGTGAGGGTCTGGTTGCCGGCGACGGTGGGGATCATGGGGCCCTCACATCAGGGAGAAGTCGCGCTCGAAGCGCATCAGGTGCTGGCCGCCGTCGACCAGCAGCGAGGTGCCGGTGATGGACCCGTTGGCCAGCACGAAGGCCACGGCCGCGGCCACGTCGGCCGCGGTGGACGAGCGGCCCAGCGGCGACTGCTTATGCAGCTCGGCGAACTTGTCGTCGCTGAGCAGGTGGCTGGTGAGCGTGAGCCCGGGCGCCACGCCGACCACGCGCACGCGCGGCGCCAGCGCCAGCGCCAGCATGGTGGTCGCGGCCTCGAGCGCGGCCTTGGACAGCGTGTAGCTGAAGAAGTCCGGGTTCATGTTCCAGAGCTTCTGGTCGAGCAGGTTCACCACCGCCCCGTGGCCGTTGGGCGTGCCGCGTTCGCTCAGGTGTTCGTGCAAGGCCTGGGCCAGCACCACCGCGGCGCCGGTGTTGGCGCGCAGGTGCATTTCCATCGCGCCGTAGTCGAAGCTGCGCGCGCTGTCGTGCTCGAAGGTCGAGGCGCTGTTGACCACCGCGTCGACCGCGCCGAAGCGCTGCACCACGGCCGGCAGCAGGGCGCGCACGCTGCGCTCGTCGGCGAGGTCGGCGAAGAAGGTGTGGGCGCTGCCGGCGCGACCGCTGGCGGCCTCGCAGTCGGCCGCGGTCTGGCGCGCCTCGTCCACCGAATGCCGGTGGTGGATGGCGACGTTCCAGCCCGCGCGCGCGAGCGTGAGGGCGATCTCGCGGCCCAGGCGTTTGCCCGCGCCGGTGACCAGCGCGGTGCGGGGCGAATCGGGGGTGGAAGCGGGTGGGGTGGGGGCCATCGGGGACAATGCGGCGCGTGAACACCGCACCCGTGAACGAGGCCGAGAGTGTAGCCAGCGCCCTGCGGGCGCGCATCGCCGCGGCCATTCGCGCCGCGGGCGGCTGGCTGCCGTTCGAGCGCTACATGGCGCTGGCGCTCTACGAGCCCGGCCTGGGCTACTACGCCAACCCCAGCCGCAAATTCGGCCACGGGCCGCAGCAGGGCAGCGATTTCGTGACCGCGCCCGAGCTCACGCCGCTGTTCGGCCGCACGCTCGCGCGCCAAGTGGCGCAGGCGCTCGACGCCACCGGCACCGACGAGGTCTGGGAGTTCGGCGCCGGCAGCGGCGCGCTGGCCTTGCAGCTCATCGAAGGCCTGGCCGAGCGCGGCCGCCCGCCCGCGCGCTACCGCATCGTCGACCTCTCGGGCGTGCTGCGCGAACGCCAGCGCGCCACACTGGCCGCGCACGCCGATCGGGTGCAGTGGGTGGATGCGCTGCCCGAGCGCTTCGAGGGCGTGGCGGTGGGCAACGAGGTGCTCGACGCCATGCCCGTGACCCTGCTCGCGCGCGTGGGCGGCCAGTGGTTCGAGCGCGGCGTGGCGCTGGACGGCGAGCGCCTGGCCTGGGCCGACCGGCCCACCGACTTGCGACCCCCGATCGAGGTGCCCGGCGCGCACGACTACCTCACCGAGATCCACCCGCAGGCCGAAGCCTTCGTGCGCACCCTGGCCGACCGGCTCGCGCGCGGCGCGGCCTTTCTGTTCGACTACGGCTTTCCCGAGGCCGAGTACTACCACCCGCAGCGCGCCATGGGCACGCTGGTGGCGCACCGTGCCCACCGCCGCGACGACGACGTGCTCGGCGACCCGGGTGAGAAGGACATCACCGCGCACGTGAACTTCACCGGCATCGCGCTCGCCGCGCAGGACGCGGGCTTGGACGTGATCGGCTACACCGGTCAGGGCCGCTTCCTCATCAACGCCGGCCTGATCGACCTGGCGCGCGAGGCCGGGGTGCGCGAGAACGCGCTGATGCAAAAGCTCGTGAACGAGCACGAGATGGGCGAGTTGTTCAAGGTGATCGCGCTCGCCCCGCGCGCGAGCAGCGCAGGCTGGGTGCCGATCGGCTTCAGCGCGGGCGACCGCACCCACCGGCTCTGAAAGGTCCGCCGTGATCCGCTGGATGATCGTGATCTTCCTGGCCCTGCTGCTGATCAGTTGGGCCACGCCGCTGCTGCGCAAGCTCGGCCTGGGCCGGCTGCCGGGCGATCTTCACTTCCGCGCCTTCGGCCGCGAGTGGTTCCTGCCCTTTGCGAGCACCGTGCTGCTGAGCTTCGTGGCGACGCTGATCGGCTACCTGGTGTGATCAGGCCGCGGCCGCGGTGTGGCCGCGCGCGGCCACGGCCTGCATGTAGGCCAGGTAGTCGGCGTTGAGCGCGGGGTCGTTGACCAGTTTCTGAACGCCCACCGACAGGGCCACCGATGCAGGATCGTTGTGGCCGGAAGCGGGGTCTTGACCCTGGGTGGCAATGACCGGGCTCAGCAGCCGCAGCGCGAAGGCGTTGGCAAACCAAGCCGTCTTGAGCTTCTCCTTGTCAATGCCTGGCTGGAGGGCGGCCTGTTCGATGACCTCGAGTCCCAGGCGCACGTCCTGGCAGAAGGCCAGCGGCAGGCGCTCGGGCGGCACTTGCTGCAGCGCCTGTGTCAAAGGCGCCTGCACCAGTTGGGCGAGTTGGTTTTTGTGGCTCGGATCTTTCTTGTCGAGGCCGGCGATGTGCTCTCGCATTTCGCTCGGCGCCATGGTTGCGCTCATCTGGTTGACCAGCGCTTTCATCTCGTCCGAGAGGGCAAGTGCCGACATCACCAAGGCGATGGCCGAGTTGCCGCGGAATGCTGTCGCCACGTTGCTGATGCCTTTCACCTCGGTGGCGAGCTCCTGTCTCAGCAGAGCCCTGGCTTGCAGCGGGTCGGCCTTGGCCAATTTGCCCAGCAATTCGACCTCGAACAGCGTCTCGGGATCGCAGTTGCCCTTGGCGCTGAGGGCCTTTTGCGCCAACGACAGGGTGTCGGCGTTCAAGTCCGGGTAGCGCACCGACGCCAACAAAGCCCGAGTGTCCTGTTGCGCGCGCTGCTCCGGATTCCTGGGCAGGCGCGCACCCACATCGCTGCCCTCGGCCAGGCGCTGGTAGTGCTGTAACAGCGCGAAGCGGAACGCGCCTGCGCGGGCCGCTTTGCCAATGTCGGGGTCGACGCTCAGGGCGTCATTCATGTAGCCCTTGATGGTCTGAAGGGCAGCGTCGCGGTCGGCCACGCTCGCGTTCTCCATGCATCCCAGCGCCTGCAGTGCGTCGGCCGCGATGGCGTGCATGTTCAGATCGGCCATGGTGTGGCCGCTCAGCACGCGCACAGAGCCATCGGCCTGGAGGCCCCAGCTGTCGAGGCCGATGCGTGCCGCCGCGCCTTCGCCCCAACGGGCATCGACCATACGTGCCAGCTGCTTCATGGCCGCGTCCGATTGCTCTCGGAGCTTCTCGCGCGACGGCTTGTGCCCCAGGGCCGCGAGGAATGCCGTCTTGGACAGCGGCTTGGTGTACAGCACGCCGTCCTTGTACCGCAGGAGCGCGTGAGCGCTGCGTTTGCCGTCGAACGCCGTGGCGACCGCGCCCAGGCGCGTGTTGGGCTCGATCTTGATTCCGACTTTGTTGGAGAACATGGGGCAGCAATGAAGTGGGGAAATCGAAGGGATGGGAGCGGGCATCAGCCGCGCATGCCGAGCAAGTAAGCCGTCGGGCGCCCGGTGGCGGTATCGGGCGGTGCTTGCGGTGGCGTGCGCAGCAGTTCGCGCCACACCTGCGCCTTGGCGGCGAAGCCTTCGAGGCGGGTTCTGAGGGGCTCGGCGTCGAGCGACGCCGGTGCCAGCAGCTGGCGCAGGCGCAGCACGCCATCGGGCGTGAGGCTCGCGGCGGTGTCGGCCGACAGGCCGGTGTACTGCAGCAGCAGTTCGTTCATCTTCTGCGAGGCCAGCCCCTGGGGCGCTTCGCCGATCGAGGCGCCGACCGACACCAGCCCGTCGTCGCGGACCTCGACCTCGACCCAGAGCTCGTCGGCGAACAGCAGGGTCCAGCAGGGCTCCTGGTCTTCGCGCACAAAGCCCAACACATGGTCGGATGCGTCAACGATGGTCGCGATCAGGTGGTCGATGTGCTCGAGTTCGGTCATGGCGGAGATCCTTCGGTGAGGCTTTTCAGTGGCCTGCCCAAACCCGGGGTTCCGCCCTGGCCGGAGCCTAGGTCGCCGGGTTTAGAGCGCGTGCGCCAGGGCCTAACCCTATGATTTCGCCATGAGCCCTCCCGCGCCCCTCGCCCGTTTGCTGGCCGACGTCGGCGGCACCAACGCCCGCTTCGCCTTCCAGCCAGCGCCCGGCGCCCCGTTCGAGGCGGTGCAGGTGCTGCCGGTGGCCGGATTCCCGCGCCTGCAGGATGCGCTGCGCCACTACCTCGCGGGCATTGCCCCGCGCACGGTGCGGGCCGCGGCCATCGCCATCGCCAACCCGGTGCTGGGCGACGCGGTGCGCATGACCAACCACCACTGGGCGTTCTCGCAGCGCGAACTGCAGGCCGAGCTGGGTTTTCGGCACCTGCGTGTGCTCAACGACTTCACCGCGCTCGCGCTCGCGCTGCCGGTGTTGCCCGAGGCGCACCGGCGCCAGGTGGGCGGTGGCACGGCCGATCCCCGGGCCGCCATCGGCCTGCTGGGTGCGGGCACGGGCCTGGGCGTGTCGGGCCTGCTGCCCGACGGCCGCGGCGGCTGGGTGCCGCTGCAGGGCGAGGGCGGCCACGTGACGCTGGCCGCGCAGGATGCGCGCGAGCGCACCGTGATCGACGGCCTGGTGCGCCGGTACGGCCATGCCTCGGGCGAGCGGGTGTGCAGCGGCGAGGGCCTGCTCGACACCTTCCGCGTGCTCTGCGAGGCCGAAGGCGCGGCGGTGCAGGGCATCGCCACGCCGGCCGATGTGACCGAGGCCGCGTTGTCCGCGGCGCAGCCGCAGGCCGTGGCCGCGCTCGAGGTGTTCTGCGCGCTGCTTGGCACGGTGGCGGGCAACCTCGCGCTCACGCTGGGCGCGCGCGGCGGCGTGTACATCGGCGGCGGCATCGTGCCGCGCCTGGGCCCGGCCTTCGACGCCTCGCCGTTCCGGGCGCGCTTCGAGGCCAAGGGCCGTTTCGCCACCTACCTGCGCGGCATTCCCGTGTGGGTGATCACCGCGCCCGACTCGCCCGCGCTGCTGGGTGCGGCGCGCAGCCTCGACGGCTTGGATTGAACGCGCGCTTGCGCTACGCTGGCTGGCCAACCGCTACCCAGGAGGCCGCATGAGCAACCCACTGCGCACCGTGCTCGTCTTTTCGCACGAAGACCAGGCCTGGCTGCGGCGGTCCAACCTGGTGGTGCCCGACTACTGGCGGGGCCACGGCGTGGCCCCCATGCCCGGCGACGTGTTCCGCGTCGGCGGGCGGCAGTTCACCATCCAGGGCCGGCTGTGGGAGCACGACCTGCACGGCCCGCTGCTGCGGGTCTTCGTGGGCGCGGCCCACGCCGAGAGCGACTCGGTGTTCGGCTGAGCTCGCGCCGCGCGCTCAGCGCGCCGCGGCGGCCGCGGCCTCGCGCAGGTTCGCCGCGTTGGCGGCTTCGCTGTCGGCGTGCACCGTGAGGTTGGGGTAGGGCAGGCGGATGCCGCGCGCCCCGAAGGCCGCCTTGAGCCGGCGCAGGAATTCGCGCCGCACGCCCCATTGTTCGATCGGCAGCGTGCGGAAGCGGCAGCGGATCACCACCGAGGCGTTGTCCCAGCGCTCCACGCCGGCCACCTCCAGATCGTCCAGGATGCGCGCGCCGAAGGCCTGGTCGGCGCGCAGGCCGGCGGCCACCTCGCGGATCACCTGCACCACGGCGTCCACGTCTTCGTGCACCGAGACCGCGACGTCGCAGACCGCCTGGCTGAAGCCGCGCGTCATGTTGACCACCGTGGTGATGTGGCCGTTGGGCACGTAGTGCACGTTGCCGTCGTAGTCGCGCAGCTGCACGTAGCGCAGCGTGACCTCTTCGACCACGCCCGCGTGCTCGCCGAGCTTCACCACGTCGCCCTGGCGGATCTGGTTCTCGAGCAGCAGGAAGAAGCCCGTGAAGTAGTCCTTGACCAGGCTCTGCGCGCCGAAGCCCACGGCCAGGCCGACCACACCCGCGGCGCCGAGGATGGGCGCCACCGACACGCCGAGCTCGCCCAGCACCAACATGCCTGCGATCAGGCTCACCACCACCACCGAGAGGTAGCGGAACACGCGGCTGAGCGTTTCGGCGCGCTTGATCGCTTCGCGGTCGTTGTCGAGCTGGCCGGCCACGCGGTCGCGCAGCAGCCGGATGGCGCGCCGCGCGATGCCGACCACGACCCAGGCCGCGATCAGGATCAGCACGATGCGCAGCCCGCTGGTGGCCAGGCTGCCCAGGCCCTGCCACCAGCCGGTGGCGATGTCGATGAATCTTTCGTTCAAACCGTTTTCTCCTGTGCAGGGGTCGCTTGCAGCGCGCGCAGGAAGCGCTCGCGCCACCAGTGCACGTCGTGCGTGCGGATGCGTTGCAGCAGCGCCTGGTGGCGCTGCTGGCGCTCGGCCAGCGGCATCTGCAGCGCGCGCTGGATGGCCTCGGCTGTGCGCGCGGTGTCGTAGGGGTTCACCAGCAAGGCCTCCTTGAGCTGTTCGGCCGCGCCCGCGAAACGCGAGAGCACGAGCACGCCGGGGTCTTCGGGGTCCTGCGCGGCCACGAACTCCTTGGCCACCAGGTTCATGCCGTCGCGCAGCGGCGTCACCAGCGCCACCGCGGCCGCGCGGTACAGGCCGGGCAGGCGCTTGCGCGCCACGTTGCGGTGGATGTAGCGCACGGGCATCCAGTCGAGCTCGCCGTGTTCGCCATTGATGGCGCCCGAGAGGCTTTCGAGCTCGGCGCGCAGCGAGGCGTAGGCGTCCACCGATTCGCGGCTCGGCGAGGCGATCTGGATCAGCGTGGCGCTGCCCTGGTTCTCGGGGTACTTCTGCAGCAGGGTGCGAAAGGCCTTGAGCCGTTGCGGCAGGCCCTTGGAGTAGTCGAGCCGTTCCACGCCCACGAGCAGGCGCCGGCGCGCGTACTCGCGGCGCAGCTGGTCGTGCATGTCCTGCGCTTCGCGCTGGCGCGTGAGGGCCTGGAATTCGTCCACGTCGATGCCGATGGGGAAGGCCTGCACCTGCAGGGTCTTGCCGAAGGCGTGCCAGCCATGGTCGCCCTCGGCGCGCGCCTGCAGTTCGTCGCTCGCGTAGCGCGCGAAGTGGGTCACGTCGGCCTCGCTCTGCAGGCCCACGAGGTCGTAGGCAAACAGCGAGCGCATCAGCCATTCGTGCTCGGGCAGTGCGGCCAGCATCAGCGGTGGCGGCAACGGGATGTGCAGGAAAAAGCCCATGCGCTGCTCGCAGCCCATGGCGCGCAGCTCGGCCGCGAGCGGGATCAGGTGGTAGTCGTGGACCCAGATCAGGTCGTCGGGCCGCAGCAGGGCCTTGAGCTTGAGCGCGAACAGCTGGTTGACGCGCCGGTAGCCCGAAATGCTGCCGCCGTCGAAGTCGGCGAGGTCGAGCCGGTAGTGGAACACCGGCCAGAGCACGCCGTTGCTGTGGCGTTCGTAGTAGGCGTCGTGGTCGTCGCGGCAGAGGTCGACCGTGACCAGCTGCACCGGGCCGGCCTGCTGGCGGTTGACCTCGCCTTCGCCGGGCGTGCCGCCTTCGGTGATGCGCCCGCTCCAGCCGAACCACAGGCCGCCGCTGGCTTCGAGGGCCTGGCCCAGGGCCACGGCCAGGCCGCCGGCCGCGGTCTTGCGCGGATCGGCGACGCGGTTGGAGATGACGACGAGGCGGCCCATGCTCAGATCACCGAGTCCCAGGGGGCCGACAGCCGCATCGCGGCGTTGATCAGGCCCACCATCGAATAGGTCTGCGGGAAGTTGCCCCACATTTCGCCCGTGGTGGCGTGGGTGTCTTCCGACAGCAGGCCCAGCGGGTTGCGCACCGCGAGCATGGCTTCGAAGACCGCGCGCGCCTCGGCCTGGCGGCCGGTGCGCGCGAGCGCGTCGATGCGCCAGAAGGTGCAGATGTTGAACGCCACCTCGGGTTTGCCGAAGTCGTCGGGCGCTTCGTAGCGCCGCATGTAGGGGCCGTCACACAGGTGCTGCTCGAGCGCGCGCAGCGTGGCCACAAAGCGCGGGTCGCGCGGATCGATCAGGTTCACCTCGGCCATCAGCAGCACGCTGGCGTCGAGGTCGCGGCCGCCGAAGCTCTCGGCGAAGGCCTGGCGTTCCTCGCTCCAGGCCTCGCGCAGGATGCGCTCGCGCATGTGTGCCGCGCGCTCGCTCCACACGCGTTCGCGCTCGGGCAGGCGCAGCTTGCGCGCGATCTTGGCGAGCCGGTCGCACGCGGCCCAGCCCATGAGGGCCGAGGAGGTGTGCAGCCGCGCGCGCGTGCGCAGCTCCCACATGCCCGCGTCGGGCTGGTCGAACACGCGCACCGCGTGCTCGCCGATGGCCTCGAGGCGGTGGAACTCGTCGAGGCCGGGCTGGTGCAGCAGGCGGTGGTCGTGAAAGGCCTGTGCCGAGGCGAGAACGATGTTGCCGTACACGTCGTGCTGGAAGTGTTCGTGCGCCTGGTTGCCCACGCGCACCGGTCCCATGCCGCGGTAGCCGGGCAGGGTGCTCACGGTGCGCTCTGGCAAATCGCGTTCCAGACCCACGCCGAAGAGCGGCTGCACGTGGCCGTCGCGCCCGCGCGTGCTGTCGACCACCACGTTGGACACCCAGCGCAGGTAGTCCTCCATGGTGCCGACCTCGGACAGGCTGTTGAGCGCGCGCACCACGAAGAAGGCGTCGCGCAGCCAGCAGTAGCGGTAGTCCCAGTTGCGCTGGGTGCCGGGCGCTTCGGGGATGCTGGTGGTCATGGCGGCCACGATGGCGCCGGTGTCCTCGAACAGCGAGAGCTTGAGCGTGATGGCGGCGCGGATCACCGCGTCCTGCCACTCGAGCGGCAGCGCCAGACGCTGCGTCCAGGTGCGCCAGTAGGCAATGGTCTCTTGCTCGAAGTGGCGCGCGGTGTCGCCCACGCCGTGCTGCAGGGTCTCGTCGGGCCCGAGCAGGAAGCTGTGTTCCTGCAGCAGCAGGAACGGCTCGGCCGCGAGCACGTGGCTGATCGGCGCGTCGGTGTACAGGCGCAGCGTGAGGTGTTCGCCCACGTAGCGGATGTGGTGGCTGCCCGAGGTGGTGCGCGGCGCGTTCGCGCCCCAGTCGAAGCGCGGCGACAGCCGCACGCGGATGCGCGGCGCGCCTTTGAGTGCGCGCACGCGGCGCACGATCTGCATCGGCCGGAACATGCGTCCGCGGGTGGCGAAACGCGGCGCGAAGTCGGTGATCTGCAGGCCCTGGCCGTGGCGGTCCCAGAGCTCGGTCACCAGCACCGCGGTGTTGGGCTCGTAGCGCTGGCGCGCTTCGGCAAAGTCCTCGATGTCGATCGCCCAATCGCCCCTTTCGCCCGTTGCGCCGCCGTCGCCGCCCAGCAGGGCGCAGAACACGGGGTCGCCGTCGAAGCGCGGCATGCACGACCAGACCAGGCGGGCGCGTGCGTCGATCAGGGCGCTGATGGTGCAGTTGCCGATCACGCCCAGTTGCAGCGACGCGGGGGCGGGGGGGGCGAATCCGTGGCTCATGCGCGGGTCTCCAGGGCGTGGTGCAACCAGGCGCGCAAGGCCTGGGGATTGGGGCAGCGGCGCTGCGCGCGTGTGGGGCCGTCGCCCACCTTGATGGCCTCGCCGCCGAGCGCCTGCACCGCAGCGAAGCCGTCTTCGTCGGTCACGTCGTCGCCTGCGAAACAGGGCTGGCGGCCGGTGAACGGCGGCTCGGCCATGAAAGCGGCGATCGCGCGGCCTTTGCCGACGTGGGCGGGCTTGACCTCGACCACGGCCTTGCCGCTCATGAGCCGCAGGCCGTCCTGGTGTTCGATGGCGCGCGCGAGCAGGTCAACGCAGGCCGGGCCCAGGCCGGGGTTGAGCCGGAAGTGCAGCGAGAGCGAGGTCTGTTTGACCTCGAGGATCAGGCCCTCGTGGCGGGCCGCGAAGTCGCGCGCCAGGGCCGTCACGGTGCGCAGGTCGGCCCCGCCGGCCACGCGCTCGGTGCCGTCGGCGCCCACGTGCACGGCGCCGTGCTCGAAGGCGCCGGGCCAGCGCTGCACCGGCAGCCAGCGCTGCAGGTCGGCGCGCGCGCGGCCGGTCACGATCGCCAAGGCACCGCCGAGGCGCCGGTGCAGGGCGTCCAGCAGCACCGGCAGATCGGGCGGGATCTGCACGGCGTCGGGCCGGCTGGCGAGTTCGGCCAGCGTGCCATCGAAGTCCAGGAACAGCGCGGAGCGCCGGGCCGACAGGGTGGGCAGCGTGCTCGTCATCAGCCCTGCACCGTACCGCGGGGGGTGCGGCGGGCGCAAGCGTGGCGCGGTTTGTCGCAGTGCTGCGCTGCGGCAAATCGCCGCGGCTTGACAGCGCCGCCTTCAGCCGGGCAGGCCCAGGGCCGCCTGCAAGGCCGCGAGGCGGGCCGAATGCAAGCGCTCGCCCACTTCGGGGCCGCTCAGGCCGTCGGCGAGCGCGGCGCGCGTGATGGCGGCCGCGTCGAGCGCCTGCAGGCGCTGCAGTGCCTGGCCCAGGCGCGCGGTGGCGGCGTGGACCGCGGTCCCGCCGTCGGCGTCGGCCAGCGCCAGGCCGTCGAGGGCCTGCAGCAGGGCCGCGAAGCGCGCGGGCTTGCGCCAGGCGTCGCAGCGGTCGAACAGGCCGAGCACGGTGGCGGCGTCGGCGCTGCCCGCCTGCCGCAGGGCCATGGCTTCGCGCTGCAACAACAGCGAGAGATCGCGCGCTTCGTTGGGCACCCGCCAGCGATCGGCCAGGGCGCGCAAGGCCGGGGCGTCGGGCAGCGCAGCGACCAGCCAGGTCCAGCGCACCGCCAGCGGGGCGTGTGCAAAAGCCGCCTGCCGCTCGAGCGAGGGCGTGAGCGCGGCGCGGCGCAGCGCGGCGAGGCCCCAGGCCTCGAGCAGTCCGCAGGCGTCGAGCGCGGCGATGAGCCGGCTCGGGTGCGGCTCCATCAGCCCGCGCGCGATCTCCTGCCACACGCGCTCGGCCACGAGGTGGTGGGCCTCGCCGTGCGCGACCATGTCGCGCATCAGCGCAAGGGTCTCGGGCGCGATGTGAAAGCCGTCCCAGCGCGCCATGAAGCGCGCCACGCGCAGGATGCGAACCGGGTCTTCGGCGAACGCGGGCGTGACGTGGCGCAGCGTGCGCGTGCGCAGGTCGGCCAGGCCGCCCCAGGGGTCGATCAGCGGGGCATCGGCCGGGTGGTCGGCGTGTTCGGCCGCCACCGCCATGGCATTGACCGTGAGGTCGCGCCGCGCGAGGTCGTCTTCGAGTGTGACGCCCGCCGCCGCGTGGAACGCGAAGCCGTGGTAGCCCGGGGCGGTCTTGCGCTCGGTGCGCGCCAGCGCGTATTCCTCGCGCGTCTGCGGGTGCAGGAAGACCGGGAAGTCGCGGCCCACGGGCACGAAGCCCTGGGCGGCCATGGCCTCGGGCGTGGCGCCCACCACCACCCAGTCGCGGTCGGCGCTGGCCGGCGCGGGCCAGCCCAGCTCGCGTGTGAGCAGGGCATCGCGCACGGCACCGCCCACGAGGTAGATCTGCATGGGCGCGAGTGTAGGCGCGGGCTCAGCGGGTGCCGGGCCGCAGCCGGTAGGGCTCGTCGAAGTCGATGAAGTCTTTTTCGGCCAGCGCATCGCCGACCCAGGCCTGCACGCCCGGCAGCGCAAGCACGCGATCGACATAGGCCTGCACCTCGGGCGGCACCGGCAAGGCGTAGGTGCGGATGCGCGTGCACACCGGCGCGTAGAAGGCGTCGGCGATGCCGAAGTCGCCGAACAGCAGGCTGCCCGCGGGCTGCGCCGCGAGCAGCTCGGTCCACATGGCGACCAGCCGTGCCACATCGGCGCGCAGGCCGGCCTGGTCGCGCCAGAGCAGCGCACCGACCTCGGGCAGCGAGGCCTCGATGTTCATGGGGCAGTGGTTGCGCAGCGCGCTGAAACCGCTGTGCATCTCGGCGCACACGCTGCGTGCGCGGGCGCGGGCGCGAGTGTCGGCCGGCCAGAGCTGGCGCTCGGGGAAACGTTCGGCGAGGTATTCGGCAATGGCCAGCGAGTCCCAGATGGCGAAGCCGTCGTCGACCAGCGCAGGCACCTTGCCCACGGGGTTGATGGCCTTCACGCGTTGTTTGAAGACCGAGTCCGCTTCGAAGGAATCGAACCGGATCTGCACCTCTTCAAAGGGGATGCCGGCCTGGCGCATCAGCACCCAGGGGCGCATGGACCAGGACGAGTAGTTCTTGTTGCCGATGATCAACTGCAGGGGCATGGGAGGTCTCCGTGAAGAAACCGCATGCTAGGCCCGCGGGGCCGTGCCATCGATGAAAACCGTGGGCCTTTTGGATGCGGGCCCGTCATGAATGGCTCAGGCGTACTTCTCGAGGATGCGCGTGGAGCGCTCGACGTCGCGCATCGCGGGTCCTTCGACCGCGGCCTCGGCGACCGCGTCGAGCATGGAGCAGGCCATCATGCGGTAGAAGGCCTTGTCCATGGCTTTGCGGGCAGCCGACATCTGCTGCGCCACCTCTTCACAAGAGCGGTCGCTCTGGACCATGTCGATGAGGCCGCGGATCTGGCCTTCGATGCGCTTGAGGCGGTTGATCACGTCGCGTTGGCTGTCGAGGCTGGCAGCGATTCGAGCACGGTGGGTGGGGGATTCGTACGGATCGGATTGCATGGTGCGCCCTTAAGTTAAAGGTGCTCATTTGCGAGCCGCGCCAGTGTTTCAGATAACACAACCCCCGTACAGTTCGGCGCCCGGGATTCGCGATCAATATCCGATCAACGTCCAGCCTGCTGCCGCCAATGCAGTAGCCGACTGTGGCCTGTGCGCTGCGCCAGGGTCTCGGGGGCGATGGCGTGCACGCTGGCGGCCTGGATGCCCAGCCGGTCGAGGCCGGGCCACTGGCCGGTGGCCACGTTGGGCACGGCCATGGCGTCGACGTTGTCGCGGCTCATGAGCGGCTCGCCGGGCAGGCATTCCATGACCGCGGCCTGGCAGCGGCCCAGGGCCGCGGGCAGCCCGATCACGGGGCGCTCGCGGCTGCCCAGGCGCCCCGCGAGCTGCACCAGCTCGCGCAGCGTGAACACCTCGGGGCCCACGCACCCGTAGGTCTGGCCGATGCTGGCGCGGCCGATCGCGTTGTCGCGCAGGCAGGCCGCGATGGCCGCGGCCACGTCTTCGACCCAGACGGGCTGGAAGCGCGCGTCGGCGCAGGCCAGCGGCACCACTGGCGCCACGGCCTGCAGCTGCGCGAACAGGTTGAGGAAGCGGTCGCCCATGCCGTGGATCACGCTGGGGCGCAGCACGGTGAGGTCGAGGTTGGCAGCGCGCAGCACCTCCTCGCCGCGGGCCTTGCTGCGCTGGTAGCGCGAAGGGCCGTCGAGGGCGACGCCGAGCGCGCTCACGTGCACCAGCCGGCGCACGCCGTTGGCCAGACAGGCTTCTTCGATCGCCAGCGGCAGTTCGACGTGGGCGCGTTCGAAGGCGGTCTCGCTGCCGTGCAGGATGGCCACGAGGTTGACCACCGCGTCCTGCCCGGCCATGAGCGCGAGCAGCTGACGCGGGTCGTGCACGTCGGCTTCGATCACGGTGACGCGGGGCAGGTGCTGCACGAGCGCGGCGCGGGCCGCGCGCCGCGTGGGCACGGTGATGTGCCAGCCGTCGCGCTGCAGCTTTTCGCAGGTGTGGCGGCCGACGAAGCCGGTGCCGCCGAGGACGAGGACGTTCTTCATGGCGTTGCGCAAGGGGGATTCAGGGCAGTTCGGCGTTGACGGCGCCCGCCGTGGCGCTGCGCGGCCCCACGGTGCCCAGGCGCGCGCGCAGCGACTGCGGCTGGCCCGTGAGCTGCGCCGCGTACAGCGTGGTGTTGGTGAGCACGCGCTGCACGTAGTCGCGCGTTTCTTCGAACGGGATGTTCTCGGCCCAGATGTCGCCTGGCAGCACAGGGCCGTTGCGCCACTGTCGCGCGCGGCCCGGGCCCGCGTTGTAGGCCGCGGCCGCGAGCGGCATGGAGCCTTCGAAGTCGTCGAGCGCGAACTTGAGGTAGGCGGTGCCGATCTGGATGTTGGTGTCGCGCTCGTTGATCTGGTGCGGGCGGAAATCGCTCAGGCCGATCTTCTGCGCGGTCCAGCGCGCGGTGGCGGGCATGACCTGCATGAGGCCCGAGGCGCCCACGCTCGAACGCGCTTCGGTGACGAAGCGGCTTTCCTGGCGGATCAGGCCGTAGACGTAGGCAGGATCGAGGCCGATGGCCTGGGCGCGCGCCACCACCTGCTCGCGGTAGGGCGTGGGGAAGCGCTGCGCGGGGTCGATCAGGTCGCGCGTGCGCTGGCTGGTGTTGATGCAGCGGTCCCAGATCTGCTCGCGGCAGGCGAGGTCGGCCGCGGCGAGCAGCTCGCGGTCGGCCATGCCGCCGGTGTTGTGCAGCGCGACCTGGTAGTTCCATTCGCGCACGCCTTCGCTGCGCAGGCCCAGGCGCATGGCAGCGAGCGCGCGGCGCAGGCCGGGGTCGTTCTCGGCCGCGCGGCGTTCTTCGGCGGTGAGCGGCGCCGGGGCCGGCGGGGTGGTGATGGGCACACCCAGCGTCTCGAGCGCGAGCATGCCGTGGAAGTCGCTCGTGGAGGCGATGGACTCGTACAGGCTGCGCGCCTGCGCGCGGGCCACCACGGCATCGGGTTCCTGCAGCGCTTCGATGGCGCGGGCGCGCCAGTAGACCCAGTCGCTGTCGGCACGCTGCGCGGGGCTCATGGCGTAGATGGCGTCGCGCACCGCGGTCCAGCGGCCCAGGCGCAGACCGGCGCGCGCCATCCAGGCCAGGTGCTCGTCGGTCATGTGCTGCAGCTCGCCACGGGCGTAGAAATCGAGTGCGTCGGTCTGCAGGCGCTGCGCCGCGCGGCGGCCGATCGCGCCCCAGGCGTGGCTGCGCTCTTCGGCCGTGAGCTGGGTGCGCCACTTGAGGCTTTCGAGCTCCCTGGCCGCGGCATTGGGATCGACCGCCGCCAGGCGCAGCAGCGCGAGCGTGACCAGCTCCTTGGTGCGCGGGCGGATCGCGGTGATCTTGTCGTCGAGGTAGCGCGCGGGGTCGGCCGCGATGCCGTCGATCTGCGCCGCGCGTTCGGGGTCGATCAGGGCCACGGCCTGGCTCGCGGCGCGCGGGCGGTTCACCTCCATCATCGCGCGGGCGCGCTGCCACACCACCGCGGGCTTGAGGTGGCCGCTGGCGAGCAGGGCCTGGGCCGCGGTGGCGCAGCCGTCTTCGGCGTCGCGCTGCGCGAGCCAGAGTTCGCGCACGCGTTCGGCCGCGACCTCGGGCGGCAGGCGGCTGCCCGCGGCGTCGAGCATCACGGTGTAGCAGGTGACCTGGCGGTCGTCGTTCATGCGGAACAGCGGGCGCTCGGCCTCGAAGCGCGCCCAGTCGCGGCGCTTGCCCAGCTGCAGCAGCCAGTCGTTGCGCAGGCGGTCTTCCCAGTAGGTGCCGGCCATGGCGTCGAGCGCGGCGCGGATCTCGGTGGGTGATGCGGTGTCGAGGCGCACGCGCATGTCCCAGTAGCGCGCCAGCGGTTCGAGCACGTGGCCGCGCACGGTGGGCAACAGCCGCGCGAGTTCGGCGCTCTGGCCGCGGCTGTAGGCGGCGCGCATGTCGAGCAGGGCCTTGTCGCCCACGGTCTGCGATGACGCAAGAACGGGCAGCAGGAGCGCCCCCATAATCAGGCGGCGGCCCAGTCGCGTGGCATGCCACAGCGGTGCGGTCAACGGCATTTCACTTCCTGGCTCTCGAGCAATTCGGACACACGAGGATTATGGACAGCAAGCCCGGTGAGAGTTCCCATTCCCCCGACGGCCGCACGGCCGGCGGCAGCCCGGGCGAGACCAAGGCGCGCTGGCGCAAGGCGCTGATCGACAAGCGCCAGTCGCTGCCCGACCGGCTGTGGCGCAACGACCAGCTGCAGCGCGTGATGCGCGTGTTCCTCGTGAACCGGCCCGACACCGTGATCGGCGCCTACTGGCCGATCAAGGGCGAGTTCGATCCGCTGCCCGCGCTGTTTCGCTGGCAGGAGGCCGGGCTCGAGGAAGACGCGCAGAGCCAGCAGCGCCACCGCCGCATCGGCCTGCCCGTGATCAACAAGATCGACAAGACCCTGACCTTCCACACCTGGTACCCGGGCTGCCCGATGGAGGAAGACGCCTACGGCATTCCCAAGCCCAAGGACACCGAGGTGGTGGTGCCCACGCTGATCTTCGTGCCCTGCGTGGGCTACGGCCCCGGCGGCTACCGGCTCGGTTACGGCGGCGGCTTCTACGACCGCACGCTGGCCACGCTGCGGCCGCGCCCGGTCACCGTGGGCCTGGGCTACGACTTCGCCTTCGTGCCCGAACTGCGGCCCGAGCCTCACGACGTGCCGCTCGACGCGGTGCTGGTCGATTCGGGCGTGGCCTGGCCGGTCGACTGAGATCGCCGCGCCGCGCCCCTCAGGGGTGCTCGGCGTTCGCGTGGGCCTCGGTGATGCGCTTCTCGCGCCGGATCAGGTAAAGCCCGCTGCCGATCACGATCGCCGCGCCGAGCCAGGTGTGCGGCGAGGGCAGCGTGTGCCAGATCAGCCAGTCCAGTCCCAGGCCCCAGGCCAGGGCGCTGTACTCGAACGGCGCCACGATGGACGCCTGGCCGTGGCGGAAGGCCTCGGTGATCGCGAGCTGGCCGCAGAAGCCCGTGACCGCGAGCGCGATCAGCAGGGGCAGGTCGGCGCGCGCGATCGGCACCCACTGCGGCAGCGCGAGCGCGCCCGCGCCCAGGGACATCGCCAGCATCATCGTGAGGATCAGCGCTTCGCTGCTGTCGGTGCGGCTGGCCAGCCGCCCGGTGACGGCCGCCACCGCGTAACACAGGGCCGCGCCCAGCACCGCCAGGCCGCCGGCGGTGGCCAGGCCGGCCTGCAGATCGGCGCCGCTGGGGCGCAGCGCGATCAGCACGCCGATGAAGCCGGCGCCGATCGCCCACCAGTGCGCGGCCGGCACGCGTTCCTTGAGCACCGGCACCGACAGTGCGGTGATCAGCAAGGGGGCGATGAAGAACAGCGTGTACGCCGCCGACAGCGGCAGCGTGCGCACGCCCAGCGTGAACAGGCTCAGCATCACGATGCCCAGCAGCCCGCGCAGCAGGTGCAGCGGCCAGCGGATGCGCAGCACCGTGTGCCAGGCGCCGCGCCAGGCGATGTAGGCCAGCACCAGCGGCAGCGCGGTGAGACCGCGCAACGCGGCGATCTGCAGCACCGGGTAGCGCGCCGACAGGGTCTTGAGCACGGCGTCCATGAGGGCGAAGAAGCCCACGGCGATCAGCATCGCGACGATGCTGCGCAGGTTGCTGTTGGTCATCTCAGTCCATCTGGTCCAGCGTGTCGGGGTCGGGCACGTCGCCGATGGCTTCGCGCGTGATGGCCGCCTGCTGCAGCAGCCAGTCGGCGAAGGCCTTGACCTCGGGCCGTTGCGCGCTGCGCGGCGCCACCACCAGCCAGTACACCAGCGGCGAGTCGATGCGCGCGTGCGGCAGCGGCTCCACCAGCGCGCCGCTGGCCAGGTTCTCGGCCACCAGCGGCAGCCGCGCCAGCGCCACGCCCTGGCCGATGATGGCCGCCTGCACGATCTGCTGCGCGTAGTTGAAGTACAGCCAGCGCTGCGGGTTCAGGCGCGGCTTGGGCGCGGCCTTGCGCCCGCGCGGTGCGGGCTCGGGCGTGGCGAAGTGGTCGAGCCAGCGCTGCCAGGTGAGCCATTCGAGGTGGCGCGTGCGGTGCGCGTCGCCGGCCTCGATCAGCGCGCAGCCCGCGAGGTCTTCGATGCGGCGGATCGGGTGGCTTTGCAGCAGCCAGGGGCTGGCCACGGGCGTGAGCTTCTCGCCGAACAGGCGCACCGCGTCGGCCGGCACCGCCTGCGGCACGGCGTAGCGCAGCGCCAGGTCGACGTCGGCGGTGGCGAGGTCGACCGCGGCGTCGGTGGCGTCGATGCGGATGTCGATGTCGGGGTGGTCGCGCTGGAAGGCCTCGAGCCGCGGGATCAGCCACATCGAGGCGAACGAAGCCCAGGTGGTGATGGCCACGCTCTTGCGGCCCGCGCTCTGGCGGATCTGGCGCACCGTCATGTCCACGCGCTCGAGCGCGGTGGACGCCGCGCGCAGCAGCATGGAGCCCGCGCTCGTGAGCTCGACCGCACGCGTGTGGCGCAGGAACAGCGCCGCGCCCACCTCGTCTTCGAGCGCCTGGATCTGCCGGCTCACGGCGCTCTGCGTGAGCGAGAGCTCTTCGGCCGCGGCGCGGAAGTTCAGGTGCCGTGCCACGGTTTCGAAGGCGCGCAGGTGCCCCATGCCGATGGGGCGGGTGCGGGGGTGGCGGGGCGGCAGGCTCATGGCGGCATTGATGCGGGTGGGGAATCAATAGCTTAGCCGGGTTTCATTGGACGTTGGACATGCGTCCCGCGAAGATTCCATCCGCGCCAATACCCCCTGGTGCATGGAGAAGCCCCATGAATACCCGTTCCGAATCGGCATCAAACACGGCCCGCCGCGGCCACCTGGTCGGTGCCCACCGGGCGCTCAGCCTGTACCCCGCCGACGACAGCTGTCTGAGCGTCCTCAGCGGCCGCGCCTGGGTCACGCTGAACCTGCCCCACGTGCCCCAGGGCCTGGGTGACCACGTGCTCCAGGCCGGCGACACCCTGCACGTGCCCGCGGGCGCGCACCTGGTGATGGAGCCCTGGGCGAGCGGCGAGGCGGTGCGCTTCGACTGGTGCGTGCTGCCGGTGGCCGTGCCGGCCCCGGGCCGCTTCCAGCGCGAGGTCGGCGCCCCCACGCGCGAGCTCGCGCAGGCGCTGGGCCAGGTGGTGCTGGCTTTCGGCCGCCTCGCGCGCGGCGTGCTGGGCTACGGCGAGTTCCTCGTGGCCGGCCGCGGCCGCGTGCTCTCGCGCTTCGAGTCCAACCCGCCCTGAGTCAGCGCGGCGCCCGGCGGGCCGGCGCCTTCTGTGCCCGCGCCCGCTTCGCCGGGGCGCGCGCGGCCAGCGCCGCCTGCAGGGCCAGCCGGGCCCAGGGCGCCATCAGCGCGGGCGATTCGAGCGCCTCGTCCGGGGGCGTGTGGTAGTGCAGGCGCATGGCCTTGCCCTTGGCCTCGTACACGAAGGGCCGCGCGCCCGCCGCGAGCCACTGCGGCTCGGTCTCGGCATTCGTCTTGAGGAACAGCGTGTCCCAGGCCACGATGCCCACGTTCATGCCGTCCACCGACAGGCCCCAGCCGCCGAACATGCGCCGCGCCGCCACCGGCCCGAGGCTGGCCAGCAGCTCGCACACGTGGTCGACGAAGGGATCGCGGGCGCCCGGCATGGGCCGATTGTGCGGCCGCAGGCAGAATCGTCCGATGGCCCGACCCAAATCCGCCACCCACGACCTCAAGCGCGAGGAGATCCTCGACGTCGCCGCCCAGTGCTTCGCGCGCCAGAGCTTCCCGGCCGCGAGCATGAACCACATCGCCCAGGCCTGCGGCACCAGCAAGGCGCGGCTCTACCACTACTACGAGAGCAAGGAAGCGATCCTGTTCGACCTGCTGGACCGCTACACCCAGCGCTTGCTGGCCCTGATCGGCGAGGCCGAGGGCCGGGCCCAGCGCAAGAACCTGAGCGAGCGCGAGGCGCTGAGCGAACTGGTGCGGGCCTTTCTGGCCGAGTACGAGCACAGCGCCACACGCCATGCGGCCTTGGTCTCCGACACCAAGTTCCTCGGTGAAACCCAGCGCGCGCTGGTGGTCAACCGCCAGCGCGACGTGGTCGCGGCCTTCACGCGCTTCATCCGGCGCGCCTACCCGGATCGCGTCACGCCCGAGAACCAGGCCGCGCTCACCATGATGCTGTTCGGCATGATCAACTGGACCTTCATCTGGCTGCGCCCCGGCGGGCCCATGAGCTACTCGGCCTTCGCCGAAGAGGTCGTGGCCGTGATCGAGGGCGGCTTCGGCGGGCGCCGGCCCTGAACCGGCCCGGCTGTTCAGCGATTTTCCGATTTACTTATGTGAAACCGATTTCGTTTAAGTAAAATCTGCCTTTTCCACGGAGACCGCCCCATGAGCAAAGCTTTCGCCTCCCAGGCCGACCTGCAGGACAAGAAGATCACCTTCGAGCAACTGAGCCCGCACTGCTGGGCCTACACCGCCGAAGGCGACCCGAACTCGGGCGTGATCATTGGCGAGAAGTTCATCATGGTGAGCGACGCCACCGCCACGCCGGCCATGGCGCAGGACCTGATCAAACGCATCCGCGAGGTCAGCGACAAGCCCATCAAGTACGTGCTGCTGACCCACTACCACGCGGTGCGCGTGCTGGGCGCGAGCGCCTACGCGGCCGAAGGCGCGACCGAGGTCATCGCCAGCCGTGGCACCCACGAGCTGATCGTCGAGCGCGGCGCCGAGGACATGCAGAGCGAAATGGAGCGCTTCCCGCGCCTGTTCCGCGGCGCCGACAGCGTGCCCGGCCTGACCTGGCCGACCATGGTCATCGGCGATGGCACGCCGGGCCGCCAGGGCTCGCTCACGGTCGACCTGGGCGGCGTGAAGGTCGAGATCTGGCACCCGGGCCAGGGCCACACGCGCGGCGACACCATCGCCTGGGTCGAGGCCGAGAAGGTGCTGTTCAGCGGCGACCTCGTCGAGTACGAGGCCGGCGTCTACACCGGCGACGCCCAGCTCGAGGAATGGCCCGCCACGCTCGAGGCGCTGCGCGCGCTCAACGCCGAGTACATCGTGCCGGGCCGCGGCGAAGCCATGAAGGGCAATGCCAACGTGAACAAGGCGCTGGACTACACCAAGCGCTGGGTCACCACCCTGTTCCAGGCCGGCAAGGAGGCCGTGGCCGCCAACATGGACCTCAAGGCCGCCATGGCCCACACGCGCAAGAGCATGGATCCGGTGTTCGGCCACGTGTTCATCTACGAGCACTGCCTGCCCTTCGACGTGAGCCGCGCCTACGACGAGGCCAAGGGCATCAAGAACCCGCGCATCTGGACCGCCGAGCGCGACAAGGAAATGTGGGCCGCGCTGCAGGCCTGAGCCGGTCCGCCGTCCCGCACAAGCCGCCCTCGGGCGGCTTTTTGCTGCCCGCCGCTACCATGCGCGCTCCATGCTGCAAACCGATCCCCTGCTGAACGCCGCCGCCGACTGGGCCATCGTCGTGGTCTTCGGCGTGGTCTACCTGGGCATGTTCCTGGGCGGGCTGCCGCGGCTCAAGCTCGACCGCTCGGGCGTGGCCCTGCTGGGCGCGATCGCGGTGATCGCGCTCTCGGGCATGGGCGTGGTCGAGGCGGCGCAGGCGGTCGACCTGCCCACCATCCTGCTGCTGTTCGCTTTCATGGTGATCTCGGCGCAGATGCGTCTGGGCGGCTTCTACGCCGCGGTGACGCGCCGCGTGGGCGCGCTGCCCCTGCCCGATGCCGCGCTGCTGGCCGCGCTGATCGCGGTGGCCGCGCTGCTCTCGGCCGTGTTTTCCAACGACGTGGTCTGCCTGGCCATGACGCCCATCGTGGCGCGGCTGTGCCTGCGCCGCGGCGCCAACCCGCTGCCCTTTCTCATCGGCCTGGCGTGCGCGGCCAACATCGGCTCGGCCGCCACGCTGATCGGCAACCCGCAGAACATGCTGATCGGCTCGGTGCTCCGGCTCGATTTCGCGGCCTACGCACGCGCCGCGCTGCTGCCGGTGCTGATCAGCCTGGTGGTGCTCTGGGGCTGGCTGGTCTGCGTGCCGCACGCGCGCGTGGAGCCCCTGCCCATGCCCGAGCGGCCCGACGAGGAGCCGCCGCTGGACCTGTGGCAGACCGCCAAGGGCCTGCTGGTGGCGGGCGGCCTCATGGGCCTGTTCCTGTTCCGCGACGGCCCGCACGAGGTGATGGCCCTGGTGGGCGCGGCGCTGCTGCTGCTCAGCCGCCGGCTCGCCTCGTCGGCCTTCATGAAGCTGGTCGACTGGCCGCTGCTGATCCTGTTCATCGGCCTGTTCGTGGTCAACCACGCCTTCGAGAAAACCGGGCTCTCGGCCGATGCCGTGGGCTGGCTCGCGGGCCACGGCGTGCGCCTGGCCGACCCCGGGCCGCTGCTGGTGGTGGGCGTGGTGCTGAGCAACCTGGTGTCCAACGTGCCCGCGGTGATGCTGCTGCTGCCGCACCTGCAGGGCGACGCCCAGGCCGGCGTGACGCTGGCGCTCGTGACCACCTTCGCGGGCAACCTGCTGCTGGTGGGCTCGATCGCCAACCTCATCGTGGCCGACCTCGCGCGCCAGCAGGGCATCGTGATCGACTGGAAGCGCCACGCCGTGGTGGGCGTGCCGGTCACGCTGCTGTCGCTGGGCGTGATCGTGGTCGTGATGCGCTCAATGCACTGAGGCCAGGAACTGCCGCAGCTCGGGCGTGGCCGGCTGGCCGAAGAGCTGCTCGGGCGGGCCGATTTCGTGCACCCGGCCCTGGTGCATGAAGATCACGCGGTCGCTGACCTTGCGCGCGAAGTTCATCTCGTGCGTCACCATCAGCAGGGTCATGCCCTCGTTGGCCAGCGATTCCACCACCTGCAGCACCTCGCCCACGAGTTCGGGGTCGAGAGCGGAAGTGATCTCGTCGCACAGCAGCACGCTGGGCTGCATGGCCAGCGCGCGCGCGATGGCCACGCGCTGCTGCTGGCCGCCCGAGAGCTGGTCGGGAAACGCATCGAACTTGTCGGCCAGGCCCACGCGCTGCAGCAGCTGGCGCGCGCGCTCGGCGTTCACCGCCTCGGGCGCCTTCTTCACCAGCGCGGGCGCGAGCATCACGTTGCGGCCCACGCTCAGGTGCGGAAACAGGTTGAAGCCCTGGAAGATCATGCCCACGTGCTGGCGCAGCTCGCGCATGGCGGCCGCGTCTTCGTGCCGCAGCGGCTGGCCGTCCACCGTGAGCGCGCCCGACTGGAACACCTCGAGCCCGTTGATGCAGCGCAACAGCGTGCTCTTGCCCGAGCCGCTCTTGCCGATGATGGCGATCACCTCGCCGCGGCCGACCTGCAGGTCGATGCCTTTGAGCACCTCGTTGGCGCCGTAGGCCTTGCGCAAGCCGGCGATGTCGACGATGGCGTGGGGTTCAGCGGTGGGCATGGCGTTGCCTTTCGAGCGTGCGGGCGGCCCAGCTCACGGGGAAGCAGAGCGCGAAGTACATGAGCGCGACGCAGCTGTAGACGAGAAACGGCGCGAAGGTGGCGTTGGTGATCATGGTGCCGGCCTTGGTGAGCTCGACGAAGCCGATCACCGACGCGAGTGCGGTGCCCTTGATGACCTGCACCAGAAAGCCCACGGTGGGCGCGATGGCGATGCGCCGCGCCTGCGGCAGGATCACGTGGCGCAGCTGTTCGCCGAAGCTCAGTGCCAGGCTTTGTGCGGCTTCCCACTGGCCCTTGGGCACGGCTTCCACGCAGCCGCGCCAGATCTCCACCAGGAAGGCGCTGGTGTAGAGCGTGAGCGCGAGCGTGGCCGCCACCCAGGCCGAGGTGTCGACGCCGAACAGCGCGAGGCCGAAGTAGGCGAGGAAGAGCTGCATGAGCAGCGGCGTGCCCTGGAAGAGCTGCACATAGGCCTTCACGAAGGCGGTGGCGCCAGGCCAGCGCGCGGTGCGCGCCACCAGCAGCAGCCCACCCACGAGCCCGCCGCCCACGAACGCGATCAGCGAGAGCACCACGGTCCAGCGCGCCGCCAGCAGCAGGTTGCGCACGATGTCCCAGAGGCTGAAATCAACCACGGCGGCCTCCGAAGATGAAACGCGGGCCGGCCCAGTTCAGCAGCGCGCGCACCGCCATCGACATCAGCAGGTAGAGCGCGGTGGCGACGATGAAGGCCTCGAAGGCGCGGAAGTTGCGGCTCTGGATCAGGTTGGCCGCATAGCTCAGTTCTTCGGTGGCGATCTGGCCGCACACCGCCGAGCCCAGCATCACGATGATGATCTGGCTGGTGAGCGCGGGCCAGACCTTGCGCAGCGCGGGCGGCAGCACCACGTGCACGAAGGTCTGCGCGCGCGAGAGCGCGAGGCTGGCCGCGGCCTCGAACTGGCCGCGCGGCGTGGCCTCCACGCCCGCGCGCACGATCTCGGCCGCGTAGGCCCCGAGGTTCACCACCATGGCGATCACCGACGCGAGCTCGGGCGTGAGCTTCACGCCCGCCGCGGGCAGGCCGAAGAACACGAAGAACAGCTGCACGATGAAGGGCGTGTTGCGGATCAGCTCCACATAGGCGGCGGCGAGCCAGCCCAGCGCGGCCGGGCCCTGGGTGCGCGCCCAGGCGCAGGCCACGCCCAGCGCCACGCCGAGCACGGCCGAGACGGCCGTCAGCCCGAGCGTCCAGGCCATGCCCTTGAGCAGCAGCGGCCACTGCGCGAGCACGGCCGCGAAATCGAGTTCGATGCCCATGGCGGCGCGGGCGCTTTACTCGGGCAGCGTGCCGGCCGGGCGGCCCAGCCACTTCTTGGCCATCGCGTCGAGCTCGCCGGCCTTCTTGGCGGCCAGCACGATCTCGTTGACCTTGGCGCGCAGCGCGTCCTCGCCCTTGGCCACGCCGATGAAGTTCGGGCTGTCCTTGAGCAGCAGCTTGTACTCGGCGCCCAGCGTGGGGTTGCGCTTGATCATGTTGTCGGCCACCGACACGCCGGTGGCGATGAACTGGGTCTGGCCCGAGACGAAGGCCGAGACGGTGGCGTTGTTGTCCTCGAAGCGCTTGACCTCGGTGTTGGCGGGCACGACCTTGCTCAGTTCCTGGTCCTCGATGGCGCCGCGCGTGACCGCGATGCTCTTGCCGCCGAGCGCGTTGAAGTCGGGCAAGGCCGCGCCCTTGGGGCCGTACACCGCCTGGAAGAAGGGCGAATAGGCCACGGTGAAGTCGATCACCTTCTCGCGCTCGGGGTTCTTGCCCAGCGTGGAGATCACGAGGTCGGCCTTCCTGGTCTGCAGGTAAGGAATGCGGTTGGCGCTGGTCACGGGCACCAGCTCCACCTTCACGCCGAGCTTGGCCGCGATCAGGTTGGCGGTGTCCACGTCCAGGCCTTGCGGTTTCAGGTCGATGCCCACGAAGCCGTAGGGCGGGAAGTCGGTGGGCACGGCGATCTTGATGAGCTTGGCCTTCATCACGCCCTCGAGCGCGGTCTGCGCCTGGGCGCCGACGGCGAAGGTGGCGGCCAGGGCCGCGGCGAGGACGACGAGGCGGCGTTTGCTGGGGTTCATAGCAGGGCTCCTAGGTAGGTTTCGCGGTCGGGTGGGGAAGGGTCGGCCGGCTTGCGCGCGGCGGGGGAACGGGGCGCGCCCACCGGCGCCAGCGCTTCGCGCAGGTCGGCCAGCGGGTCGGCGGGCGGGCTCAGGCGCAGCGCGGCCTGCACCTGGCCGATGTGCGCTTCCATCAGGCGCTCGGCCGCGGCGACATCACCGCGCTCGAGCGCCTCGACGATCTGCACGTGGTCGGCGCACGACTGCACCGCGTCGTGCGTGCTCTGGTAGAGCATGGCGATCAGCGTGGTGCGCGCGGTGAAATCGCGCAGGGTGTCTGCCAGCAGCTGGTTGCCCAGGCACTCGGCCAGGCAGACGTGGAAGTCGCCCAGCAGGTAGCTGCGCTGGCCCACGTCTTCGCCCTTGAGCGCGGCCTGCTCCTGGCGGATGTGCTGGCGCAGCCGCTTGAGCGCGGCCTTGTCCACGCGGCCGTCGTTGCTGCGGATCAGGCCGGTCTCGATCACGCGGCGCGCCTCGAAGGCCTCGCGTGCCTCGGCGTGCGAGGGCTGCACCACGTACCAGCCGCGGCGCGAACTCACGGTGACGATGCCGCGCGCGGCCAGGCGCACCAGGGCCTCGCGCACCAGCGTGCGGCTGCAGTCGAACAGCATCGACAGGTTCTGCTCGCCCAGGCGGGTGCCGGGCGCGAGCCGCTGGGCGAGGATGGCCTCGACGATGCGTCGGGCGATGTCGGTGGAGCTGACCATGGCAGGCTTGCATGCCAGATCCGTGCCATGGGCCCATCAGGCTTGTATGCAAGCCTGGTGCACCCGATGTGTGCGCGGGCGGCGCGGCGCTGGTGCGCGCGGCACCGGCATGCACGACGCCGTGCACACCCGTGTGCGCACGGGTGTGCACATGGCGGTGCACGGCGGCGGAGGGGGGCGCGGGGCGCTCAGCGCTGCGCGCTGAGGATCTGCAGGTCTTTTTCGTAGCCCTGCAGCTGGCGCGCGAGGCGCTCGCGCTGGCCCGGCGTGGCGCTGTTGTGCAGGGCCGCGAACTGCGCGCAGCCATGGCGGATGGCCGCTTCGCTCTGCGCCGCGTAGCCGGGCGTGGGCGACACCACCAGGCGCTCGGCGTAGCCGCGCAATAGGGCGCGTGCGCGGGCCGGCTGGGCCTGGGCCTCGCGCAGCGCCTGCAGCAGGTCGGCCTGGCGGCGTTCGCGTTCGGCCTGCGTGCGCTGCGCATCCCAGGGCGATGCCGCGAGCGACTGGCGCAACCCTTCGCGCTGCGCATCGCTCAGGCGGCCGTAGAAACGCTCGTAGCGCTCCACCGTGGCGTCGAGCCGGCGCTGCAGGCGCTGCTCGGGCGTGCCGCGCAGGAAGTCGCGGGCGAATTCGTCGTTGCTGCGCGCCTGGCGCCGGTTCAGTTGCTCGAGCTGCGCGGGCGTGAGCTGCGGCGCCAGCCGCGCGAAGGGCTCGATCAGGCGCTCGCTCGCACCCACCAGCCGCCGGCGCGCGGTCTCGAACTGCTGGCAGGCCTCGTCGGCGCTGATGTCGTGCGGGGCCATGGCCTGCCAGCGGCGCAGCTGGTCGGCGTACACCGGCAGCTCCTCGCGCCGGTGCCAGGCGAAGAAGCCGTCGATGTCGCCGCGCACCTGGCTGGCCTGCTCGCCGTCGAAGTCGAAATGGCTGTCGAGCCACCAGTAGCTCAGCGTGGGCGCCTGCGTGTAGGCCAGGCGTGCGGTGGTGCACGCGGCCAGCGCGAACAGGGTCGCGAGCAGCACAGGCAGCAGCAGGGTGCGCGCGATAATCCGCCGCGACCCGGCACCGCCCTCCTGGCGCTGCTGTCGAATCGCGAAAGAGGTGTTCATGTCCTTACCGGTGGATGTGGTGGTGATGGCCGCGGGCAAAGGCACGCGCATGAAAGGCCAGCGGCCCAAAGTGTTGCACCGCCTGGGCGGCCGTGCACTGGCCCAGCACGTGATCGATTGCGCCGCAGGGTTAAAGGCCCGCTCGGTGGTGGTCATCACCGGCCACGGCGCCGAGCAGGTCGAGGCCGGGCTGCACGCGCCCGAGGCCACCGCGCTGGCCTTCGTGCGCCAGTCGCCCCAGCTCGGCACCGGCCACGCGGTGCAGCAGGCCGTGCCCGCGCTCGCCGACGACGGCCTGACCCTGGTGCTCTCGGGCGACGTGCCGCTGACCGAGCCCGCCACCCTGCAGGCCCTGATCGACTTGAGCGAAGGCCGCCACCTCGCGCTGCTCACGCTCGACCTGCCCGACCCCACGGGCTACGGCCGCGTGGTGCGCGACGAACACGGCAGCGTGCGCGCCATCGTCGAGCACAAGGACGCGAGCGAGGCGCAGCGCGCCATCACCGAGATCTACAGCGGCATCATGGCCGTGCCCACGCGGCTGCTGCGCGGCTGGCTGGCGCGGCTCGACAACCGCAACGCCCAGGGCGAGTACTACCTGACCGATGTGGTGAAGTTCGCCGTGGCCGATGGCGAGACCGTCAAGGCCCACCGCATCGCGGACGCGGTGCAGGTGGCCGGCGTGAACAGCCCGCAGCAGCTCGCCGAGCTCGAGCGCGCCTACCAGCTGCGCCTGGCCCAGCGCTTCATGGCCGACGGCGTGCGCCTGGCCGACCCGGCGCGCTTCGACGTGCGTGGCCACCTGGTCTGCGGGCAGGACGTGGAGATCGACGTCAACTGCGTGTTCGAAGGCCGGGTCGAGCTCGGCGACGGCGTGCGCATCGGCGCGAACTGCGTGGTCGCCAACGCGCGCATCGAGGCGGGCGCGGTGATCCACCCCTTCACCCACATCGAGGGCGAGGCCGCGGGCGTGCGCGTGGGCCCGGGCGCGCTGATCGGGCCGTTCGCGCGCCTGCGCCCCGGGGCCGATCTCGGCGCCGAGGTGCACATCGGCAACTTCGTCGAAGTGAAGAACAGCACGCTGGCCGCGGGCGCCAAGGCCAACCACCTGGCCTACCTGGGCGACGCCAGCGTGGGCGAGCGCGTGAATTACGGTGCGGGCAGCATCACCGCCAACTACGACGGCGCCAACAAGCACCGCACCGTGATCGAGGCCGACGTGCACGTGGGCAGCAACTGCGTGCTGGTGGCGCCCATCACCATCGGCGCGGGCGGCACCGTGGGCGCGGGCTCCACCATCACCAAGAGCACCGAGCCCGGCGCGCTGGCCGTGGCGCGCGGCCGCCAGGCGAGCATCCCCGGCTGGCAGCGGCCCCAGAAACAGAAAAAGGCCTCCTGAGGAGGCCTTTCGGGCGGGCCGGCGGGCTCAGCGGCCGCCGCGCACGTCGTACGAGCCGCCGTCGTAGCGGCGCTCGCCGCCGCGTGGCTTGGGCGGCGCGAGCTCGTCTTCGAGGCTCATGAGGCCGCTCAGGCCCATCACCTCCGAATCGCGGTAGGCCGAGGCGCCGAAGCGGTCGTCCAGCGTGGACATCTGGCTCTCGAGCTCCTTGATCACGCTGTCGCGCTCGGGCGCCTGCGGCGCGGGGGCCGCTGCCTTGGGCTTGGGCAGCTCCACCAGGTTGAGCTGGGCGCGGAACTCGGCCGGCGACGGCATGCGGTGGATGCCGTTCTTGAGCAGCAGGAAACGCACGCCCGCCGTCTTGAGCATGCGGTTCTTGACCTTGGCGCGCTGCGCCTTGGCCTCGGCATTGCTGAGGTGGTACTGCTCGATGTCGAACGCGAAGGTGGGACGGCCGTCGGCGCCGCACACCACGAAGTCCACGCGCTGCTCCTTGAGGCGCTGCTTGGCCGCAACCTTGTCGCCCGCACGGCGCACCGACAGCATGTTGGCCAGCGACACGTTGGGCAGCACCACCTGGCCGGGGAAGGTGTCCTGCAGGTAGTCGAGCATGGCCACCTGCTCGGTCGAGAGCACGCGCTCCGGGCTGTAACGGTCGTCGCGGCCGTCGTCCTGGGACCGCATGAAGCGCAGGTAGAGCCAGACGCACAGCGCCAGCACCACCACCGCGATCACCGATCCGATCACCACCAAATCCATGAAAACGAACCTCCTCCAAGCGCCACGGCCGGGGGGCGGGCGCAATTTGTAGCAAGGTTGTTACACATGCGCCGCGGCGTCAACACCCAATTGGGGGGCGGGGCCACAAGTGTGCGTTTTGCTGCACACCCCCGGGGGCATTTAAGCCATTCGGTCACATCGGCGGCTTCAGCGGCAGGCGCGGATCGAACTTGGCGCAGCGCGTGCTGAAGAAGCCTTTGACGTTGCGCACGTTGGCGTCGCCCGTGAACAGGCGCTGGGTGAGGGCGAGGTAGTCGGGCATGTCGCTGCAGCGCACCACCAGCACGAAATCGGGGCCCGGGCTCACGCGGTAGCACTGCTGCACGCGCGGCTCGGCCACGGCGCGCGCCTCGAAGGCGTCGAGCGCCTCGGCGCCCTGGCGCTCCAGGCTCACTTCGACCAGCGCCGTCAGGCCGTGGCCCAGCAGCGGGGCCAGGCGGTCGGCGTCGAGCAAGGCGACCTCGCGCGCGATCAGCCCACGCTCGCGCAGCCGCTTCACGCGCCGCAGGCAGGTGGGCGGCGAGAGGTGGGCGCGTTCGGCCAGGGCCTGGTTGCTCTGCGCAGCGTCGTCCTGCAACAACTCCAGCAGCCGCAGGTCGGTGGCATCGATGTCGAAATCTTCCATGAATCGAATGTAAATGAAACGAATCGTCGATGATTCGTGGGGGCGATAGAAAAGTTCAAAAACTGTTCAACTTCGCACATTCATTTCACGGATGGCTCTCTAGCATTCGCCCCACTTTCCAACAACGGACATCGGAGGCTTGCATGTGCGGCATCGTGGCAGGGGTTTCGGGGCGCGACATCGTGCCCGTGCTGGTTCAGGGGCTGCAGCGGCTCGAGTACCGCGGCTATGACTCCTGCGGCGTGGCCGTGCACAGCGGCGGCTTGAAGCGCGCGCGCAGCGTGGCGCGCGTGGCCGAACTGGGCCAGCAGGTGCAGACCGAGGGCATCGCCAGCGGAACCGGCATCGCGCACACGCGCTGGGCCACGCACGGCGCGCCCGCGGTGCACAACGCCCACCCGCACTTCAGCCACGGCCCGGGCGCGGCCAGCGGCAGCGCGGGCCGCGTGGCCCTGGTGCACAACGGCATCATCGAGAACCACGACGAGCTGCGCGCCGCGCTGCAGGCCCGGGGCTATGTGTTCGAGAGCCAGACCGACACCGAGGTGATCGCCCACCTGATCGACTCGCTCTACGACGGCGACGTGTTCGCCGCCCTGCAGGCCGCGGTGAAACAACTGCACGGCGCCTACGCGCTGGCCGTGTTCCACAAGGACGAGCCGCACCGCGTGGTCGGCGCGCGCGCGGGCTCGCCGCTGGTGCTGGGCGTGGGCGCCGAGGGCGGCGAGCACTTTCTCGCCAGCGACGCGATGGCGCTCGCGGGCGTGACCGACCAGATCGTCTACCTCGAAGAGGGCGACCTGGTGGACCTGCAGATGGGCCGCTACTGGATCGCCGACGGCGAGGGCCGTTCGCTCGGCGCCGCGCAGCGCCCGGTGCGCACCGTGCATGCGCACAGCGGCGCGGCCGAGCTCGGCCCCTACCGCCACTACATGCAGAAGGAAATCTTCGAGCAGCCGCGCGCCATCGCCGACACGCTCGAAGGCGTGGCCGGCGTCACGCCCGAGCTGTTCGGCGACGGCGCCTACCGCGTGTTCAAGGACATCGACCGCGTGCTGATCCTGGCCTGCGGCACCAGCTACTACAGCGGCTGCACCGCCAAGTACTGGCTCGAAGCCATCGCCCGCATCCCGACCCAGGTGGAGGTGGCCAGCGAATACCGCTACCGCACCAGCGTGCCCGACCCGCGCACCCTGGTCGTCACCATCAGCCAGAGCGGCGAGACCGCCGACACCCTGGCCGCGCTGCGCCACGCGCAGGGCCTGGGCATGAAGCACACGCTGACCATCTGCAACGTGTCCACCAGCGCCATGGTGCGCGAGTGCGAGCTGGCCTACATCACGCGCGCGGGGGTCGAGATCGGTGTCGCGTCGACCAAGGCCTTCACCACCCAGCTCGCGGGCCTGTTCCTGCTCACGCTGGCGCTGGCCCAGGTGCGTGGCCACCTGAGCGACGAACAGGAAGCCGAGCACCTCAAGAGCATGCGCCACCTGCCCGTGGCGCTGCAGGCCGTGCTCGCGCTCGAGCCGCAGGTGATCAGCTGGGCCGAAGACTTCGCGCGCATGGACAACGCCCTGTTCCTGGGCCGCGGTCTGCACTACCCGATCGCGCTCGAAGGCGCCTTGAAGCTCAAGGAGATCAGCTACATCCACGCCGAGGCCTACCCGGCCGGCGAGCTCAAGCACGGCCCGCTCGCGCTCGTCACCGCGGCCATGCCCGTGGTCACCGTGGCGCCCAACGACGCGCTGCTGGAGAAGCTCAAGAGCAACATGCAGGAGGTGCGTGCGCGCGGCGGCGTGCTCTACGTGCTGGCCGACGCCGACACCCGCATCACCAGCAGCGAAGGCATCTACGTGATCCGCATGCCCGAGCACTACGGCGCGCTGTCGCCCATCCTGCACGTGGTGCCGCTGCAGCTGCTGGCCTACCACACGGCCCTGGCCAAGGGCACCGACGTGGACAAGCCGCGGAACCTGGCCAAGAGCGTGACGGTGGAGTGAGGCGGGCGCCTCAGCGCACCGTCACCTCCACCCGCCGGTTGCGCGGCTCGGGGGTTTCGTCCTTCGTGGGCACGAGCAGGTTCTTCTCGCCGTGCGCTTCCTGCCGCAGCGACAGGAAGCTCAGCCCCGAGGCCTTGAGGCGGCTGGCCACCAGCGCGGCGCGCTGCGCCGACAGCGTGAGGTTGTCGGCCTCGCTGCCCATGGTGTCGGTGTGCCCGCTCACCACCACCTCGGTGGTGGCCAGGGCCTGCGGCGGGCGCGCGCGCAGCTGCGCGATCAGTTGTTGCAGCGCCGCTTCGGCCGGCTCGGTGAGCTGGGTGCTGCCCAGCACGAAGTACAGCAGGTGCTGTTCGGGCGCCGCGGGCAGCGCGTCGCGCGCGGCGCCGAAGTCGGCCTCGATCTGCGCGGGCGTGGGTGAGGTCGCGGGCGCGCGGCCGTCGAGCGCCGCCACCTGGCCCGCCTGCGTGAGCACCTGCCGGCCCTGGGGGCCGGTCACCACCACCTGGCCCACCTTGCCGTCGCGGTCGGGCAGCAGCACCACGTAAGAGCGCGGCAGCGTGGGGCCGCAGGCCGCGAGCAGGGCGGCCAGGGGCAGCAGGAGCAAGGGGCGAAGCAGGGCATGGCGGTTCATGGCCCGAACTGTCCCACAGGCCGGGCGCCTGCGGCCGCACGGGCGGGCGCCCGGGTCGGATACCCTCGGGGGCAGCCGTTCTGCCGCCTGCCGCCGCCTTGAAACCCTTGTCCCTGCGTTCCCTCGCCGCGCTGCTGATGCTGCTCACGGCCGGCCTCGGCCTGGGCCTGGTGCTGGTCGATCCGCTGGCGCTGCAGGCCTTGCGCCACCAGGGCTTCGACCAATACCAGCGCTGGCAGCCGCGGCCCTACACGCCGGTGCCGGTGCGCATCGTGGACATCGACGAGGCCAGCCTGCAGCGCCTGGGGCAGTGGCCCTGGCCGCGCACGCGGCTCGCGGCGCTGACGGACCGCCTGGGCGCGCAAGGCGCGGCCGCGATCGGCTTCGACGTGGTGTTCGCCGAGCCCGACCGCAGCGCGCCGCAGCGCGCCGCGCAGGACTGGCCGCTGTCGGCCGCCGCGCGCGCCGAGCTGCAGCGCCTGCCCGACCACGACACCGTGTTCGCCGAGTCCATCGCGCGCCACCCCGTGGTGCTGGGCTTCGCGGTGCAGGCCGACGCGCCGGCCGCGCCCGCGGGTCCCGCGCCCGAAGCCCGGGTGCGCTACGTGTGGCTCGGCGAGCCCGCGCCGCAGCGCCTGCCCGAGCTGGGTGCGCCCGTGCGCCCGCTGGCCGCGCTCGAGGCCGCGGCCCAAGGCAGTGGCGCGCTGGCCTTCGTGCCCGACGCCGATGGCGTGGTGCGCCGCGTGCCGCTGGCGCTGCTGCTGCAGGGCCAGCCCGCGCCCGGTCTCGCGGCCGAGCTGCTGCGTGTGGCCCAGGGCATCGACAACGTGATCCTGCAGCGCGCCGAAGGCGCTGCGCCCGCGCTGCAGGCGGTGCGCATCGGCGCGTTCCACATCCCCACCAACGCGCAGGGCGAGCTCTGGCTGCATTACAGCGACGCGCAGCCGCAGCGCTATGTGCCCGCCTGGCAGGTGCTCGCGGGCACGGCCGACCCGGCGCTGTTCGACGGCCACATCGTGCTCGTGGGCAGCTCGGCCCAGGGCCTGCTCGACCTGCGCTTCAACCCGCAGGGCCGGCTCATGCCCGGCGTCGAGGCGCACGCGCAGGCGATCGAGCAGGTGCTCACGGGCCACACCCTGACGCGGCCGGGCTGGGCGATCGCGGCCGAGGCGATCGCGGTGGTGCTGGCCTGCGTGCTGCTGGTGTGGGTGGGTGCCTTCGTGCCCTCGCTGTGGGCCGCGGCCGCCGCGCTGCTGCTGGTGTCGGGCCTGCTCTGGGGCGGCTGGCGGGCCTTCTCGGCGCACGGCCTGCTGCTCGACAGCTTCACGCCCGCGATCGCGGGGGCGCTGTCGTACGCGCTCGCGAGCCTGGCACGCCATTTCCAGAGCGAGCGCCGCCAGCGCTGGCTGCGCCAGGCCTTTGCGCGCTACGTCTCGCCCAACCGCGTGGACCACCTCGTGCGCCACCCGGGCCAGCTCGAGCTCGGCGGCCAGCGCCAGCATTGCAGCTTCGTCTTCACCGACCTCGCGGGCTTCACCGCGCTCATGGAGGCCATCGACCCGGCCGACGCGGTGGGCCTGCTCAACCGCTACCTCGAGGGCATGATCGCCATCGCCTTCCGTCACCAGGGCACGCTCGACCGCATCGTGGGCGATGCGCTCGCCATCATGTTCTCGGCCCCCGTGGTGCAGCCCGACCACGCGCAGCGCGCGCTCGACTGCGCGCTCGAGATGCACCGCTTCGCCACCCGCTTCGCGCGCGAGCAGCAATCGCGCGGCGTGGCCTTCGGCCTCACGCGCCTGGGCGTTCACTCGGGCGAGGTGATCGTGGGCAACTTCGGCGGGCAGACGATCTTCGACTACCGCGCGCTCGGCGACCCCGTGAACACCGCCGCACGGCTGGAGAGCGTGAACAAGCAGTTCGGCACGCTGCTGTGCGTGTCGGGCACCACGCTGTCGGCCTGCGCGCCGTGTCCCGCTCGGCCCGTGGGCCGGCTGGTGCTCAAGGGCAAGACCGAGGCGCTGGCGGTGTTCGAGCCGGTCACCGACACCGACGCCAGCGAACGCGCCCCGCTCGCGGCCTACCAGGCGGCTTTCGAGGCGCTGCGCGAGGGCCGCGACGCCGAGGCGGCCGAGCGGCTGCGCGCGCTGCAGGCGCAGTGGCCGCACGACCCGCTGGTGCGCCTGCACGCCGCGCGGCTCGCGGCCGGCGAACGCGGCGACCGCATCGTGCTGAGCGCCAAGTGAGCCCGCGCGGGCTCAGTCTTCTTCGACCTTGAGCAGGAACTGCGTGCCGCGCACGCCGATGGTGCCGCTGGGCGTCTTCACGGTCACCGCGTCGGGCTGCAGCCGCGCGATCGCGCCCGACACGTAGTTGAGCGTGCCCTTGCCGATGCGCGTGCCCAGCCGCAGCTTGCCCGCGCCCGGCTCGTAGAGGTATTCGTCCACCGTGAGCACGGTGTTCGGCCCGAAGGACATCAGCGTGTTGTCGCCGAACACCACGCCCATGCTCGATGCGCCGCGCGTGCTCAGCACACTGCCCGCGTGCAGCGGCGTGCCGGGCCGGGCGCTCACCACCTGGCCGTCGGTGCTCACCGTGGCCTCGCCCTTGACGGTCTTCACGTGGCCCACGGCGGGCCGGTCGAGCGCCAGCGCGGGGCCCGCGAACACGGCCCAGGCCAGGGCCGCGGCGGCGGTCAGGGCGGCGCGGGTCGGCGGCATGTCGAGGGGTTGGGCGGGGCGGACCATGGATGGGCGGAATGATAAGCGGCATGAACGGTCGTTCGGGGTCGCACCATTCAAGTGCAGCCGCGGGCGGTCGATACGCGAGGCCTGTCCGTTTCTTTTCGTGTCTCCGACCCCTGCCCGCATGAAACTCAATGACCTCAAGGTCGCCAACCGCCTGGCCATCGCTTTCGGACTCGTCCTGCTCATCACGGCCCTGATGGCCGGCATCGGTGTGTGGCGCCTGCAGGAACTGGCCCAGACCACCCAGCAACTCGCCACGACGGAGAACGAAAAGCTGCGCATGGCGATGCAGTGGCGCCAGACCATCGACCTGAACTGGGAGCGCACGCGCGCCGCTGCGCTCGATTCCGACACCAGCCGCATGCCCGAATGGCAGGCCCGCATGGACAAGACCTCCGAGCTCACGGTGGCCTCGCGCAAGCGCCTGGTCGAGCTCGTCACCTCGGCGCAGGGCAAGGACCAGATCGCCGTCATCGACGCCGCGCGCGAGGCTTACCGCACGCCGCGCGCCGAGCTGCTCAAGCGCCGCATGGCCGGCGAAGACGTGAGCGCCGCACTCCAGCGCGACCTGCGCCCCCTGGCCGAGACCTACCTGCAGTCGATCGAGAAACTCGAGGAGTTCCAGCGCGCCGCCTACGAAGAGGCGCTGGCCGACGCGCACGCCAACGCGGCCCAGGGCCGTGCCATCCTGATCGCCGGCGGCGTGATCGCCGTGCTGCTCGGCGCGGCCGCGGCCTTCGTGCTCAGCCGCTCCATCACGGTGCCGCTGGCGCGGGCCGCCGAGAGCGCGCGCCGAATCGCCGACGGCGACCTCACCTCCGCCATCCACAGCGAGGGCCGCGACGAGGCCGCGCAGCTGCTGCAGGCCCTGCAAGGCATGCAGCACAAGCTCGCGCAGGTGGTCTCGCGCGTGCGCAGCAATGCCGAAGGCGTGGCCACGGCCAGCGCGCAGATCGCCCAGGGCAACAACGACCTGTCGGCGCGCACCGAGCAGCAGGCCTCGGCGCTCGAAGAAACCGCGGCCTCGATGGAAGAACTCAGCTCCACCGTGCGCCTGAACGCCGAGAACGCGCAGCAGGCCAACCAGCTCGCCATGAGCGCGTCCAGCGTGGCCGCGCAGGGCGGCGAGGTGGTGGCCCAGGTGGTCGACACCATGAAGACCATCAACGACAGTTCGCGCCGCATCGCCGACATCACGAGCGTGATCGACGGCATCGCCTTCCAGACCAACATCCTCGCGCTCAATGCCGCCGTGGAAGCCGCGCGCGCCGGTGAACAGGGCCGCGGCTTCGCGGTGGTGGCCGGCGAGGTGCGCAACCTCGCGCAGCGCAGCGCCGAGGCGGCCAAGGAGATCAAGGAGCTGATCGGCGCCAGCGTGGAGCGCGTGGAGCAGGGTTCGGCGCTGGTCGACCGCGCGGGCAGCACCATGACCGAGGTGGTGGCGAGCATCCGCCGCGTCACCGACATCGTGGGCGAGATCAGCGCCGCGAGCAGCGAACAGAGCTCGGGCGTGGCCCAGGTGGGCGAGGCCGTGACGCAGATGGACCAGGCCACGCAGCAGAACGCTGCGCTGGTGGAAGAAAGCGCCGCCGCCGCGACCAGCCTCAACGGCCAGGCCGCGCAGATGCTGGAATCGGTCTCGGTGTTCCGCCTGCCGCGCGGCTGAAGGGCTCAGCGCACCGGGGGCGTGCCGTTCGCGGGCGCGCCCGGCATCACCGCCGCGGCATCGGCCGCGAGCCGCGCCAGCAGCGCCGCGTAGGCGCGCGCCTGGGCCTGCGGGGTGTCGGCCTCCAGCGGCAGTTCGTGCGCCACCGCATGCTCGCTCAGGCCGCGCGGCGCGGTGCGCGTCACCGCGATGCGCGCGCTCGCGCGCAGCCGCTGCTCGGGCCGCACCGCGTCGAGCCGTTCGATCGATACGCGCAGCGTGGCCACCGGCCCCCATTCGGCGCAATTCGATTCGCACACGCGCCAGCCCGGCAGGCGCGCGCGCAGCGCGGCGGCGAACTCGCGCGCCATGCCCACCTCGATGCGCTCGGCCCAGAACGTGTCGGGCCACTCGGCCAGGGTGCTGCCGTCGGTGCGGTAGCGCACGCGGCGCGACACCAGGTACTCGGGCAGCTCCAGCCGCGCCAGCGCGAGCGTGGGCAGGGCGCCGTTGCCCGCGGCCGGCGCCGCGGGCCCGGGCGCACCCGGCAGCGTGATCAGCGTGGGCGATCGCTCGGGCGCCGACGCGCAGGCGCCGAGCAGGGCGGCGGCCGCGGCCGCGAGCGCGAGCGCGGCGAAGCGGCGGGGCAGGGGCGGCAGGGGCGTGTTCATTCGCGTCGGTTCCCGAAAATCAGGGCGTTGGGTTGTTCTTCGAGCAGCTCGCTGAACGAGCGCAGGCCGCGCGCGGCCTGCGACAGGTCGCGCACCGCGGCCTCGAGATCGGCGCGCAGGGGCGCGTCGGGCGAAGACAGGTCGGCCAGCCGGTTCATGGCGAGCCGGGCCGACTGCGAGGCCTCGCGTGCGCCCTCCAGCGCGGCCTGCAACTCGGGCCGCGCGTCGCGCACGGTCTGCTCGGTGCTTTGCGCAAGGCGGTCGATCGAGGCCAGCGTGGTGCGCGAGCTCGCCTGCAGTTCGCGGATGGTCTCGGTGGCCGCGCTCAGCGTCTCGCGCGAGGCCACCGCGGTCTTCTGCAATTCGCCCGAGGCGCTGGCCATCGCGGTCTGCACGCCGCCCAGGGTCTGCTGCACCGACACCAGCGTGGCGCGCATTTCTTCCACCGTGGCGCGCATCTCGCGCACGGTCTCGCGCAGCGGCAGCTCGGCCACCTGCTCGATCAGCGGGCCGAAGCGGTCCTGGATCGCGGGGATCTCGGGGTGGCGCGTGGCGCCGTGCAGCTTCGCGTCGGTGTCGGGCGCGAAGTCGAGCTCCACGGCCTTCTGCCCGGTGACGATGCTTTGTGAAGCCAGCCGCGCGCGCAGGCCGCGCCGCACCAGCGCAGGGATGTCGGCCGGCGCGTCGGTGCCGCTCAGGTTGAGCGCGGCCGATTGCAGCTTGAGCACCACCGGCACCGTGGTGCGCAGCGTGGCGCCGTCCACGCGGATGCCGATCTCGGTGACCTGGCCGATGGCCACGCCGCGGAAGGTCACGGGCGCGCCCACCGAGAGACCGCTCACGTTGTCCTCGTAGAACACGGTGGCCTTCTGCTGGCGGCCGAACCAGTCGTCGCCACCGAGCCAGAAGATCGCCGCCAGCACGATGAAGCCGGCGGCGACCACGAAACTGCCGATGAGCAGGGCGTTGCGTTTCATGCGGGGTCTCCGGAAGCAGGGGCCGCGGCGGGCGCGGCGGTCTCGGGCGGCAGCTCGCGCCGCAGGAAGGCGTCCACCGTGGGATGCACGCGCTGGCGCACGAGTTCGCGCGGGCAGCCGCGCGCGATCGGGGTCTTGCTGTCGGCGTCGAGGAAGATGCCGTCGTCGGCGATCGCGAACAGGCTGGGCAGCTCGTGGCTCACGAACACCACGGCGGTGCCGGTGCGCTCGCGGATGTCGAGGATCAGCTCGTCGAGCTTGCGCGAGCTGATCGGGTCCAGGCCGGCCGAGGGTTCGTCGAGAAAGAGCAGCGGCGGCTCGGCCGCGATCGCGCGCGCCAGGCCCGCGCGCTTTTTCATGCCGCCGCTGAGGTCGCCCGGAAAGTAGTCGGCGAAGGCCGCCAGGCCGACCCAGGCCAGCACCTCGCGCGCGCGCTCGGCCTGTGCCGCGGGTTCGAGGGCGGTCTGCTGCGCGAGCGCCAGGCACACGTTCTCGAGCAGCGTCATCGACGACCACAGCGCCGCGCTCTGGAACAGCATGCCGAAGCGGCCGCGCAGGCGCTGGCGCGCGGCCTCGTCGGCGGCCCAGAAGTCCTCGCCGTCGTGCAGCACGCGGCCCGCCGCGGGCGGCAGCAGCCCCACGAGGTGCTTGAGCAGCGTGCTCTTGCCGCAGCCGCTGCCGCCCATCACCGCGAAGATCGTGCCCGCGGGCACCTCGAAGGACACGCCGCGCTGGATCAGGCGTTCGCCGAAGCGCATCTCGAGGTCTTGCACGGCCAGCCGCATGCTCAGATCCCCAGCGTGTTGGCGCACAAGGCGAACACCGCGTCGATCACGATGATGCCCACGATGCTGGTCACCACCGCCCCCGTGGTGGCGCGGCCCACGCCCGCGGCGTTGCGCTGCGCGTAAAGGCCCCAGTAGCAGCCCACCATGCCGATCAGCGCGCCGAACACCAGCGACTTGGCTGCGCCCAGGCCCAGGTGGGTCCAGTTGAGCGCGTCGGCGGTGCGCGCCAGGTAGGCCGCGGGCGAGATGTCGAGCATGGCGGCCGACACCACCATGCCGCCAAGCAGGCCCGCGAGGCAGGCGAACACGAACAGCAGCGGCATCATCGCCAGCAGCGCGGCCACGCGCGGCAGCACCAGGAAGTCCATGGCGGGCAGGCCCAGCACGGCGAGCGCGTCCACCTCCTCGTTGGTCTGCATGGTGGCGAGTTCGGCCGCGAAGGCCGCGCCGGTGCGGCCCGAGATGACCACCGCGGTGATGATGGCCGCCATCTCGCGCGCGAGCGCGATGCCCACGAGGTCGGCGACGAAGATGCCGGCGCCGAACTTGGCCAGCTGCACCGCACCCACGAAGGCCAGGATCGCGCCCACGAGGAAGTTCACCACGCAGACGATGGGCACGGCGCGCGCGCTGGTGTCGGCCAGCACGCGCACCAGGTCTTGCGGGCGGTAGCGGCGCTGGCCACCCGCCGCGGCCGCGGCCGACAGCAGCACCTCGCCCAGAAAGGCCACGGGGCGCCGTGCGCGGGCCAGCGGCGTCTTCAAGCGCGACGCCCGCGAAGCCCCGAAGCCCCGGCAGGTATGGCAGTCATGGCCACATCTTAGGCAGGTCTGCGCCCAATGGGCACCCTTGACCGCCCCGCTTCACATTTCGTAGCGATATCCGATGCCGTAGACCGAGGCGATGCGCTCGGCGCCCGCGCCGGCCTGATCGAGCTTGCGGCGCAGGTTCTTGATGTGGCTGTCCACCGCGCGCTCGGTCACGTCGCGGCCGTCGCCGTGCAGCGCGTCGAGCAGCTGCATGCGACTGTAGACCCGGCCCGGGTGGCTGGCCAGCGCGCGCAGCAGGCGGAACTCGATCGGCGTGAGGTCCATGGGATGGCCGCGCCAGCTCGCGCTCCAGGCCTCGGCGTCGATCTGCAGCGCGGCCGCGCCCGGGTCCTGCAGCGCCCCGTTCATGGCGCGGCTGCGGCGCAGCGCGGCCTTCACACGCGCCATCACCTCGCGCGGGCTGAAGGGGTTCTTGGTGATGTAGTCGTCGGCGCCGATCTCCAGGCCGAGCAGGCGGTCGGCTTCGTCGGCGCGCGCGGTGAGCATGAGGATGGGCACGCTGCCGAGCTTGCGCAGCTCGGTGCACAGCGTGAGCCCGTCCACGCCGGGCAGCATGAGGTCGAGCAGCACCAGGTCGTGGCGGCGCGCGGTCCAGGCCGCGAGCACCTGCCGGCCGTCGGTGATGCACTCGGGCTCGTGGCCCGCGGCGCGCAGGTAGTCGGCGAGCAGGGCCGACATCTTGGGCTCGTCCTCGACCACGAGCACGCGCGCCGGGCCCGGGTCCATGGGCAGCAACACGCCGTTCATGGCAGGGGCAGCGCCACGCGCAGCCACAGCCCGCCCAGGGGCGAGGGCCGGGCCTTGATGGTTCCGTCGTGCGCCTGCGCGATGCGCTGGCAGATCGACAGCCCCAGGCCCGCACCGCCGCTGGCCCGGCTGCGCGAGGGCTCGGCGCGGAAGAAGCGCTCGAACAGGCGCGGCAACTGGTCGGCGGGCACGCCGGGCGCGCTGTCCTGCACGTCCACCACCACCTGCCGGCCCTCGGTGCGCGCGGCCAGCCGCACCGCGCCGCCTTCGTCGGTGTAGCGGCAACTGTTCTCCAGCAGGTTGGCGAACAGCTGCTGCAGCCGGCTGGCATCGCCGAACAGCGGCAGCGGCGTGACCGGCAGCTCGAGCGCCAGCCGCAGCGAGCGGCCCTGCAGGCGCTCGCCGAAGGCCGCGGCCACGTCGGCGAGCAGCTCGCGCAGGTCGAGCTCGGCCTTGCGGTACGAGAGCGCGCCCACGTCGGCCAGCGAGAGGTCGTAGAGGTCGTCGACCAGCTTGTGCAGCGTGGCCACCTCGCCCTTGAGCGAGCGCAGCGCCTGCGCGTCGAGCGTGCGCACGCCGTCCTGCAGCGCCTCGAGCTCGCCGTTGAGCACGCCCAGCGGCGTGCGCAGCTCGTGCGACACGTCGGCCATGAACTCGCGCCGCGCGGCCTCGTTGCGCTGCAGGGTGAGCGCGAGGTGGTTGAAGTCGTGGCCCAGGCGCGAGACCTCGTCGGCCTCGCGGTCGGCGCGGTCGTCGACCGGCACGCGCGCCGCGTAGTCGCCGGCCGCGAGCCGGTGCGTGGCCTCGGCCACCTGCCGCACCGGCCGCAGCAGCCGGCGCGAGACCCAGAAGGCCACCGCCGCCGCGAGCAGCGTGGCCGCGCCGCCCACCAGCCAGGCCGAGCGGCGCTGCGCGTCGGCGAAGCGCTTCTCGGCGCCCGAGCTCACCGAGTCGATCGGCGTGAGCAGCATCCAGCCCACGGTGAGGCCGTCGACCTCGATCGGCCGCTCGATCGCGTCGGTCGACGGGTTGGGGTAGCCGAACACGCGCCGGCGCTGGGCGTCGAGCAGGGTCATGCGGCGCGTGGCGCCCATGAGCTCGGCCGGGCTGAGCTTGAGCGCCTCGGCCTGCTCGGTGGGCACGCCGCGGCGCAGCAGGTAGCCGCCCAGGTGCGTCTGCAGGCGCGTGAAGTCCCAGCTGTTGCCGTTCTCGCGGTAGGCCAGGGCCGCGCTCAGCGTGGCCTGGTCGAGGCGGTTGATCTCCTGCTCGTTCAGAAAGCCCAGGAAGTCGCGGTTGAGGTTGACGTGCGTGAACACGCCCATGGCAAAGGCCACGGCGATCGCGGTGCTTAGCACCGCGGTGAACAGCCGCGCGGTCAGGCTCAGTCTCATGGTGGGCTATGGTCGTCGCGCCCGTGTGTACCTGACAAGCCATACCCCCTGCTGGCCCGGGCGCTTCAATTTCTCTCCACATTCCTTGCGCACAGTCGCGCGCCATGCCGCGCACGCTCCCCTCCCTTTTCACGCTGGGCGCCCTGAGCGCCCTGATGTTCCTGGCCGCCTGCAGCAAGGGCGGCGACGCCCCGAAGCCCGCGGCCGCGCCGCCCGAGGTCGGCGTGGTCACGGTGTCCACGCAGGACGCGCCGCTCGAGCTCGAACTGCCGGGGCGCCTGGCGGCCAGCGAGGTGGCCGAGATCCGGCCGCAGGTGAGCGGCATCGTGCAGAAACGCCTGTTCGAAGAGGGCAGCACGGTGCGCGCGGGCCAGCCGCTCTACCAGCTCGACGCCGCCACGTTCGAGGCCGAGCGCGCGGGCGCGGCCGCCACGCTGCAGCGCGCCGAGGCCCAGCTGGCGGTGGCGCGCACCAAGGCCGCGCGCGACGCCGAACTGCTGCAGGCCGACGTGATCAGCCGCCAGGCCGCCGAAGACAGCGCGGCCGCGCTGCGCCAGGCCGAGGCCGAGGTGGCCGTGGCGCGCGCCGCGCTCAACGCCGCGCAGGTGCAGCTCGCGCGCACCCGCATCACCGCGCCGATCGCGGGCCGGGTCGAGATCTCGCAGGTCACGGCGGGCGCGCTCGTCACGGCCAGCCAGACCCAGCCGCTCACCACCGTGCAGCGGCTCGACCCCATGCAGGTCGACATCGTGCAGGGCAGCGCCGAGATGCTCGCGCTGCGCCGCCAGCTCGACGCGGGCAGCGGCAGCCGCGAGCTGCGCCTGGTGCTCGAAGACGGCAGCGAACACCCCGAGCCCGCGCGGCTGCAGGTGAGCGGCATGACGGTGGACCCGGGCACCGGCGCGGTCACGCTGCGCGCCAGCGTGCCCAACCCGCGCGCCAGCCTGCTGCCCGGCATGGTGGTCACCGCGCGGCTGCTCGCGGGCGTGAACCGCAGCGCCATCGTGGTGCCGCAGCAGGCCGTGAGCCGCACGCCCACGGGCGACGCCACGGCCTGGGTGGTGGGTGAGGGCAACAAGCTCGAACGCCGCCGCCTCGGGCTCGGGCGCAGCCTGGGCAACCAGTGGCTGGTCAACGAAGGCCTCAAGCCCGGCGAACGCCTGGTGGTCGAGGGCCTGCAGCGCGCGCGGCCCGATCTGGTGGTGACGCCGGTGCCCGCGAAGCTGGCGCAGGGGGGCTGAGCGCATGGCCGGCTTTTTCATCGACCGCCCCATCTTCGCCTGGGTGCTGGCCATCGTGGTCATGCTCGCGGGCACGGCCGCGGTGCTCACGCTGCCGCTCGAGCGCTACCCCGACATCGCGCCCACGCGCATCTCGGTCAACACCAGCTACCCGGGCGCCTCGGCCAAGGCCATCGAGGACTCGGTGACGCAGGTGATCGAGCAGAACCTCAAGGGCATCGACGGCCTGTTCTCCATCGAGTCGTCGAGCAACGCCTCGGGCACCGCGAGCACGCAGCTGAGCTTCGTCGCCGGCACCGACCCCGACCTCGCGCAGATGCAGGTGCAGAACAAGGTGGCGCAGTCCCTCTCGCGGCTGCCGCAGGCGGTGCAGGCCCAGGGCGTGCGCGTCACCAAGGCCGGCACCGATTTCCTCATGGTGGTCACGCTCACCAGCGACGACCCCGCCGTGAGCTCGGCGGACCTCGGCGACTACCTCTCGAGCACGCTGCAGGACATCGTGAGCCGCGTCGAGGGCGTGGGCGACGTGAGCATCTTCGGCTCGGGCTACGCCATGCGCATCTGGCTCGACCCGGCCCGGCTGCAGCGCTACGCGCTGGTGCCGGGTGACATCCGCAATGCGCTGCTGGCCCAGAACACCGAGGTCTCGGCGGGCCAGATCGGCGCGCCGCCCTCGCCCGAGGGCCAGCGGCTCACCGCCATCGTCACGGCGCGCGCCAAGCTGCAGACGGCCGAGCAGTTCCGCGACATCGTGCTGCGCGTGCTGCCCGACGGGTCGGTGCTGCGCCTGGGCGACGTGGCGCGCGTGGAGCTCGGCCGCGACAGCTACACCACCAACATCCGCAGCACCGGCCAGACCGCGGCCGGCATGGCCATCTACCCGGCCAGCGGTGCCAACGCGCTCACCACGGCCAACGCGGTCAAGGCCAAGCTCGCCGAGCTCGAGCCCTTCTTCCCGCCGGGCATGAAGACCACGGTGACCTACGACACCACGCCCTTCATCAGCGTGTCCATCGAAGGCGTGGTGAAGACGCTGATCGAGGCCATGGTGCTGGTGGTGGTCATCATGTACCTGTTCATGCAGAACCTGCGCGCCACGCTGATCCCCGCGATCGCGGTGCCGGTGGTGCTGCTGGGCACCTTCGGCGTGCTCGCGGTGGCGGGCTACTCCATCAACTCGCTCACCATGTTCGGCCTGGTGCTGGCCATCGGCCTGCTGGTGGACGACGCCATCGTGGTGGTGGAGAACGTGGAGCGGCTGATGCGCGAAGAGGGCCTGGACCCGCGCGAGGCCACGCGCCGCAGCATGAAGGAAATCAGCGGCGCGCTGGTGGGCATCGCGGTGGTGCTGTCGGCGGTGTTCATCCCCATGGCCTTCTTCGGCGGCTCCACCGGCGTGATCTACCGGCAGTTCTCGATCACGGTGGTGAGCGCCATGGTGCTGTCGGTGCTGGTGGCCATGAGCCTGTCGCCCGCCTTGTGCGCCACGCTGCTGAAGCCGGTGCACGCGGGCGAACACGCGGCCCCGGGCGGGCCCTTCGGCCGCACGCTGGGCCGCGCCTTCGGCGGCTTCAACCGCTGGTTCGATCGCATGACCGAACGCTACGTCGACCGCGTGCGCTGGCTCAGCGCGCGCGGCGTGCGCAGCTTCGTGGTGTACCTGCTGGTCATTGCGGGCATGGTGCTGCTGTACCGCGCGCTGCCCACCTCCTTCCTGCCCGACGAAGACCAGGGCAGCCTGCAGTTCCAGGTGCGCATGGCCCCGGGGGCCACGGCCGAACGGCTCGAGGCCATCGCCGAGGACATCGAGGACTACTTCGCGGCCCAGCCCGAGATCCGCTTCTACAACTTCGTGCGCGGCTCGGGCGGCGACCAGGGCTCGGGCCAGGGCTTCATCCGCCTGACCGACTGGGACCAGCGCCCCGAGGCGGCCCAGAGCGCGGGCGCGCTCGCCGAGCGCTTCAGCCGCGAACTGCAGCGCCGCGTGCGCGACGCCGACGTGTTCGTGGTGCAGCCGCCCACGGTGCGTGGCCTGGGCGGCAGCGCGGGCATCCAGCTCTTCCTGCAAGACCTGGGCGGTGTGGGCAGCGAGGCGCTCGCGAAGGCGCGCGACCAGCTGCTCGCCGCGGCCAACCAGCGGCCCGAGCTCAACCGCGCGCGCGTCAACAGCCTGGCCGAAACGCCGCAGCTGCAGATCCACATCGACGACCACAAGGCCGGCACGCTGGGCGTGAGCACCACCACCATCAACGACACGCTGTCGATCGCCTTCGGCGGCAGCTACGTCAACGACTTCCTCGACCGCGGCCGCGTCAAGCGCGTGCTGGTGCAGGGCGACGCGGCCTTCCGCGCCGCGCCCGACAGCCTGCGCCACTGGTACGTGCGCAACGCCGAGGGCGCCATGGTGCCCTTCAGCGCCTTCGCCACCAGCGACTGGGTCAACGGCCCGCGCCAGCTGGTGCGCTACAACGGCAGCGCGGCCTACGAGATCCAGGCCGACGTCGCGCCCGGCGTGAGCTCGGGCGCGGCCATGGCCGCGATGGAGCAGGTCCTGAGCCAGATGCCGCCCGGCGTGGGCTACGAGTGGTCGGGCCGCAGCTACCAGGAGCGGCTCTCGGGCAACCAGGCGCCCATGCTTTACGCCATCTCGGTGCTGTTCATCTTCCTGTGCCTGGCCGCGCTCTACGAGAGCTGGTCGGTGCCCTTCAGCGTGATGCTGGTGGTGCCGCTGGGCATCGTGGGCGCGCTGCTCGCGCACCACATCGGCGGTCAGAGCAACGACGTGTTCTTCCAGGTCGGCCTGCTCACCACCGTGGGGCTGGCGGCCAAGAACGCCATCCTCATCGTGGAGTTCGCGCAGTCGCTGGTGGACCAGGGCATGGGCCTGCTCGACGCCACGCTCAAGGCCAGCCGGCAGCGGCTGCGCCCCATCCTCATGACCTCGCTGGCTTTCATGATGGGCGTGCTGCCGCTGGCCCTGGCCACCGGCGCGGGTTCGGGCTCGCAGCGCGCCATCGGCGTCGGCGTGCTCGGCGGCATGGCCAGCGCCACGGCGCTGGGCATCTTCTTCGTGCCGCTGTTCTACCTGTGGGTGCGGCGGCGCTTCTCGGCGCGCCGCGCCGCCCCCGCCGGGGGGCAGGAGGTGGGCGCATGAGGTCGCTGAATATGCAGGCCCTGGCCGCGCCGCTGGCCGCGGCCGCGCTGCTCGCGGGCTGCGGCTCGCTGGTGCCGCGCACCGAGGCCCCGGTGCCGCCGCTGCGCAGCGATTTCCGCGCCGGCGCGCCGGCCCCCGCGGTCGACACCGCCGCGGCCGACGCCGCCGCGCGCGAGTGGGCCGGCTTCATCAACGACCCGCGCCTGCGCGAGGTGGTGGGCATCGCGCTCACGCAGAACCGCTCGCTGCGCGCCAGCGCCGCCGCGGTCGAGCGCGTGCAGGCGCAATACCGCATCCAGCGCGCCGCGGGCGCGCCCCAGCTGGGCGTGTCGGCCGCCGCCACACGCCAGCGCACGCTCGAGAACGGCGCGGCCACCAGCTACAGCCTGAGCCTGGGCCTCGCGGCCTGGGAGATCGACCTGTTCGACCGCCTCGGTAGCCTCGAAGGCGCAGCGCTCGCGCGCTACCTTGCGCAGACCGAAACGCAGCAAAGCGCGCGCCTGAGCCTGGTGGCCGAAACCCTGAACGCCTGGCTCAACCTGCAGGCGCTGCAGCAGCGCGCGGTGCTGGCGCAGCAACTCCTGCAAAGCCAGCAGCGCACGCTCGACCTCGCCGAGGCGCAGTACCAGCGCGGCGCGAGTTCGGGCCTGGACCGCGCCCGCGCGCGCACCGCCTTCGAGGCCGCGCGCGGCGAGGCGGCGCGCAGCGCGGTGGCGGTGCAGCAGGCGCGCGCGCAGCTCGAGCTGCTCGCCGGCCAGCCGCTGCCCGATGCGCTGTTGCCCGATGCGCTGCTGCCCGCCGCGCAGGAGACCCCCGGGCGCGGCGACGCCACCGCGCTGCCCGCCATTCCCGCGGGCCTGCCCGCCGAGGTGCTGCTGCAGCGGCCCGACGTGCGCGCGGCCGAACAGGCGCTGCAGGCCAGCGCCTTCGATGTGGGCGCCGCGCGCGCCGCGCTGTTCCCGCGCCTCACGCTCACCGCGAGCGCGGGCACGCGCAGCGCCGAGCTCGGCGGCCTGTTCGGCCGCGGCAGCGGCGTGTGGAGCGTGGTGCCGCAGCTCGATCTCGCGCTGTTCGACGCCGGCGCCCGCCGCGCCCAGGTGGACGCGAGCGAGGCCAGCCGGCGCGAGGCCCTGGCCCGCTACGAAGCCACGCTGCAGACCGCCTTCCGCGAGGTGGCCGACGCGCTCGCGGTGCGCGACGGCCTGGCCGAACGCCTGTCGGCCCAACAGGCCCAGGTCGATGCCGCGCAGCGCAGCCTGGGCCTGGTGGAACAGGGCTACCGCCTGGGCGCGAACAGCCAGCTCGATCTGCTCGACGCCCAGCGCCAGCTCGCCAGCGCGCAGCAAGGCCTGGTGGACCTGCGCCAGGCCGAACGCGCCAACCGCGTGGACCTGCTGCGCGCGCTGGGCGGGCGCTGGTGAAGCCCTCGTGAGGCGGGACCTACATCCCGACACATCCCGCCAGGAACACCGCTTGCCCGGCGGGCTCCCATCCCCATGGCACGCGCGCGCTTCACCCCCCTCCTGGCCTGGGCCGGCGCCGCGCTGGTCCTGGGAGCGGTGGCGGCCGAGCTGAGCGGCTGGCGCTTTCTGCGCGCGCCGGTGGAGCGCGCGGCCACGCAGAGCGCGGGCGTGCCGGTGCAGATGCAGGGGCGCTTCCGCCTGCACCTGATCGGCCGGCCGCGGCTGGAGGTGGAGCACCTGCACATCGCGTCCGACCCGCGCTTCGGCGCGCCGCACCTGCTCGATGCGCGCGGCGCCGCCGTGGCCTGGCGCTGGGGCGACGTGTGGCGCTGGCGGCAGGGCGATCGCCTGCGCCTGCAGGCGCTGCGCGCCGATGCGCTCGACGCGCGCCTGGTGCGCACGCCCGACGGCCGCGCGAACTGGCAGATCGGCGCGCGCACGCCGCGCGCCGAAGCAGTCGAGGCCGAGGCCGAGCCGCTCGGCGGCCTGCCGCGCTTCGGCTCGCTCGTGATCGGCGAAGGCATGGTCGACTGGCAGGACCCGGTGGCCGACGTCGATCTGCAGATCGCGCTGCGCGCGCGCGAAGGCGAGGCCGAAGACGGCGCGGGCGCGGGCACCGAGGCGCGGCTGAACGGCCGCTACCGCGCCATGCCCCTGCGCCTGCAGGCGCGCGCCGGTGGCACGCTGCCGCTGCTGCACGACCCCGACACCGCGCGCGACGCGCCCTGGGTGCCGCTGCGCGTGGAGGGCACGGTGGGCCGCGCGCGGCTGCTGTACGACGGCCAGGCCGCGGCGCTGCTGGGCACGCCCCGGCTGCAGGGCGCGCTGGCCTTCAGCGGTCCCTCGCTGGCCGAGGTCGGCCGGCCGCTGGGCCTCACGCTGCCGCAGACCCCGCCCTTCGAACTGCGCGGCCGGCTCTCGCAAGACGCGGGCGTGTGGCGGCTGCAGGCCGAGCGCGCCCACATCGGCAGCAGCCGCCTCGCGGGCGATCTGCGCTTCTTCCAGCGCTCGCAGCCGCGCCGGCTCACGGGCGAGCTCACCGGCAGCCGGCTCGCGTTCGCCGACCTCGGCCCCGCCATCGGCGCGCCGGCCGCGGCGGCGCGGCCCCAGACCCCGCCGCCCGCGGGCCGCGTGCTGCCGCAGCGCCGCTTCGACCTGCCCTCGCTCAAGGCCATGGACGCCGACGTGCGCGTGGCCATCGACCGCGTGGACTTCGGCACCGACGCCATGGCCCCGCTGCGCGGCCTGCAGACCCAGGTGCGGCTGCAGGCCGGCGTGCTGCGGCTCGACGAACTGCGCGCCTCGGTCTCGGGCGGGCGCTTCCAGGGCATGACCCAGCTCGACAGCACCGCCGAGCCCGCGGCCTGGCGCGCCACGCTCGACGTGGCCGGCGTGAACCTGGCCGACTGGGTGAAGGGCCTGCGCCGCAACGGCCAGGGCCAGGGCCAAGGCAACGCCGACCCCTACCTCACGGGCGTGTTGCAGGCCCGGCTCGACCTGAGCGGGCGCGGCGCGTCCACCGCCGACATCCTGGGCTCGCTCGACGGCCCGATCGACCTGCGGCTGCGCGACGGCACGGTCTCGCACCTGGTCACCGAAGGCCTGGGCCTCGATCTCGCGCAGGCCCTGGGCGTCTTCGTGCGCGGCGACGACCCGCTGCCGCTGCGCTGCGCGCGCTTCGACCTGGTGGCGCGCGACGGCGTGGTGGAGCCGCGCCTGGCCGTGCTCGACAACCGCGACAGCACCGTGCGCCTGGGCGGCCGCGTGAACCTGCGCGACGAATCGCTGGCGCTGCGCGTGGTGACCCAGCCCAAGGACTGGACGCCGCTGTCGCTGCGCACGCCCGTGACCGTCACGGGCACGCTGGGCCGGCCGCAGGTGGGCATCGAAGGCCGCCGCCTCGCGGGCCGGCTGGCGGGCGCGATCGCGCTCGGCGCGGTCGCGGGGCCCGCGGCGGCGGTGATCCCGCTGGTGGACCTGGGCAAGCCGGGCGAGGGCGATCCGTGTGAGCCCTGAGCCCCGGCCGGCCGGCGCCGCGCGATGTGGGGGCGGCCCGCTGGGGTAATGGCGGGTCTTTATCATCGCCGCGGCCCCGCAAGCCCCTGTCCCCCGCCCGCTCGGGTTGCGCCACCGTGGCGTTTCCACCCTTGCCTGTCCGCCCCTTCCGCGCCAGCCTCCAACCCATGTCCGATCCCGACCGCTCCTCCGCGCCCGGCCCGCGCCGCCCCTGGCTGCGCGGCCTGTTCTGGCTGGTGCTGCTGGCGGCCGTGGGCTCGGCGGCGTGGTGGTTCCTGCTGCGCCCGCCGCCGCAGCCGCCGGCCACGCCCAGCGCCTGGCGCGGGCCCGTGGCTGTGCGCGTGGAGGCCGCGCGCACCGAAGACTTCACCGTGCAGGCGCGCGCCGTGGGCACGGTGGCGCCCTACAACACCGTGACCGTGCGCAGCCGCGTCGACGGCCAGCTCGCGCGCGTGCTGGTGCGCGAAGGCGAGCGCGTGCAGCGCGGCCAGCTGCTGGCCGAGATCGACCCCGAGCCGCTGCGCGTGGCGCTCTCGCAGGCCCAGGGCCAGCAGCAGCAGAACCTGGCCCAGTTGCGCAACGCCGAGAGCGAGCTCGCGCGCTACCAGGGCCTGTTCCAGCGCGACGCCATCGCGCGCCAGCAGCTCGACCGCCAGGCCGCGCTGGTGCAGCAGCTGCGCGGCACCCTGCAGGCCGACCAGGCGCAGGTGGACAACGCGAAGCTGCAGCTCTCGTACACGCGCATCACCGCGCCGATCGCGGGGCGTGTGGGCCTGCGCCGCGTGGACGCGGGCAACCTGATCTCGGCCAACGACGCCAACGGCCTGTTCACCATCACCCAGACCCAGCCCGTGGCGGTGCTGTTCAGCGTGCCCGAGCCCCAGGTGCCCGAGGTGCGCGCCGCACACGCCGCCACCGGCCAGGCCGCGCCGCGCGTGGAGGCCTGGGACCGCGAGAACCGCAGCCGCCTGGCCACGGGCCGGCTCGACACGCTGGACAACCAGATCGACGCCGCCACCGCCACGCTGCGCCTGAAGGCGCGCTTCGAGAACGCCGACGACGCGCTGTTCCCCAACCAGTTCGTCAACGTGCGCCTGTCGCTGCGCCAGTTGCCCGGCACGGTCACCGTGCCCACCGACGCGGTGCAGCACGGCTCGCGCGGCAGCTACGTGTACGTGATCGCCGAGGGCAAGGCGCGCGTGCGCGAGCTGCAGCTCGGCCCCGCCAGCGGCGGCCGCACCGTGGTGCTCAAGGGCCTGGCCGCGGGCGAGCCCGTGGTGCTCGAAGGCCTGGACCGGCTCGAAGACGGCCGCGCGGTGAACGTGGTGAAGGCCACCGAGCTGCCCGCGGGCTCGCCGCTCGCGCCCGACGCCGCAACGCCGCGCTGAGCGGGTGCTGCCCATGGCCGCCGCCGCCCCGATCTCGCTCTCGCGCCCCTTCATCCTGCGGCCGGTGGCGACCTCGCTGCTGATGCTCGCGGTGCTGATCGCGGGCCTGCTCGCCTGGCGCCAGCTGCCTGTGTCGGCGCTGCCGCAGGTGGACTACCCGGTGATCCAGGTGTTCACCTTCCAGCCCGGCGCCAGCCCCGACGTGACCGCGCGCACCGTCACCGCGCCGCTGGAGCGCCGGCTGGGCCAGATCCCCGGCCTGGCGCAGATGTCGTCCACCAGCTCGGGCGGGGCCTCGGTGATCACGCTGCGCTTCGCGCTCGAGGTCGACCTCGGCGTGGCCGAGCAGGACGTGCAGGCCGCGCTGCAAAGCGCCAACAGCCTGCTGCCCAACGACCTGCCCGCGCCGCCGATCTACCGCAAGGTCAACCCGGCCGACGTGCCCATCCTCACGCTGGCCATCAGCTCCGAAGGCCTGCCGCTGCCGCGCGTGGTCGACCTGGTGGACACGCGCATGGCGGGCCAGATCTCGCGCCTGCCCGGCGTGGGCCTGGTGAGCCTGGCGGGCGGCCAGCGCCCCGCCATCCGCGTGCAGGCCAACGGCCGCGCGCTCGCGGCCAACGGGCTTACGCTCGAAGAGCTGCGCACGGCCATCGCCGCGGCCAACAACAACCAGCCCAAGGGCAGCTTCGACGGCGAACTGCGCAGCACCCTGCTCGACGCCAATGACCAGCTGCGCACCGTGGGCGAGTACCGCCGCCTGATCGTGGCCTGGCGCGACGGCGCGCCGCTGCGCCTGGGCGACGTGGCGCGCGTGGAGGAGGGCGCCGAAGACCGCTTCCTCGCGGCCTGGGCCGGCATGGCCTGCGCCGAGGGCCAGACCGGCGGCTGCGGCCTCGCGCCCGCGGTGCTGCTCAACATCCAGCGCCAGCCCGGCGCCAACGTGATCGCGGTGGCCAACCAGGTGCGCGCGCTGCTGCCGCAGCTCACCGCCACGCTGCCGGCCAACGTGAAGGTGCAGGTGGTGTCCGACCGCACCGAGAGCATCCGCGCTTCGGTGCGCGACGTGCAGAAAGAGCTGCTGTTCGCCATCGCGCTGGTGGTGGCCGTGACCTTCGTCTTCCTGCGCACGCTGCCCGCCACCCTCATTCCCAGCGTGGCGGTGCCGCTGTCGCTGGTGGGCACCTTCGCGGCCATGCTGATGCTGGGCTACTCGCTCAACAACCTCTCGCTCATGGCGCTCACCATCGCCACCGGCTTCGTGGTCGACGACGCCATCGTGATGCTGGAGAACATCGCGCGCCACCGCGAAGAGGGCGCAGGCCCGCTCGAGGCCGCGCTCAAGGGCGCGAGCGAGATCGGCTTCACCCTGGTCTCGCTCACGGTGTCGCTGGTGGCGGTGCTGATCCCGCTGCTGTTCATGGCCGACGTGGTGGGCCGGCTGTTCCACGAGTTCGCGGTCACGCTCGCGGTGGCCATCGGCATCTCGCTGCTGGTCTCGCTCACGCTCACGCCCATGATGGCCGCGCGTATGCTCACCGCAGCGCCCGCGCACGCCGAGGGCCGGCGCGACTGGCTGAGCGGCGTGATCGACCGCTACGACCAGGCCCTGGGCTGGGTGCTGCAGCGCCAGCCGCTCGCGCTGCTCGCCATGGCGGCCACGCTGGTGCTCACGGCGCTGCTCTACCTGGTCGTGCCCAAGGGCTTCTTCCCGGTGCAGGACGCGGGCGCGATCCAGGTCGTCACCGAAGCGCCGCAGAGCGTGTCGTTTGCCGCCATGGCCGAGCGCCAGCAGGCGCTCGCGCGCGCCCTGCTCGACGAAGCGCCGGTGCAGAGCGTGGCGTCCTACATCGGCGTGGACGGCAGCAACGCCACACTCAACAGCGGCCGCATGCTGATCACGCTCGCGCCGCACGCGCAGCGCTCGGTCTCGGCGGGCGAACTCATCGAGCGGCTGCGCGAGCGCGCGCGCGGCGTGCAGGGCATCAGCGCCTGGTTCCAGCCGGTGCAGGAGCTGGGCCTGGAAGACCGCATCAGCCGCACCCAGTACCAGTTCACGCTCAGCTCGCCCGACAGCGCGCTGCTGGCCGAGTGGACCGGGCGCCTGCTGGCCGCGCTGGCCGAGCGCCCCGAGCTCGCCGACGTGGCGAGCAACCTGCAGCAGGAAGGCCTGCAGGCCTACCTCGAGATCGACCGCGACGCCGCCGCGCGCCTGGGCCTGCGCATGGGCGACATCGCCTCGGCGCTGCAGAGCGCCTTCGGCCAGCGCCAGGTGAGCACGCTGTTCACGCACGCCAGCCAGTACCGCGTGGTGCTCGAGAGCGACGACGCCGCGCGCGGCGGCCTGGCCGCGCTCGAAGGCGTGTACGTGCGGCCCGCCGCGGGCGGCGCCGACGCGCGGCCCGTGCCGCTGTCGGCCGTGGCGCGCGCGGTGGAAAAGCGCGCGCCGCTGGCCATCGACCACCAGGGCCAGTTCCCCGCGGTCACGCTGTCGTTCAACCTCGCGCCCGGTCATTCGCTGGGCGAGGCTGTGGCTGCGATCGAAACCGTGCAGCGCCAGATCGCGCTGCCGCTGGCGGTGGAGCTGCGCTTCCAGGGCGCGGCCGAGGGCTTTCGCAGCTCGCTGGCCAACACGCTGTGGCTGATCCTGGCCGCGGTGGTGGTGATGTACCTGGTGCTGGGCATGCTCTACGAAAGCGCCATCCACCCGCTCACCATCCTGTCCACGCTGCCCTCGGCCACGGTGGGGGCGCTGGCCGCGCTGCTGCTCGCGGGCCGCCCGCTCGACCTGATCGCGGTGATCGGCATCGTGCTGCTGATCGGCCTGGTGAAGAAGAACGGCATCATGATGGTCGACTTCGCGCTCGACGCGCAGCGCCGCCTGGGCCTGTCGCCGCGCGAGGCCATCCACCGCGCCGCGCTGCTGCGCTTTCGCCCCATCCTCATGACCACGCTGGCCGCGCTGTTCGGCGCGGTGCCGCTGATGCTGGCCAGCGGCTCGGGCGCCGAGCTGCGCCAGCCGCTGGGCATCGTGATGGTGGGCGGGCTGATCGTGAGCCAGGTGCTCACGCTGTTCACCACGCCGGTGGTGTACCTGGCGTTCGACCGCCTTGCGCGCCGCCGCGCGGCCGCCCCCGCCGCCTGAACCCCGCGCCGCCGCCATGCACGCCCTGGCCCGCTTCTTCATCCGCCGCCCCGTGGGCAGCGTCATGCTGGCCATCGCCATCGTGCTCGCGGGCCTGCTGGCGCTGCGGCTGCTGCCGGTGTCGCCGCTGCCGCGCGTGGACTTCCCCGTGATCCAGGTGCGCGCCAGCCTGCCCGGCGCCAGCCCCGAGAGCATGGCCGCCACCGTGGCCGCGCCGCTGGAGCGCGCGCTCGGCGCCATCGCGGGCGTCACCAGCATCCGCTCCAACAGCAACCAGGGCAGCACCAACATCACGCTGCAGTTTGACCTCGCGCGCGACATCGACGACGCCGCGCGCGAAGTGCAGGCCGCCATCAACGCCTCGCGCGGCCAGCTGCCCTCGGGCATGCCGGGCAACCCGACTTTCGTCAAGGTCAACCCCTCGCAGGCGCCCATCATGGCGCTCGCGCTCTCCTCGCCGCGGCTGCCCTCGTCGGCGCTGTACGACAACGCGTCCACCGTGCTGGCGCAGAAGATCGCGCAGATCGTGGGCGTGGGCGAGGTCACGGTGGACGGCTCCTCGCTGCCCGCGGTGCGCGTGCAGGTCAAGCCCGAGGCGCTCGCGCACCGCGGCATGGCGCTCGACGACGTGCGTCGCGCTATCGCCGACGCCAACGCCTGGCGGCCCTTCGGCCAGGTGGAGGCGAACGATCGGCGCTGGCAGATCGCGCTGCCCGCGCCGCTGCGCAGCGCGGCCGATTTTTCGCAGCTCGTGGTGCGCAACGAGGGCGGCGCGCTGGTGCGCCTGGCCGACGTGGCCGAGGTCAGCGACTCGGTGGAGAACCGCTACACCGCGGGCTACCACAACGACCGGCCCGCGGTGGTGCTGCTGGTGAGCCGGCGGCCCGGCGCCAACATCGTGCAGACCATCGACGCCATCCACGAGCAGCTGCCGCAGCTGCGCGCGCTGCTGCCGGCCGACACCGAGCTGCGCGTGGTGATGGACCGCTCGCCCGGCATCCGCGCCACGCTGCGCGAAGCGCGCTTCGCCCTCATGCTCTCGTGCGTGCTGGTGATGGCCGTGGTCTGGGCCTTCCTGGCCAACCTGCGCACCGCGCTGATCCCCGCGCTCGCGCTGCCGGTGTCGCTGGTGGGCGCGCTCGCGGTCATGTGGTGGCAGGGCTTCTCGCTCAACAACCTGTCGGTGATGGCGCTGATCGTGGCCGCGGGCCTGGTGGTGGACGACGCCATCGTGGTGCTCGAGAACATCCAGCGCCACCTCGAACGCGCGCGCGCCGCGCTGGCCGCCACGGGCCGGCGCGAGATCGGCCGGCGCACGGTGTGGCGCGCCGCGCTCGCCGGCGCGGGGGAGGTCGGCTTCACGCTGCTGGCCATGAACCTCGCGCTGATCGTGGTGTTCATCTCCACGCTGTTCATGGGCGGCGTGGTCGAGCGCCTGTTCCGCGAGTTCGCCATCACGCTGGTGGCGGCCATGCTGATCTCGCTGGCGGTGTCGGTCACGCTCACGCCCGCGCTGTGCGCGCACGGCCTGCCCGCGGGCGGCGCGCCGCGCCCGCCTGGGCCGCTGGCGCGCTTCTTCGCCACGCTGCTGGCCGACGTGCAATCGGGCTACGCGCGCAGCCTGGGCTTCGCGCTGCGCCACCCCTGGCTCACGCTGCTGCTGCTCGGCGCCACGGTGGCGCTCAATGTGTGGCTCTACGTGGCCATTCCCAAGGGCATGCTGCCGCAGCAGGACACCGGACAGCTCAGCGGCTTCGTGCGCGGCGACGACGGCTTCTCCTTCCAGGGCATGCAGCCCAAGGTCGAGGCCTACCGCCGCCTGCTCGTGGCCGACCCCGCGGTGGCCGACGTGACCGGCGTGAGCGGTGGGCGCACCGGCACCAGCAACTCGTGGTTCCGCATCCGCCTGAAGCCGCTGGCCGAGCGGCGCGAGAGCGCGTCGGCCGTGGTGGCCCGGCTGCGCGCGAGCGCGCCCAGGATCGCGGGCGGGGTGCTGTTCGTCTCGGTCGACCAGGACATCCGCCTGGCCAGCGGCGGCGGCGACAACGAGTACCTGTTCGTGATGCGCTCCGACTCGCTGCAGGACCTGCGCCGCTGGACCCGCCCCGTGGGCGAGGCCCTGCGCGCGCTGCCTGAGCTCGCCGACGTGGACTTCGGCGCCGGTGAAGACGCGCAGCAGGTGACGCTGCAGGTCGACCGCGAGGCCGCGCGCCGCCTCGGCGTGGACATGAACACCGTGACCACCGCGCTCAACAACGCCTTCTCGCAGCGCCAGGTGGCCACGCTCTACGACCCGCTCAACCAGTACCGCGTGGTGATGGAGGCCGACCCGCGCGGCCACAGCGAGCCGAGCGCGCTCGAGACGGTGGACATCCTCAACGCCGCGGGCCAGCGCGTGCCGCTGAGCGCCATCGCCACCTGGCGCTACGGCCTCACGCGCGACCGCGTGCAGCACGACGCGCAGTTCGCGTCCGCCGGCATCAGCTACGGCCTCGCGCCCGGCGTGAGCCTGCAGCAGGCGCAGCAGGCGATCGAGCGTGCCGTCAATGGCCTGGTCATGCCCACCAGCATTTCCACCGGCGAGCGCGCGAGCGACCCCAACAGCCTGCAGGCCACGCTCAAGCGCCAGCCCTGGCTGATCCTGGCGGTGCTGGTCACCGTGTACCTGGTGCTGGGCATGCTCTACGAAAGCCTGCTGCACCCGCTCACCATCCTGTCCACGCTGCCCTCGGCCGGCGTGGGCGCGCTGCTGGCGCTGCGCGTGTCCGACACCGAGTTCAGCCTGATCGCGCTGCTCGGCCTGTTCCTGCTGCTGGGCGTGGTGATGAAGAACGCCATCCTGATGATCGACTTCGCGCTCGCCGCGCAGCGCGAGCGCGCGCTCGCGCCGCGCGAGGCCATCCACGACGCCGCGCTGCGCCGCCTGCGCCCCATCCTCATGACCAATCTGGCGGCGCTGCTCGGCGCGGTGCCGCTGGTGCTGGGTCTGGGCGAAGGCTCCGAATTGCGCCGCCCGCTGGGCATCGCCATCATCGGCGGCCTCGCGGTGAGCCAGCTGCTCACGCTCTACACCACGCCCGTGGTCTACCTGATGCTCGAACGCCTGCGCCAGCGCGTGTGGCGCGCGCCGTCGGACACCGCCGTTGCCCGCCATGCCTGACCTGTCTCCCATGCCCCCGCTGCGACGCGCGTTGCCGCTGGCCCTGCTCCTGGCCCTGCTCCTGGCACTTGCGGCCTGCGCGAGCGCTCCCGGCGCGCACCGCGCGCCCGATGCCGCGCTGCCCGCGGCCTTCCAGCATGCCGCGCCCGCGGCCGCCGCGGCCGCTGAGGCCAGTGCGGCCGCGGAGGCCCCCATCGACCCCGCGTGGTGGCTGGCGTATGGCGACCCCGAGCTCGACCGCCTGCTGCGCCGCGTGGCCGAGGCCAACCCCGAGCTTGCGCAGGCCGAGGCGCGCTACCGCCAGGCGCTCGCGCAGGTGGACGCGGCGCGCGCGCTGGCCTGGCCGCAGCTCGGCGCGGGGGCGGCGGCCACGCGCAGCGGCAGCAGCGGCGGCGCGGCCTCGGGCCTCAACAGCGCGGGCGGCACGCGCAGCCTCTACAGCGCCGGGCTCGACCTCTCGTGGACGCCCGACCTCTGGGGCCGCGTGGCGCTGCAGCGCCAGGCCGCCAGCGCGAGCGCCGACGCGCAGGCCGCGCTGGTCGATGCCGCGCGGCTCGCGCTGCAGCTCGCGGCCGCGCAGGGCTATGTGCGCCTGCGCGCGCTCGACGCGCAGGCCGCGCTGTTCGCGCAGGCCGACCAGGCCTTCGCGCGCTCGCTGCAGATCACCCAGCTGCAGTACGAGGCCGGCCTGGTCGCGCGCGCCGACGTGATCCAGGCCGAGACGCAACTGCAGTCGCTGCGCACGCAGGTGTTCACGCTGCAGCGCCAGCGCGCGCTCGAAGCCAACGCGCTCGCGCTGCTCGCGGGCAGCACGCCGGCCGATTTCCCCGTGGCCGTGCGCGACGCCGCTGGGTCGGCCTTGCCCGCGGTGCCGCCCGCGCCCGCCGCCGTGCCCGCCGAGCTGCTGCGCCGCCGGCCCGACCTCGCCGCGGCCGACCGCCTGCTGGCCGCGGCCCACGCGCGCGTGGGCCTCGCGCAGCGCGCCTGGCTGCCCGATCTCACGCTCTCGGCCAGCGGCAGCCTGCAGGCCGGCAGCCTCGCGCGGCTGGTCGACGCGCCCGCGCGCGTGTGGTCGCTGGGCCCGCAGCTCGCGGCCACGCTGTTCGACGGCGGCGCCCGCCGCGCCAACGAGGCCTTCAGCACCGCGGCCTACGACGAACAGGCCGCGGCCTGGCGCGCGGGCGTGCTCGCGGCGGTGCGCGAAACCGAAGACGCGCTGGCGCAGCTGGCCAGCCTCACCGCGCAGGACCGCCAGCAGCAGCGCCTGGTGGAACTCGCGAACCAGAACGAGCGCGTGGTGATCGACCGCTACGAAGCCGGCGAGATCGGCTTTCTCGAAGTGGCCACCGCCCAGAACACCGCGCTCGCGGCGCGCCGCGCGGCGCTCGACGTGCAGGCCCAGCGGTTGGCGGCAAGCATGGCGCTCGTCGGCGCGCTGGGCGGGGGATGGACACGACCATGAACGACGACCGGCTGCTGATCGACACCCAGGGCGGCGTGATGACCCTCACCCTCCACCGCCCCGACAAGCTCAACGCCATCGACAACGGGCTCGCGCGCGCGCTGCTCGCGGCCATCGCCGTGGCCGAGGCCGATCCCGCGGTGCGGGTGCTGCTGCTGCGCGGCGCGGGCCGCGCGTTCTGCGCCGGGCGCGACGTGAGCGCACCGCCCACCGAGGACGACCTGGTGCTGGTGCAGGCCGTGTCGCAGGCGCTCGTGGCGCTGCCCAAGCCCGTGGTGGCCGCGGTGCACGGCTGGACCGTGGGCGCCGGGCTCGAGTGGATGCTCAACGCCGACATCGTGGTGGCGGCCGAGGGCACGCGTTTCAAGCTGCCCGAGGCCTCGCTGGGCGTGTTCGTCACCGGCGGCCTCAGCGCCACGCTGCCGGCCTACGCGGGCGTGGCGCGCGCCAAGGGCCTGATGCTGCTCGGCGAGCCCTTCAGCGCTGCGCAGGCGCAGGCCTGGGGCCTGGTGTGGCAGGTGGTGCCGGACGAGGCCCTGGCGGCCGAGGCGCAGCGCACCAGCGAGCGCCTGGCACAGCTCGACCCGGCGGTCGCGGGCCGCTTCAAGCGGGTGCTCAACCAGATCGGTCTGGCATCCTTCGGGCAGGCCATCGAGGCCGAGAACGCGGCGCAGCGTGCGCTGCAGGGCTGAAGCGCCCCGTCCCCGCGCCCACCGATCCTCCCATGCGCATCCTGCTCGCCGAAGACGAAACCGACCTCGCGACCTGGCTCGTGAAGGCCCTGGCCCAGAACGACTTCCAGGTCGACTGGGTCAACGACGGCCGGCTCGTGCGCCGCAGCCTCAAGGCCACGCGCTACGACGCGCTGATCCTCGACCTCGGGCTGCCCGGGCTCGACGGGCACGACGTGCTGGCCGACCTGCGCGAGGCCGACCACCGGCTGCCGGTGCTGATCCTCACCGCGCGCGACACGCTCAACGAGCGCGTGGACTGCCTGCACGCGGGCGCCGACGACTTCCTCGCCAAGCCCTTCGACGTGGCCGAGCTCGAGGCCCGGCTCACCGCGCTGATCCGCCGCTCGCGCGGCCAGGAGCACCCGCGCTTCGCCTGCGGGCCGCTGGTGTACGACAGCGCGTCCAAGCAATTCCGGCTGCAGCACGAGCCGCTCAACCTCACGCCGCGCGAGCACGCGGTGCTGCGCGCGCTCATCCAGCACCCCGGCGAGCCGCTGTCCAAGCGCGAGCTGCTCGAGCGCGTGTTCTCCGACGAGCAGGACGTGCACCCCGAGGCGATCGAGGTGCTGATCCACCGCATCCGCAAGCGGCTCGAAGGCACGCCGGTGCGCGTGACCACACTGCGCGGCCTGGGCTACCTGCTCGAGGCCGTGGCATGAAACGCCCGCGCTGGCCGCTGGTGAGCATCCGCCGCCTGCTGCTGATGCTGCTGGTGCCGGGCATGCTGGTGGTGGCCAGCGCCGAGCTGTGGCTGTCGTGGCGCACCGCCAGCGACGCCGCCGACGCCGCCTACGACCGCTCGCTGCTGGGCGCGGTGAAGTCGATCGATTCGAGCATCTCCACCGCCAGCGGCGGCCTGGGCGTGGAGCTGCCCTACCGCATGCTCGAATTCTTCGAGCTCACCGCGCAGGGCCAGGTGTTCTACCGCGTGGCCACCGAAGACGGCCTGGTGGAGATCGGCAGCCCCGACCTGCCGCTGCCGCCGCAGCCGCTGGAGACCGACAGGCCGCAGTTCCACGAAGGCGAGTACTTCGGCCAGGCCGTGCGCGTGGGCAGCTATGCGCGCGAGCTGCGCACGCCCGTGGCCGGCGCGCAGGCGCCGCAGCGCGTGATCGTGCAGGTGGCCGAGACGCTGGAGGCGCGGCACGACTTCCGGCGCGCGCTGCTGCTGCGCACGCTCGCGCGCGACCTGCTGCTCATGCTGCTCGCCAGCGGCCTGCTGGTGGCCAGCATCGCCTGGGCCATGAGCCCGCTCAACCGTTTCCGGCAGGAGGTCGAGGCGCGCGCGCCGGGCGATCTCACGCCCATGGACCCCGAGGGCGTGCCCGCCGAGGTGCTGCCGCTGGTGCACGCGGTGAACCACCACATCGGCCGCAGCCGCGAGCAGGCCGAGGCGCGCCGCCGCTTCGTGGACGACGCCTCGCACCAGTTGCGCACGCCGCTGGCCACGCTGTCCACGCAGGTGGCCTACGCGCAGCGCGAGCCCGACCCGGTGCGCCAGCGCGAGGCGCTGGGCACCATCCGCCAGCAGCTCGACCGCACCATCCAGCAGACCAACCAGCTGCTCGCCCTGGCGCGCGCCGACGAAGCGCCGCTCGCGCTGCAGCCGGTGGACGTGCTGCGCCTGGCCGAGGCCACCACGCGCGAGGCCTGGAGCGCCGCGCGCGAGCAGGGCGTGGACCTGGGCCTGGACGCGCCCGAGCGCGCCATGCCCGTGCTGGCCGATGCCGACCTGCTGCGCGAGGCCCTGGGCAACCTGCTGCAGAACGCCATCCGCCACACCGGCGCGGGCACGCGCGTGACGGTGCACCTGCGCGAGCAGCCGCGCGCGGGCGCGCCGGCCTGGGTGCACATCGCCGTGGTCGACGACGGGCCCGGCCTGCCGCCCGAGGAGCTCGCGCGCCTGGGCGAGCGCTTCTTCCGCGGCCAGCGCGCGCACGCGGTGCCGGGCTCGGGCCTGGGTCTGGCCTTCGTGCGCACCGTGGCGCAGCGCCACGGCGGCGAGCTGCGCCTGGCCCCGGGCGAGGGCGGGCGCGGCCTGTGCGCGACCCTGGTGCTGCCGGCCCTGCCCGCCGCGGCCCCCACGGCTTCGGGTTAACCCTGGGAAAACCCCGCGCGCCTTGAAAGCGGTCTGAAAGTGCCGGCTTCCTAGAGTGCGGCCCCAGCATCTGCCGATGCCCCCGGCGCGCTGCGCGCCCCCGCCACAACCAGGAGACGAACCGTGCGAACCTTCAACACCCTCGTGGCCGTGCTGCTCGCGGCCGGCGCCGCCAGCGCGCTCGCCAACCCGCTCGCCAAGACCGAGTGCATCGCCCCGGCCAAGCCCGGCGGCGGCTTCGACCTCACCTGCAAGCTCGCGCAGACCGCGCTGCAGGACGCCAAGCTCATCGGCGACCCCATGCGCGTGACCTACATGCCCGGCGGCATCGGCGCGGTGGCCTACAACACCATCGTGGCCCAGCGCCCCGACGCGGCCGGCACCATCGTGGCCTTCTCGGGCGGCTCGCTGCTCAACCTCGCGCAAGGCAAGTTCGGCCGCTACACCGAGAACGACGTGCGCTGGGTGGCCGCCATCGGCACCGACTACGGCGCCGTGGTGGTGGCCGAGAACTCGCCCTTCAAGTCGCTCAAGGACGTGATGGCCGCGATCAAGGCCGACCCGACCAAGGTGGTGCTGGGCGCGGGCGGCACCGTGGGCAGCCAGGACTGGATGAAGGCCGCGCTCACCGCGCGCGCGGGCGGCGTGAACCCCAAGACCATGCGCTACGTGGCCTTCGAGGGCGGCGGCGAGGCGCTCACCGCGCTGCAGGGCGGCCACATCCACGTGTTCACCGGCGATGCCGCCGAGGCGCTGCAGCAGCGCAAGGCCGGCGCGAAGATCCGCATCCTCGCGGTGATGCACAGCAAGCGCCTCACCGGCGATCTGGCCAGCGTGCCCACCGCCACCGAAGAAGGCTTTGCGGTCGAATGGCCCATCGTGCGCGGCTTCTACGTGGGCCCCAAGGTGAGCGACGCCGACTACCAGGCCTGGGCCGAGGCCTTCACCAAGGTGATGGCCACGCCCGCCTACGACAAGCTGCGCGACGAGCGCGGCCTGTTCCCGCTGGCCCTCACGGGTGCGCCGCTCGATGCCTACGTGAAGAAGCAGGTGGCCGAGTACCGCAAGCTGGCCGAAGAGTTCGGCCTGTCCACCAAACCGGCGAACTGACCATGAGCCCCCACGCGCATCACTTCGTGTATTTGCTGCCCCCCGAGGGGGCGCAGGCCTCCCTTGGGGCGGCCCGGCGGGAGGCCTGACATGTCTGACCGTGTATTGGGCGCGGCCTGCGTGGGCACGGCCGCGGCGATGGCGTGGGCCGCGCGCGGCTACGAGGCGCCGTATTCTTACGAGCCGCTGGGCCCCAGCGCCTTCCCGCTGCTGCTGGCGGCGGGGCTGGCGCTGGGCGGGCTGTGGCTGGTGTTCAAGCCCGCCGCGGGCGCCGAGGCCTTTCGCGGCGTGCCCTGGAAGGCCACCGGCCTGTGCATGGGCGCGGTGCTGGCCTACGCGCTGCTGTTCGAAACCCTGGGCTTCGCGCTCGCCACCACGCTCATGGCCGTGCCCGTGGGCCTGGCCTTCGGCGGCCACTGGCTGCGCTCGCTCGCGGGCGGCGCCGCCCTGGGCCTGGGCTTTCACTTCCTGTTCGACAAACTGCTCGACGTGACCATGCCCGCGGGCGTGCTGTCCTTCGTGCTCGGGGGCTACTGAGATGGACACGCTGCGTCACCTCATCGACGGCTTCGGCGTTGCCTTCAGCCCCATCAACCTGCTGATCGCCGCCATCGGCTCGTTCATCGGCACCGTGGTGGGCCTGCTGCCCGGCCTCGGGCCCATCAACGGCGTGGCCATCCTCATGCCGCTGGCCTTCGCCATGAAGCTGCCGCCCGAGGCCTCGCTGATCCTGCTCGCGGCGGTCTACATCGGCTGCGAATACGGCGGGCGCATCTCGTCCATCCTGCTCAACGTGCCGGGCGACGCCGGCGCGATCATGACCGCGCTCGACGGCTACCCCATGGCGCGCAAGGGCCTGGCGGGCGTGGCGCTGTCGATCTCGGCCTGGAGCTCGTTCGTGGGCTCGCTGGTGGCCACCCTGGGCATCGTGCTGTTCGCGCCGCTGCTCGCGCAGTGGGCGCTGTCGTTCGGTCCGGCCGAGTACTTCGTGCTCATGTGCTTCGCCTTCACCTGCATCGCGGGCCTCATGGGCCAGGCGCCCGTGAAGGCCGCGCTCGCCGCGCTGATCGGCCTGTCCATGTCTTGCGTGGGGCTGGACGCGAACTCGGGCGTGTACCGCTTCACCGGCGGCGACGTGCACCTGTCCGACGGTATCCAGTTCGTGGTGGTGGTGATCGGTGTGTTCTCGATCAGCGAGGTGCTGCTGATGCTGCAGGAGCACCACAGCAACGCCGGCCTGGTGACGCAGACCGGCCGCATGATGTTCAACCTGCGCGAGATGGCCCACACCTGGTGGAGCACGCTGCGCGCCAGCGTGGTGGGCTTTGGCGTGGGCGTGCTGCCCGGCGCGGGCGCCACCGTGGCCAGCGCCATGACCTACGCCATGGAAAAGCGCCTGATCGACAAGGACAACACCTTCGGCACCGGCGACATCCGCGGCGTGGCCGTGCCCGAGGCCGCGAACAACTCGGCCGCCACCGGTTCGTTCGTGCCCATGCTCACGCTGGGCGTGCCGGGCTCGGGCACCACGGCCGTGATGATGGGCGCGCTCGCGCTCTACAACATCACGCCCGGCCCCGCGCTGTTCACCCAGCAGCCCGATCTGGTGTGGGGCCTGATCGCCTCGATGTTCCTCGCCAACATCATCCTGCTGGTGCTCAACATCCCCATGGTGGGCATCTTCACGCGCATCCTCAACGTGCCCAACTGGGTGCTGGTGCCGGGCATCCTCGCGGTGTCCAGCGTGGGCGTGTACGCGGTGCACGCCACCACCTTCGACCTGCTGCTCATGGTGGCGCTGGGCGTGATGGCCTACCTGCTGCGCAAGCAGGGCGTGCCCATGGCCCCGCTGATCCTGGGCTTCGTGCTCGGCCCGCTGATGGAACAGAACCTGCGCCGCGCGCTGTCCATCAGCAACGGCGACCCGCACATCCTCGTGGGCAGCCCGATCACCGTGGGCCTGTGGGTGTGCGCGGTGAGCGTGTTGGTGGTGCCGATGGCGGTTCGATGGCGCGCATCGCGCCGCGCTGCGGCGGTCGCATGAGCGTGGCGCGCCGCCAGGCCCTGAAGGCGCTGGCCGCGCAGCGCCAGGGCGCGCTGGTGCCGGGCGCGTTCAACGCGCTGTCGGCGCGCATCGTGGAGGAACAGGGCTTTCCCGCGCTCTACCTCACGGGCGCGGGCCTGAGCAACATGGCGCTGGGCCTGCCCGATCTGGGCTTCATCGGCCTGGCCGAGGTGGCCGAACACACCGCGCGCATCCGCGACGCGGTGGACCTGCCCTTGATCGTGGACGCCGACACCGGCTTTGGCAATGCGCTCAACGTGCGCCACACGGTGCGCGTGCTCGAACGCGCGGGCGCCGACGCGGTGCAGATCGAAGACCAGGTGGCGCCCAAGCGCTGCGGCCACTTCGAAGGCAAGGCCGTGGTGGACACCGAAGAAGCGGTGTCGCGCATCCGTGCCGCGGTGGACGCGCGCCACGACAGCGGCCTGCTGATCGTGGCCCGCACCGACGCCGCCGCCACGCTGGGCTTCGAGGCCGCGGTGGAGCGCGCGCAGCGCTTCGCCGAGGCCGGCGCCGACGTGCTCTTCGTGGAAGCGCTCACCGGCCTCGACCAGATGCAGCGCCTGCCCGCGCTGCTGCCGCAGCCGCTGCTCATGAACCTGGTGGTGGGCGGCCGCACGCCGCCCGTGCCCGCGCCACAGCTCGCCGCCTGGGGCTACAGCTTCGTGCTCTATGCGAACGCGGCGCTGCAGGGCGCCTGCCTGGGCATGCAGCGCGCGCTCGGCGCGCTGCGCGAGCACGGGGTGCTGCACGAAGACCCGTCGCTGCTGCTGCCGTTCGAAGCGCGCCAGCGGCTGGTGGACAAGCCCGCGTGGGACGCGCTGGAGGCGCGTTACGCGGCGGCTGCGCCGGCCGCCGGGTCGTAGAAGCGCCGCGCCAGGCCCGCGCGCCCCGGGTAGTGCGCGAACCAGGGCCTGGCCTGCTCGATCGCGCGCGCGACCGAGGGGCGGGCCACCAGGCGCTCGAAGTAGGCCGACAACGAGGCCTGTTGCGGCGCAAAGGGCAGGTGGGTCACGGCGTAGAACAGCGCCGGCGCCGCAGCGCAATCGGCCATGCTGAAGGCATCGCCGCAGACCCAGGTGCGGCCCGCGAGCCGCTCGTCCAGAAGGGCGTAGGTCGAGGCCAGGCGCTCGCGCGCCTGTGCCACGCCCAGGGGATCGCGTTCGGTCTCGGGCCGCAGCAGATCGCCCGTGAGGGCCTGCATGGGTGTCATCACGTAGAGGTCGAACAGGCGGTCCCACAGGCGCACCTCGAGCGCTGCATCGGCGTCGGCCGGGATGAGCGTGCGGCCCGGGCGCGCGTGGTGGCGCTGCAGGTGCTCGATGATGATGCTGGTCTCGGGTACGGGCCGGCCCCGGTCCACCAGCAGCGGCATCTTGCCCGTGGGCCACAGCGCCCGGTGTGCGGCGCGTTGCGCGGCGTCGCCCAGGTCGAGCAACCGCAGCGCGGCGTCGATGCCCAGTTCGTCGAGCGCAATCAGCACCTTGTGGCAGCACGAGGAGAGCGGGTGGTAATGCAGCGTGAGGGGGTTCATGGCGGCCTCGGATGGGGGTGGCTTGTTGCCGATCCTGAAACAGTGCGTTGTGGGCGCGGTGGTTTTTCGAAACGGGGCCGACTTTCACAATCCATCCCATGCCGAACACACAGCGGCATGTGAAAGAACCCAAGTCAAGCCACCCGCTCAACCTCTGTTTCCCAGGATCACACCATGAAAACCGCCCGTTTCGTTCTGCCCCTCGCTTTTGCCCTGACCGCTGGCGCCTCGTTCGCCCAAGGCCCGATCGAAGGCAATGAAGTGTTCAACTTCACCTCCACGCTGAGCCGCGCCGAAGTGCAAGCCCAAGCCGTGCAAGCCAACCGCGACGGCCTGATCGCCCGCGGCGAAGCCACGGAGCAGCCCGGCACCGCCATCGCCAGCGGCCTGAGCCGCGAGCAGGTGCGCGCCGAAGCCGCGCTCGCACTCAAGCAGGGCCGCACGGCCCGCGGCGAGATCGTGCCGATGGGCGTTTGAGCTTCACGCTCCGCCAGAACACAAGGGCCCTCCGGGGCCCTTTGTCGTTGGAGCGATTCCATCGCCGGGTGATGCGCGTCGCGTTCACGCGCGCGCAGACAGTCGCGCCAGCGTGATGTCCAGCAAAGCCTTCAATCGCGACGATCCTTTGGCGTCGCGGTGGTATCCCAGCCAGACATCCCTGCCCGGAGGACTTTCCGCCAACGCCACGAGTTGCAGGTCGCTGATGCTGTCCCCCAAGGGCCGCGGCAAGATGGCGAAGCCAATGCCAGCCATGCACATTCTGGCCTGCACGTCGCGGTTGTTGCTGCGAAACGCGAGGCGGGCCTTGGGCAGGACACGTCTCAGCCACACGGCGTCGGGCATCTCGCCGAACGCCTCGTTCATCGTCACCACCGCCATCCCCTCGCCCAGAGGACCCACCACGGGCTTCCTGTCTGCCACCGCATAGAGCCCGTAGGGTATGTGCATGAGCTTGCGCTGGATGACATCGGGTTCGTCAAACGGCTTGATCCGGAACACCAGGTCGGCCTCGCGCCGAGCAAGGCTGAAGAGGCGGCTGTCGGTGACCAGCTCCACGATGACGTTGGGGTACTTTCTGCCGTACTCGGTGAAAACCGGCGTCAACATGTGCAGACCGAACCAGTCGGACGAAGACACGCGGATCAGTCCGTCGAGCATCGCATCTTGTCCGGCCAGCTTTCGCTCGAAAGCGAGAACCTCGTCTTCGATGCGCTCTGCGTGCACGAGCACAGACGATCCCTCGGCGGTCAGCACGTAGCCCCTGGGGGTGCGCTGGAACAGTGAGCTTCCCACAGCCTCCTCGAGTGCGCTCAGTCGCCTTCCCATGGTGGGCTGCGTTTGCCCGGTAAGCCTCGCTGCGCCAGCCAGACTGCCCGCCCTCGCGATCGCCAGGAAGATCTTCAGGTCACTCCATTCCATGGCCATCTCTACAAATTTGCATGGTGACACTTCAAAAGGCGTGGGCTCATCGGGAGGCGAACCGCCTGAGTATTGGAACCGTCCGCGGTGCATTTCGCAAACCGACCTTCTTTGGAGTTCCCATGACCGACCTGACCATGCAAGCGCTGATCATCGAAAGCGCCAACACCCCTTTCAAACGCATCCAGCTGGCCAAGCCTGTTCCGCAGCAAGGGCAGGCCTTGGTGAAGATCAAGGCCAGCGGTGTCAATCCGCTGGACACCAAGATCCGGGCCGGCGTGGCGGCGCATGCCAGGCAAGCGCTCCCCGCCATCCTGGGGATGGACCTTGCGGGCACCGTTGAAGCGCTTGGGCCAGGCGTCACTTCATTGCGGGTGGGCGACGACGTGTACGGCCTGGCGGGTGGCATCGGGGGTCTTCAGGGCACCCTGGCCGAGTACGTCGCAGTCGATGCCGAGTTGCTTGCCATCAAGCCAGACACGCTCAGCATGCGGGAGGCTGCGGCGCTTCCGCTCGCGGCGATAACGGCTTGGGAAGGACTGGTCGATCGGGCGAACATACAGGCCGATCAAACCGTTCTGATTCACGGAGGCGCGGGGGGTGTCGGCAGTGTGGCGGTGCAGATTGCCGTGGCGAAGGGCGCGAAGGTGTATGCAACGGGTTCGGCCGCTCAGAAGAACACCATCGAAGGCTTGGGGGCCGTCGCGATCGACTACAACGAACACCCTGTTGAGGCGTACGTGGAACGCCATACGGGTGGCGCCGGGTTTGACATCGTCTATGACACGGTGGGTGGCCCAGTGCTCGACAGCTCTTTTGTGGCCGTGCGCGAACATGGGGGGCACGTGGTGAGCTGCCTGGGATGGGGCACGCACCGCCTGGCGCCGCTGTCCTTTCGCGCCGCCACCTACTCTGGTGTGTTCACGCTGATCCCCATGATCACAGGGCGTGGGCGAGCGCACCACCGTGAAATTCTCAACGCGATCACGGCGTTGGTCGAAGCCGGCAAACTTCGCCCGCTTCTGCGGCAAGAGACCTTTGATTTCCGTTCCATCGAGGCCGCGCATGCGTTGGTCGCTTCGGGCAAAACGAACGGCAAAGTGGTGGTCGACATTGCCTGGTAGAGCTCGACGAAGCGCTCACCCGCCTGGATCCGATGCGGCGCCAGCGGTGCTCGGTGAAGCCGACACCACCTCGACCGTGACGTGCGAGAGCTCGTGCACCGGCGCCAGCAGGGCCTTGTAGGTCGCGGGTGTTTGCGGGTTCGCCGAGCCGATGGAGACGATGGCCGCAAAGTGCCCCGGCCCCAGCTGCCAGACGTGCAGGTCGAGCACGGTGTCGCCGGTGGCGGCGAGCGCCTCGCGGATCTCGTCGCGCAGGTCAGCGGCTTCGACCGGCGCGTCCAGCAGCACGCGGCCCGCGGCCCGGATGAGCCCCCACGCCCAGCGTGCGATGACCAGGGCGCCGACCACGCCCATCAGCGGGTCGGCCCACAGCCAACCCTGGCTGCGCCCCAGCAGCAGCGCCACGATGGCGAGCACCGAGGTGAGGGCGTCGGCCAGCACGTGGATGTAGGCCGCGCGCAGGTTGTTGTCGTGGGCCGGGGCGTGATCGCCGTGGTCGTGATCGTGGTGATGTGCGTGCCCGTGCCCGTGCCCGTGCCCGTGGTGGTGATGCCCGTGGTCGTCCTTGAGCAGCCACGCCGACAGCAGGTTCACGAGCAGGCCGACGACTGCCACCGCAAGGGCCTGCTCGAAACCGATGGGCACCGGGCGCACCAGCCGCACGAAGCTCTCGTAGGCGATCAGCACGGCCACCAGCGCCAGCACCACCGCGCTCGCGAAGCCAGCGAGGTCGCCGAACTTGCCGGTGCCGAAGGAGAAGCGCGGGTCGTCGGCGTGGCGCCGCGCGTAGCGGTAGGCCAGGGCGGTGATGAGCAAGGCCCCCGCGTGCGTGGCCATGTGCCAACCATCGGCCACCAGGGCCATGGAGCTGAACACGGTGCCGGCCACGATCTCGACCAGCATCATGCTGGCCGTCAGTGCGATCACCCACCACACGCGCCGCTCGTTGCGCGCGTGGTCGGCGCCGAGGAAGTGGTGCGTGTGGGGCGCGGTGAAGGGCGCGGCGGTTGAAGACACCGTGTTCATTTCAGGTACGCCCGGATCACCTCGGCCATTTCCTGGCCGCCCAGCCGGCGCGCCTTGGCGCTCTCGGCTTCGACCACGTGCTCCAGCAGGTGGTCTTCCATCAGCTCGGCGGTCAGGCCGTTCAACGCACCCCGCGCCGACGCCAGCTGGCGCAGCACCTCGCCGCAGGCCAGGTCCGCATCGAGCGCGCGCTCGATGCCTTCCAGCTGGCCTTTGATGCGCCGCACGCGCGCCAGCAGCTTGGTTTTCTTTCGCAGGGTGTGGGACATGCTCGCTCGAAAATATAGCCAGGGGGGCTATGTTACCCGGGCACCTCACGAGCGGCTGCCCAAAAGCAAAGAAGGCCCCTGAGGGCCTTCTTGTTTGAGCGCGTAGTGCGGCGTTCAGACGCCGGTCGGCACGATCTCGCCGCGGGCCGTGCGGCCCTGCTTGAGTGCCAGCGCCGCTTCGGCGCGCACCTGCTCGCGGCTCAGGCCGCTGGCAATGGCGGTGCCCGGCTGCTCCGTGGCTTCGCCGCGGGCGATCAGGCCGTCGCGGTTGGCTTGCACGGCCTGGGCCTGCACTTCGGCGCGGCTCAGCGTGGAGGTGAAGTGGAACACTTCATTGCCTTCGATCGGGCCTTGGGCGAACGAGGCGCCGGCGGTCAGGGCAAAAGCGAGGGGCAGAACGAAACGGGCGGTTTTCATGATGAGGTCCTTGAAACAGAGGTTGAGCGTTTGGCTTGACTTGGTCTTCACATGCCGCTGTTGTGTTCGGCATGGGATGAATTGTGAAAGTCGGCCCTGTTTCGAAAAACCACCGCGCCCACAACGCACTGTTTCGCGTTTGGCAACAAGCATTCGCGGCAGTGCCGCGCGGCATGCGACCATCGCGCCATGGCCAAACCCCCGCCCCCTCACCTGCAACGCACCGTCGTCATGGGCACCGTGGGCCGCAGCGGCGGCGCGGTGCTGCGCGAGCTGCTGGGCCAGGTGCCGCCACCGCCCGTCACCGTGCTGGGCACGCGCCCGTTCCGCCACCTGCCGCGCGGCCTCATGCAGGCCGTGGTCGAAGGCAGCGGCTGGGCCGCGTGCCTGCGCCACATCGATGCGGGCGACCGCGTGCTCATCGTGTTCGACACGCAGCGCCACGAGCGCGAAAGCGTGTTCTGGCGGCTCGAGCGCGCGCACCTGATCGACCTGGCGAGCGCACTGCACGCGCGCGGCCTGCAGCGGCTCGACGTGGTCTTTGCGCCCGACCAGCCCGCGAGCGCCGCCGAAACCGTGGCGCTCAAGAGCCTGGGCTACGGCATCCACGTGCCCGGCCCGGGCCAGCGCGCGGTGGCCAAGGCCACGGGCGGCGCCACGAGCGCGCCCGCGCGCCTGGGCCAGTGGGTCATCCACATCCTGGTCGACACCATGCGCCAGTTCAGCCAGAGCCTGATCCACGGGCGGCGGCAGCAGCGCGAGCGCGCGCGGACGCGCCAGCGCGAACGCGAAACGGGCAACCGGGGCGACTGAATCCGGGGCGCGACGACCCGCGCTTGTTGCCGATCGCGAAACAGTGCGTTGTGGGCGCGGTGGTTTTTCGAAACGGGGCCGGCTTTCACAATCCATCCCATGCCGAACACAAACAGCGGCATGTGAAAGAACCCAAGTCAAGCCACCCGCTCAACCTCTGTTTCGAAAGACCCCATCATGAAAACCGCTCAAAGCCTCGCCCTCTCCGTTGTCCTCGCCCTGTCGGCCGGCGCCTCGTTCGCCCAAGGCCCGATCGAGGGCAATGAAGTGTTCCACTTCACCTCCACGCTGAGCCGCGCCGAAGTGCAGGCCCAGGCCGTGCAAGCCAACCGCGACGGCCTGATCGCCCGCGGCGAAGCCACGGAGCAGCCGGGCACCGCGATCGCCAGCGGCCTGAGCCGCGAGCAGGTGCGCGCCGAAGCGGCGCTGGCACTCAAGCAGGGCCGCACGGCCCGCGGCGAGATCGTGCCGACCGGCGTCTGAACGCTGCGCTTCGCGCTCCAACAAAAAGGCCCCTCGGGGCCTTTTTGTTTGGGGATGCGATGCGCCAGGCCTCAGCCGCCCAGCGCCTGCGCCACCGTGGCCATGTTCACGCGCGTGCCCAGGCCCCCCAGCGCCAGCTTGTGCACCACCTCGCTCAGCGTGGTGGTGGCGTCGCCGAGCACCGTGACCTTGCCGTAGGCCTCTGCGCTTTTCGAGAGCGCGGTGTAGGTCACGCAGTGCTGGGTCATCATGCCGCACAGCAGCAGCTCGTCCACGCCGCGCGCCTTCAGTTCCTGGGCGAGCGTGGTCTGTGCGAACGAGTCGGCCTGGTGCTTCACCACCACGGGCGCATCGGGCGCGGCGGCCAGCACCTGCGGGTGGATCTTCACGCCCTCGGAGTCGGCGTTGAAGAAGGGCGCGGCGCCGGGGGGCGCTTTCGACACGTGCTGCACCAGCACCACCGGCAGGCCCTGCGCGCGCGCCGCGGCCATGGCCTTGAGCGTGGCCGCGAGCGCGGCCTCGGCGTTCCACAGCGGGAACAGGCCGTTGGGGAAGTAGTCGTTCTGGACGTCGATGACGATGAGGGCGGGTTTGGGCATGGGGTTCACCTGAAGCACAAAGACGGCGCGCATTCTTGCATCGCCGCGCGCTTCGCGTGGCGATGCCCTTGCGGCTTCAGCGCGCCGCCACCTCCCACCCCCCACCCAGCGCGCGGATCAGCTGCACCGTGGCCTGCTGCTGCGTGGCGGCCACGCGCTGGGCCTGGCGGCGGTTGGCGAGTTCGTTGCGGCGCGCATCGAGCAGTTCGAGCTGGCTCACCAGGCCGTTGCGGTAGCGCGTTTCCGCGATCGCGCTCGCGCGCTGCGCGGCGTTCACCGCGCGGCCCTGGGCCTGCGCCTGTTCGTCGAGCAGGCGCAGCGCGGCGAGCTGGTCTTCCACCTCGCGCAGCGCGTTGAGCACCTGGCCGCGGTATTGCGCGGCCGAGGCATCGAACTGGGCCTGCGCGCTCTGCACACCGGCGTCGCGGCGGCCGCCGTCGAACAGGGGCACCGCGAGCAGCGCACCCACGCCCCAGGCGCGCGCCGACCACTTGAACAGGTCCCCGAGCTCGGGCGAGGCAAAGCCGGCCGCCGCGGTGAGCGAGACGCTGGGGAACCACGCCGTCTGCGCCACGCCCACGCGCGCCTGCGCCGCGAGCAGCTGCGCCTGGGCGGCGGCCACATCGGGCCGGCGCGCGAGCACGCTCGCGGGCACGCCCGCGGGGATCACGGGCAACTCGCGCGCGGTGTTGTCCGCGGTCCGGGTCGGCAGCGTGAAGCCGCTCGCGGGCGCGCCCACCAGCACCGCCAACGCGTTCTCCAGCGCGCTGCGCTGGCGCTCCAGCGCAAAGGCCTCGGCCTCGGTGGCCGCGAGATCGGTCTGGATGCGGATCACGTCGAGCTCGGCCACGTCGCCGGCCTCGAAGCGGCGTTGCGTGAGGCGCAGCGTGTCGCCATAGGCGCGCGCGGTGTCCTGCACCAGCGCGCGTTCGGTGTCGGTGGCGCGCAGCGCAAGGTAGGTCTGCGCGAGCTCGGCCTGCACCAGCAGCCGCGTGCTTTGCAGCAGGGCTTCGCGCTGCTGTGCGTCGAGCGCGGCGGCGTCCTGGGCGCGCGCGAGCCGGCCGAACAGGTCGAGCTCGTACGACAGGTTCACGCCGGTCTGCAGCAGCGTGGCGGGCGCGGGGCCGCCGGTGGTGGCGGCGCCGGCGTTGCGCGCGGCCTGCGCGCCCACACCGATCTGCGGCGCGCGATCGGCCTGCGCGCCGCGCAGCAGCGCGCGCGCCTGGGCCAGCCGCGCGCCGGCTTGTGCGACGTCGGTGTTGTGCGCGTCGGCGCGCGCCACCAGGTCATCGAGCACCGGGTCGCCAAAGGCCTTCCACCATTCGCCGCGCGGCTGCGCTTCGGCGGCGGGCGCGACGGTCCAGCGCGCGGGGTCGCGCTGCTCCTTGAACTGGGGCGGCGTGTCGGTGGCCGCGGGCAGCGGGGGCAGGGCGGCGGCGCAACCGGCCAGCACAAGGGCGGCGGCCAGCGGCAGCAGCCGCGAGAGCAGGGGCTTGGTCACGGGGAACTCCATCAGTGTTTCAGGGGCGCGGCGGGCAGGGCGCGCAGGTCGGCGCCGGCGCCGCCCGTGCTGCCCGTGCCGGTGGCAAAGGCTTCGTGCGTGCCGTGCTGGCGCAGCGGGCGGTTGCCCGCGAGGCGGCGCAGCAGCACGTAGAACACGGGCGTGAGGAACAGGCCGAAGGCGGTCACGCCGATCATGCCGGCGAACACGGCCACGCCCATGGCCGAGCGCATCTCGGCGCCCGCGCCGGTGGCCAGCACCAGCGGCAGCACACCCATCACGAAGGCCAGCGAGGTCATGAGGATGGGGCGCAGCCGCAGGCGGCTGGCCTCGATCGCGGCCTGCACCGGCGAGCGGCCCGCGAACTCGAGTTCGCGCGCGAACTCCACGATCAGGATCGCGTTCTTGGCCGACAGCCCCACGAGCACGATGAGCCCGATCTGGGTGAACACGTTGTTGTCGCCGCCGTCGAGCCACACGCCGGTCATGGCCGCGAGCAGGCCCATGGGCACGATGAGGATGATGGACAGCGGCAGCGTGAGGCTCTCGTACTGCGCCGCGAGCACCAGGAACACCAGCAGCACCGCGAGCGGGAACACCCACAGCGCCGAGTTGCCGGCCAGGATCTCCTGGTAGGTGAGCTCGGTCCATTCGTAGCCGATGCCCTGCGGCAGCGTTTCGGCGGCGATGCGCTCGATGGCCGCCTGGGCCTGGCCCGAGGAATAACCGGGCGCGGGGCCGCCGTTGATGTCGGCCGAGAGGTAGCCGTTGTAGCGCATGGCGCGCTCGGGGCCGTAGGCCGAATCCACCTTGAGCAGCGCCGACAGCGGGATCATCTCGCCGCTGGTCGAGCGCACCTTGAGCAGGCCGATGTCTTCGGCGCGTGCGCGGTGCGGCGCGTCGGCCTGGGCGCGCACGCTGTAGGTGCGGCCGAAGCGGTTGAAGTCGTTCACGTAGAGGCTGCCGAGGTAGATCTGCAGGGTGTCGAAGATCTCGGTCACGGGCACGCCGAGCTGGCGCGCCTTGGTGCGGTCGATGTCGGCATAGAGCTGCGGCACGTTGACCTGCCAGCTCGTGAACATGCCCGCGAGCTCGGGCGTCTGGTAGGCCTTGGCCATGAAGGCCTTGACCGCCGCGTCCATGGCTTCGTAGCCCAGCGAGGCCTTGTCTTCGAGCTGCAGCTTGAAGCCGCCGGTGGTGCCCAGGCCGGCCACGGGCGGCGGCGGGAACATCACCACGAAGGCGTCCTGGATCTCGCCATAGGCCTGGTTGAGCTGGCCCGCCACCGCGGCGCCGCTCTGGTCGGCGCGGCGGCGCTCGGCGAAGGGCTTGAGCGTGGCGAACACGATGCCGGCGTTGGAGCTGTTGGTGAAGCCGTTGATGGACAGGCCCGGGAAGGCGATGGCGTCTTCCACGTTGGGGTTGCGCCGCGTGATCTCGCCCATGCGGCGGATGACCTCGTCGGTGCGGTCGAGCGTGGCGCCGTCGGGCAGCTGCGCGAAACCGATCAGGTACTGCTTGTCTTGCGCGGGCACGAAGCCGCCGGGCACGGCCTTGAACAGGCCCACGGTGAGCGCGGCGAGCACCAGGTACAGGCCCATCATCAGCGCCTTGCGCGAGATCGCGCGGCGCACGCCGCCGCTGTAGGCCTGGGCGCTGCGGTCGAAGAAGCGGTTGAAGGCGCGGAAGAAGCGGCCGAACACGCGGTCCATGCCGCGCGTGAGCGCGTCCTTGGGCGCGTCGTGGCCGCGCAGCAGCAGCGCCGACAGCGCGGGCGACAGCGTGAGCGAGTTGACCGCCGAGATCACGGTGGAGATCGCGATGGTCACCGCGAACTGCTTGTAGAACTGGCCCGTGAGACCGCTGATGAAGGCCAGCGGCACGAACACCGCCACCAGCACCAGCGCGATCGCGATGATCGGGCCCGAGACCTCGCGCATGGCGCGGTAGGTGGCCTCGCGCGGGCTCAGGCCGGCCTCGATGTTGCGCTCCACGTTCTCCACCACCACGATCGCGTCGTCGACCACGATGCCGATGGCCAGCACCAGCCCGAACAGCGACAGCGCGTTGATGGAAAAGCCCAGCAGGTGCAGCACCGCGAAGGTGCCCACCACCGACACCGGCACCGCGAGCAGCGGAATGATGGACGCGCGCCAGGTCTGCAGGAACACGATCACCACGATCACCACCAGCGCGATGGCTTCGAGCAGGGTCGTGATGACCGAGTCGATCGAGGCGCGCACGAACTGCGTGGGGTCGTAGGCGATGCGGTACTCCACGCCCTCGGGCATGTTCTTCTGCAGCTCGGCCATGGTGGCGCGCACCTGGGCCGAGATCTCGAGCGCGTTCGAGCCGGGCGCCTGGAACACGCCCATGCCCACCGCGGGCTCGTTGTTGAGCAGCGAGCGCAGCGCGTAGTCGGCCGCGCCCATCTCGAGCCGCGCCACGTCGCGCAGCCGGGTCACGGCGCCGTCGCTGCCGGTCTTCACGATGATGTCGCCGAACTCTTCTTCGGTCTGCAGCCGGCCCTGCGCGTTCACGGAGAGCTGCACGTCCACGCCCGGCAGGCCGGGCGAAGCGCCCACCACACCGGCCGCGGCCTGCACGTTCTGGCCGCGGATGGCGGCCACCACGTCGCTGGCCGAGAGGCCTCGCTGCGCGACCTTCTGCGGATCGAGCCACACGCGCATGGCGTAGTCGCCGCCGCCGAAGACCTGCACCTGGCCCACGCCGGCAATGCGCGCAAGGCGGTCCTTCACGTTGAGCACCGCGTAGTTGCGCAGGTAGTTGATGTCGTAGCGGTCGTTGGGCGAGACCAGGTGCACCACCATCGTGATGTCGGGCGAGCTCTTGACCGTGGTCACGCCCAGGCGGCGCACCTCTTCGGGCAGGCGCGGCTCGGCCTGCGACACGCGGTTCTGCACCAGCTGCTGGGCCTTGTCGGGGTCGGTGCCGAGCGCGAAGGTCACGGTCAGCGTCATCACGCCGTCGGTGGTGGCCTGGCTGCCCATGTAGAGCATGCCTTCGACACCGTTGATGGCTTCTTCGAGCGGCGTGGCCACGGTCTCGGCGATCACCTTGGGGTTGGCGCCCGGGTACTGGGCGCGCACCACCACCGAGGGCGGCACCACCTCGGGGTACTCGGACACGGGCAGGCCGCGCAGCGCGACCAGGCCGGCGATCAGGATCAGCAGCGAGAGCACGCCCGCGAAGATCGGCCGGTCGATGAAAAATTTGGAGAGGTTCATGGCGGCACTCCGGCGGCTCAGGGCTTGGCCGCGGCGAGTTGCTGGGTTTGCCCGGCGCGCGCGTTCATGGGCACGGGCTGGGGTTGCACCACGTCGCCGGGGCGCACGCGCTGCAGGCCGTTGACGACGATGCGCTCGCCGGGTTCGAGCCCGCTGAGCACGGTGCGCAGGCCGTCCACGCTCGCGCCCAGGCGCACCTCGCGGTAGGCGGTCTTGTTGTCGTCGCCCACCACCAGCACGTACTTCTTGTCCTGGTCGGTGCCCACGGCGCGTTCGCTCACGAGCAGTGCGCGGCTGCGCTGCGGCTCGCCCATGCGGATGCGCGCGAACTGGCCGGGAATGAGGCGGCCGTCGGTGTTGGGGAACACGGCGCGCACGCGCACCGTGCCGCTGCGCGGGTCGACCTGGTTGTCGATGAGCTGGAGCTGGCCGGTGTGCGGCGTGTCGGCGCCCTCGCCCGTGCCCATCTGCACGGGAATGCGCTCGAGCGTGGCGCGCGCGCCCAGGCCCTGGAGCGCGCGGGTCACGGTCTGTTCGTCGGCGTCGAAGCTCGCGTAGATGGGGCTCACCGAGACCAGGTGGGCCAGCACCGGCGCGCCCGGGCCGGCGGCCACCAGGTTGCCCACGGTCACCTCGAGCCGGCCGATGCGGCCGGCCACGGGCGCGCGCACCTGGGTGTAGCCCAGGTTCAGGCGCGCGCTCTGCACCTGCGCCTGTGCGGCGAGCAGGTTGGCCTCGGCCTCGCGCAGCGCGTTGTGGCGGTCGTCGAGCTCGCGCTGGGCGATGGCCTTGTCTTCCCACAGGCGTTGCGAGCGCGCGTATTCGCCGCTGGCGTGCGTGAGCCGGGCCTGTGCGGCCGTGGCCTGGGCCTGGGCGCGCGCGAGTTCGGCTTCGTAGGGCGCGGGGTCGATGGTGACCAGCAGATCGCCCTTGGCCACCAGCGCGCCTTCGCGGAAGTGCGTGGCCAGCACCGCGCCGGCCACGCGCGAGCGCACCTCGACGCGCTCCACGGCCTCGAGCCGGCCCGAGAAGGCCTGCCAGGCCGCGACCTCGGTGGCCTCCACCGTGGCCACCGACACCGGCATGGGCGGCGGCGCTGCGGGCGCCTGCGCCTGGGCGCTCGGGGCTTTCTGCGTGAGCACGAACACGGCCACGGCGACGGCCGCGATCGCGGTGCCGGTGGGCCACCAGAGGCGGCGCGGGAACAGGGGAGAGCGGGGCATGGTGAGGGCTTTCCTGAGAAAAAAGAAAACAGCGGCCCGCCCCGGCTTGTGGCCGGGGGAGCGATGGGGGAAACCAGGGGAATGCGGCGGAAGGAGCGGGCGGCGCGCGGCCGCCGCGATCACGAAGGCGGCGGCGCGGTGGCCTGCAGGAAGGCGCGCAGCTGCGCGCGCACGTCGTCGGCGAAGGGGCAGGCGTCGGCGGGCTGCTCGCTCAGCGATTCGGGCCAGCCCGTGGCCGGTTGCAGCAGGCCGCCGTGCACGGCGATGCCCGCGCCCCGCAGGCGCTCGGCATAGGCCAGGGCCTCGTCGCGCAAGGGGTCGTCGCTGCTCGTGAGGATGAGCGTGGGCGGCAGGCCCGCGAGGCGCTGCGCGAGGCCCGGCACGGCGTAGGGATGCTCGGCGTCCATGGGGCCGCGCAGGTACTGCTGCCAGCCGTCGGCCCACTTGCATTCGGTGCAGCTGCCCAGCTTCTCGCGCAGCGAGGCGGTGGCGTTGCAGGGGTCGAGCATGGGCGCCACCAGGATCTGGCCCGCCAGCGGCGGCGCGGCGCGGTCGCGCGCCATCAGCGCCACGGCGGCCGCGAGGTTGCCGCCGGCCTCTTCACCGGCCACGAACAGCGGCGCGTCCTTGCCCGCCAGGCGCGTGCGCTGCTTGTGCAGCCAGCCCAGCGCGGCGTGGCCCGCTTCCACCGCCACCGGAAAGCGGTGCGCGGGCGCGAGCGGGTAGTCGAGCGAGGCCACGATGGCGCCGGCCTCGGCCAGCAGTTCGGCCAGGCAGGCGCCGCTGTCCATGTCGCCGCTGGTGAAGGTGCCGCCGTGGAAGTGCAGCACCAGCGGCAGCCGCGCGCCGCGCGGCTTGCGGCCCCACACGCGCAGCGCCATCGGCGCCTGGCCCGGCAGGCTCAGGGTCTCGGTGGCGGTCGGCGGCACGGGATGGGGGGCAGTGGAAACCATGGCGGCGACTATAGGCAGCCCTGTGGCGCGGAAAAAGCCCTTGGTGCCCACAGGTCTGTTTCCAAAGCATGAACAATCCGCCCCCTACGCGGCACGACCGCAGGAGAGAGGCATGGATCAGATCCAATCGATGCGCGTGTTCGCGCGGGTGGTGGAAGCAGGCACCTTCACCAAGGCGGCCGAATCGCTCGACCTGCCCAAGGGCACGGTGACCAAGCTGGTGCAGCACCTGGAGGCGCGCCTGAAGGTGAAGCTGCTCAACCGCACCACGCGGCGCGTCACGGTCACGCCCGACGGCGCGGCCTATTACGAGCGCACCAGCCGCTTGCTCAACGACCTCGACGACATCGAGGCCAGCATGAGCAACGCGCAGGCCAGCCCGAGCGGGCGGCTGCGCGTGGACGTGGGCGCCTCGGTGGCGGGGCAGATCATCATTCCCGCGCTGCCCGACTTCTACCGCCGCTACCCCGACATCCGCCTGGACATGGGCGTGAGCGACCGGCCGGTGGACCTGATCACCGACAACGTGGACTGCGTGATCCGCGGCGGCGAGCTGCAGGAGCAGTCGCTGGTGGCGCGGCGCATCGGCAACGTGCCGCTGCTCACCGTGGCCTCGCCCGCCTACATCGCGGCCTACGGCGCGCCCACGCACCCGGGGCAGCTCGAGGACGAACACACGCTGATCAACTACTTCTCCACGCGCACCGGCCGGCTGTACCCGAACGAATTCGAGAAGGACGGCGAGCGGCTGGAAATCGCGGGCCGCTACCGGCTCGCGGTGAACGAGAGCAACGCCATGACGGCCGCGCTGCTCGCGGGCCTGGGCGTGGGCCAGACCGGCAGCTTCTCGGTCATCCCGCACATCGAGCGTGGCGAGCTGGTGCGCGTGCTCGAAGACTGGCAGGTGCCTGCGATCCCGGTGTGGGTGGTGTACCCGCCCAACCGCCACCTGAGCGCCAAGGTGCGGGCCTTCGTGGAGTGGGCGGCCGAGCAGTTCGCGAAGCACCCGCACATTGCGCGCTGACCGCGCGCTGACCGGGCGCCGACCGCACGCACGCGTTGCGCGCATGCCGCATCCGCGCGCGCCGCGGCCCGGGTTTTCCCCCCGATGGGCGAGGCTCGGGGCATGTCCCGATGCGCGCGCGCGCCGGCGCTGCTCCAATCGATGGCATGTTCAAAACGCTCTGGTTCCGCATCGCGCTGCGCTTCGCTCTGGGCGAGCTGGGCATCGCGTCGAACACGGTGAACCCGCAGTTGCGGCGCGCCGTGATTGCGCTCGGCCAGAGCGAGGGTTTCAACGCGCGCGAGGCCGCGCTGATCATCTACTTCCGCACCCCGGCCATGCGCCTGCTCGAGACGCAGCGCGCGCAGAACACCATCGCGGCCTGGCAGACCAGCCAGGCGGTGCGCCAGGGCTATTTCGGGCGCGCGGTGCGCCAGGATTTCGCGCTGCCCGATGGCTCGGGCGTGCGCGAGAGCCTGTTCCAGGATTCCTGAGCGCGCGGCTCAGGCCTGCGCCGGCGCGGCCGAGGCCGGCAGGCCGAACACGCGGTCGAACGCCAGGTTGAACACGAAGGTGTAGACGAGGAAGAACACGATCAGGCCAAGGTCGAGCACGAAGGCCTGCCAGAGCGTGATGCCCAGCCACCAGGCGAACAGCGGCACCAGCGTCACCACCAGGCCCGTTTCGAAGCCCACGGCGTGCACCACGCGGCGCAGCACGCTGCGGCCCTTGGTGGTCTGGCGCGCTTCCCAGCGCTCGAACAGGGTGTTGTAGACCAGGTTCCACACCACGGCGATCACCGAGGCCGCCACCGCGGCCACGCTCGCGTGGCCCATGCCGCTGCCCGAAAGCAGCGCCAGGCCGGCGCTCGACGACACGATGGCGATGGCTTCGTAAAGGGTGAGGTAGACGACTTTGCGTCGGAGGCCTTGCATGGCGAACGCTCCGGGATGGGGCGCCCCGGGCCGGATGGCGGGGGCAATGCGGGCATCTTATGTGTCTGTTTCTGAACAAAAAAGTCGGAAGCTTTCAGAAATTCTGATAGGTTTGGGTTCATGGCCTTCACCAGCGACAACCTGCGCGTGTTCCTGGCGGTGCTCGACGCGGGCTCGTTCTCGGCCGCGGCGCGCCAGCTCGGGCGCGTGCCCTCGGCCGTGAGCATGACCATCGCGCAGCTCGAAGCCGAGCTCGACCTCACGCTGTTCGACCGCAGCACGCGCGAGCCGCGGCCCACCGACTCGGCGCGCGCGCTCGAGCCGCAGGCGCGCCAGATCGCGGGCCAGTGGCGGCGGCTGCAGGCGCACGCGCAGGCCCTGCACCAGGGGCTGGAGCGCCAGCTCACCATCGCCATCGCGCCCGAACTGCTGTCGGCGCCCTGGAGCCAGCCGCTCGCGGTGCTGGCCACGGAGTACCCGGCGCTGATCGTCGAGGTGCTCTCGGCGCCGCAGGCCGACGCGCTCAAGATGCTGCACTCGGGCGAGGCGCAACTGGCGCTGGTGTTCGAGCGCCCGGGCACCGACGAGCGCGAGGGCTTCCAGGAGCTCGGCCAGGAGGTGCTGGTGGCGGTGATCTCGCCCGAGCACCCCGAGGCGCGCGCGCGCCAGGGCAGCCTGCAGCTCAACGACCTGATCGACGTGCGGCAGATCGCGGTGGCCGGCCGCGACCCCAAGGGCCGCGACCCGCGGCTGCTGCTGTCGCGCCACATCTGGCGCACCGACAGCCACCTGGCCACGCTGAGCCTGGTGCAGGCCGGCCTGGGCTGGGCCTACCTGCCGCGCCGGCTGGTGGCGCCTCTGGTGGCCGCGGGGGCGCTGGCCGAGATCCGCTTCGGCAACATCAGCAACGAGCTGCGCGTGTGGGTCGACGTGGTCTGGCACAACGAGCGGCCCATGGGACTGGGGGCGCAGCGCTTCATCGAGCTCATGCGCCAGGCCACGCGCGAGGCCGCCCCGGGCTGAGGCGCAGGGTCGGCCTTGTCCGCCCCGGACACGGCGCGATGTCCTACAGCCGCGGCGCCGGCGCGCGGGAACACTGGGGTTTCAGGGCCGGCCGCCGCGCGGCGGGCCTCGAACTTCCGATCCAACCCGCTGAAAGGAATCGCCATGAAAGCATCGCAACGTGTCCTCTTCCCCATCGCCCTGGCCCTGGGTGTGGCGGCCGGCGCCAGCTTCGCCGACGGCCCGCTGCAAGGCCCGACCCTGCAGGAGGAGCCGCTGCAGTTCACCAGCACCGAGGTGCAGAGCGACACCACCCGCAGCCAGGTGCAGTCGCCCGTGGTGGGCCTGGAACGGGCCGGCCTGATCGAACGCGGCGAGGCCACGGCCCCCGAGCACCAGGCCCGCAGCAACAGCTACCTGAGCCGCGCCTACGTGCAGGCCGAAGCCCAGGAGGCCTACCGCATGGGCCTGGTGGCCCAGGGCGAACTGATGCCCGTGCCCACCGAGGAACAGCTGCAGCAGATGCAGTTCGCGGCGGCCCGCTCGGTGCAGAACCAGAACCTGGCGTTCTCGCCCATGGAGCGCGAGGCGTTTATGAACTGAGCGCGCTGACCGATCGCCGCCACAATGCACGGCTTTCACAACAAGGAGGCCGTGCATGTCCGGAGGCGACTGGAAGGAGCTCTTCAACGCGGCGTGCGGGGGCGATCTCGCCCTCGTGCAATACCACGTGAAGAACGGGGTGGACGTGAACTACGCCCACCCCGAATTTTTGTCCACGCCGCTCGTGGCCTGCATCCTCGCGGGCCAGGAGGCGGTGGCCCACCACCTGCTCGACCACGGCGCGAATCCGCGCCTGCATTCCGAGTTCGACGGCATGACGCCTGTGGAGGCCGCGCGCCATGTGGGCATGGCCAGCGTGCTGGGGCGCTTGGCCCGGCTGGGCATCGAGCCGCCACCACCGGAGGCCCCGCGCCGCCGCGGTCTGGGTCAGTGGCTCGCGCGCTGGCTCAGCGTGCCCGGTTGACGCGGCCCTGCGGCGTGGCCTTGGCCGGCGGGCGCGCGGGCCGCCGTGCCGGCGCCGCGGCCTCGCCCACATTGCCCCAGGTGCCCACGTTCGCGGCCTTCAGCAGCGGCGAGGCATTGCCCGCGTCGGCGAGCTCGCTGGCCGCGGTCAGCAGCAGCGGCGCGAAACCCAGCATGCGCTTGTGCGTCAGGCGCGACGACGGCCCGGCGATCACCACCACGCCGGTGGCCGGCTCCTTGGGCCGGGCCACGGGCGCGGCCATCGAGCTCATGCCCGGTGCGTACACGTCCTGGATCAGGCTGTAGCCGCGCTTGCGGTGCTCGTCGAGCATCTTGAGCAGGGCCTTGATGCTGGTGGGCGCGTTGGGGCCGAAATGCCGCGGGTCACCCATGCCCTGGCGCGTCACGCAGGCGATGGCCGCGTCCTCGGACAGCGTCATGAGCCAGGCGTGGCCCGCGGCGCTGCACGACAGGCGCAGGTCGATGCCCATGTCGGGGTCGTACTTGAGGCCGCTGCGCGCGCCCTGTGCCTTGGCCATGAGCGTGAGCCGCTCGCCGTCGACCACCGCGAGCCGCACCAGTTCTTCGGTGGCTTCGGCCAGCCGGTTGATCACGGGCTGCGCGATGTCGACCACACCCGAGCGGCTCAGGTAGCTCAGGCCCAGCGAGGCGAGCTTGGTGCTCAGTGCGTAGTCGCCGCGCTGCGGCAGCTGGCGCACGTAGCCGAAGCGGATCAGCTCGTGCAGCGTGCGGTGGCAGCCGCTGCGCAGCTGGTTGAGCGCGGTGGCGATCTGCACCAGCGGCGCGCCGTCGGGGTGGTTCGCGAGGTACTCGAGGATGGCCAGGGATTTTTCGAGCGAGCCGCTCATGCGTTGTCTCCGTTGTGGGCAGGGATCGTGGGGAGAATCATCGCAGCTTTCAAATTTTGAAAGATATCAAAAATTTGAAAGGCATTCACAAAATGTGCATGATGCGCGGCTTTCACACCCAGACCGGAGACAAGCCCATGCATTCCCATCGCTTCCATCCCCTGCGCCGTGCGTTCATGGCCCTCGTCGCGGGTGCAGCGCTGTGCGGCGCGGTGGCCGCGCAAGCCCAGGACATCAAGGAGCGCAACCTGCGCTTCGCCTTCAGCCTCGCGCAGGACCACCCCTTCGGCACCGGCGCGAAGAAGTTCGCCGATGCGGTGGCGCAAAAGAGCGGCGGCAAGATGAAGGTCACGCTGTTCCCCGGCGCGGTGCTGGGCAGCGACCCGCAGAACCTGTCGGCAATCCGCGGCGGCACGCTGGACTTCACGTCCATGGCCACCGGCCTGGTGGCGTCGATCGACAAGCAGCAGATGGTGTTCGACCTGCCCTTCCTGTTCAACAACGCGCAGGAGGCCTATGCCATCGCCGACGGCCCCATTGGCCGCAAGATGCAGGAAGACCTCGCGCCGCACGGCGTGGTCGGCCTGGGCGTTTGGGACCTGGGCTTTCGCCACATGACCAACAGCCGCCGCCCGATCGCGCGCCTTGAAGACGTGCAGGGCCTGAAGATCCGCGTGATCGCCTCGCCGATCTTCGTCGACCTGTTCACCACGCTGGGCGCCAACCCCGTGCCCATGACCTTCGGCGAGCTCTACGGCGCGCTCGAGTCGCGCACCGTGGACGGTCAGGACAACCCCTTGGGCGTGATCGAGTCGGCCAAGTTCGCCGAGGTGCAGAAGTTCCTCTCGCTCACGCGCCACGTGTACACCGGCATGCCGCTGCTCATGAGCAAGAAGACCTGGGACGCCATGTCCGAGGCCGAGCGCAAGATCATCCGCGAGGCCGCCGACGAGGCGAAGAAGGTGCAGCGCGAGGCCACGCTGGCCAAGGAGGCGCAGGCCGTCGAGGGCCTGAAGAAGACCATGCAGGTCAACGAGGTCTCGCCGCAGGAGCTCGCGCGCCTGCGCCAGAAGGTGCAGCCGGTGGTGGACAAGTTCTCGCGCGAAGTGGGCGAGGGCGTCTACAAGCAGGTCGTCGACGAACTGGCCCGCCTGCGCGGCGGGAAGTGATCCATGGCACTGCTGGGCAAGGCGGCGCTCGCCATGTGGTGGGAGGTCGGGGCCGATGGCTTCGACGGCTTCTGCCACTGGCATGCGCATGAGCATTTTCCGGAGCGCCTGGGCATCGCGGGCTTTCGCCGCGCCACGCGCTGGCGCGAGGCCGGCGGCGGACCCGGTGTGTTCGTGATGTACGAACTCGAGGACCACGCCGTGCTGGGCTCGCCGGCCTACCTGGCGCGGCTGAACGCGCCCACGCCCTGGTCGGTCAGCATGATGTCGCTGCACTTGCGCATGGTGCGCAGCCAGTGTGAGGTGCTGGCCACGCAGGGCGCGGTCACCGCCGCGCAAGCGCTCACGGTGCGGCTGTCGCCCACGCAGGCCGACGCGGCCGAGGCCCCCGGCGGCCTGCGCGCGCGGCTCACCGGCTGGCTGCGCGAATGGCCCTCGCAGCCCGGGCTCACGGGCGCGCACCTGCTGCGCCACCGCGCGCCGCCGATCGCGCAGACCGCGGAGCAGAAGATCCGCGGCGGCGACGCCGTGGCCGACTGGGTGCTGGTGGTCACGGGCTACGACGCCCGCGCCCTCGACGCGCTCGCGCAGGGCGCGCTGAGCGCCGGCGCGCTCGCCGCGCTTGGCGCGCGCGACGTGGTGCACGGCCGCTACGCGCTCGCCTATTCGGCCCTCCCCACGGACATGGCATGAAGCTGCTGGTGACTGGCGCCAACGGCTTCGTGGGCGCCTGGACGCTGCGTCGCCTGGCCGAAGCCGGTCACGCCGTGCGGGCGCTCGACCTGGCCGCGCCCTCGGCGCTGCTGCAGCGCATCGGCGTGCCGCTCGAGCGCATCGAGTGGTGCCGCGCCGACGTGTGCGACGCCGAGGCCGTGGTGCGCGCCACGACCGCCTGCGACGCGGTGGTGCACCTCGCGGGCGTGCTCACGCCCTTCTGCCGCGAGGCGCCCGTGCAGGGCGCGCGCGTCAACCTGCTGGGCACGCTCAACGTGTTCGATGCCGCGCACCGGCACGGCATTCACCGCGTGATCTACGCGAGCTCGGCCGGCGTGTTCGGCCCCGAGCACGCGCGCCACCCCGAACCCACCACGCACTACGGCGCGTTCAAGCTGGCCTGCGAAGGCAGCGCGCGCGCCTGGTGGCACGACGCCGGCATCGGCAGCCTGGGTCTGCGGCCCTTCGTGGTTTATGGCCCGGGGCGCGAACTCGGCGCCAGCGCGGGCGTGAGCCTGGCCTGCGAGGCCGCGGTGCAGGGCCGACCCTACCGCGTGCCCTTCAGCGGCCGCGCGGGCATGGTGCACGTGGACGACGTGGTGCGCGTGATCGAACACGCGCTGCGTCTGCCGCTGGCCGGCGCCCATCTGGCCGACCTGGTGGGCGAGGTGCACGCGGTGGACGCGGTGATCGACGAGATCCGGCGCCAGTGCCCGGACGCCAGGCTGGGCAGCGAAGGCCCGCCGCTGGCGCTGTCGCCCGACATCGCGCAGGGCGCCACCCATCCCGACATCGCGGCCTTGCCGGTCACGCCGCTGGCCGAGGGCATCGCCCGCACCCTGGAGGTCTGCCGCGCATGGCACACCCGCTCTGCCTCGCTCACCTGAGCGTGCTGCAACTCTCGCCGCCGCAGGTGGTGGAGACCGCGGCCGCCGCCGGCTTTGGTCTGCTCGGCCTGAGGCTCGCAGCGGCCATGCCCGGCCAGGCCGTGTTCCCCATGCTCGGGCGCTCGCCCCTCATGCGCGAGACGCTGGCCCGCCTGGACGCCCTCGGCGTGGCGGTGCACGACGTCGAACTCGTGGGCCTGCGCGAAGACAGCGTGGCCGCCGACCACGAGGCCCTGTTCGAAGCCGCCGCCCGCCTGGGTGCGCGCCATGTGCTGGTGGCCGGCGACGGCCACGACGAGGCGCGCCTGGCCGAGCGCTTCGCCGAGCTCGCGGTGCTGGGCCGGCGCTATGGTCTGCGCATGGGCCTGGAGTTCATGCCCTGGCGCGGCGTGCGCAACCTCGCGTCGGCGCAGCGCGTGCTGGCCCTGGCCGCCGAGGCCGGGGGCGGGCTCATCGTCGACGCCATCCACCTCGACCGCTCGGGCGACGGGGCCGGGGCGCTGGCGGCTATCCCCGCCGCGCAATGGAGCTACTTCCAGATCTGCGACGCGCCCGCGCAGCGGCCAAGCGACGAGGCCGAGCTGCTGCGCCAGGCGCGCGAGGCGCGGCTCGTGCCCGGCGAAGGCGGGCTCGACCTGCGCGGCATGCTGCGCGCGCTGCCCGAAGGCCTGGTGGTGTCGGTGGAAGCGCCGCTGGCCGATGCGCGATCGCCGCTCGATAAGGCGCGTGCGCTGCACCGCGGCGCGCGCGCGCTGCTCGAAGCCGTGGGCCGCTCATGAACACCCCGCAAGCGCATGAGCACGACGTGATCGTGGTGGGTTCGGGCGCGGCCGGCCTGGCCACCGCGCTGTTCGCGGCGCTCGACGGCCTGGACGTGCTGGTGCTCGAGCAGAGCCTCTGGATCGGTGGCACCAGCGCCTTGTCGGCGGGGGCAATGTGGATCCCCAACACGCTGCATGGCGCCGCGGCCGGCGACACGCCCGAGCGCGCCGCCGCCTACCTGGCCGCGGCCACGCAGGGCGAGAGCCCCACCGCGCTGCGCGAGGCCTTCTTGCGCCTGGGCGCGGACGCGGTCCAGCGGCTCGAATCCGAAGCCGGCGTGCCCCTGCGCGCCTTTGCCCACCACCCCGACTACCTGGGCGACCTGCCCGGTGCGAGCACCGCGGGCCGCGTGCTCGAATGCCCGCCCTTCGACGGTCGCCGGCTCGGCGCGGACTTCGCGCGCCTGCGGCCGCCCATTCCCGAGTTCACCGTGCTCGGCGGCATGATGGTCGACCGCACCGACATCGGCCACCTGCTGGCCATGGGCCGTTCCTGGGCCTCGCTGCGGCACGCCGCGGGCCTGCTCGCGCGCCACGCCGCCGACCGCCTGCGCCACCCGCGTGGCACGCGGCTGGTGATGGGCAATGCGCTCGTGGGATGGCTGCTGCACGCACTGCGCGAGCGCGGCGTGCCGGTGTGGACGCGCAGCGCCGCGCTGGGCCTGTTGCACGACGGCGATCGCGTCTGCGGCGTGCGGCTGCAGCGCGACGGCACCACGCTGATCTGCCGGGCGCGCCGCGCGGTGGTGATGGCCGGCGGCGGCTTCAACGACCACCCCGACTGGCGCGCGCGCTGGCTGCCCCCGGCCGTGCGCCACAGCCCGCGCGCGGGCACCTCGCAGGGCGCCCTGCTGACCGATGCGCTGCGCCTGGGCGCGCGCCTGGGTGACGCGCCCAGCAGCAGCGCCTGCTGGGCGCCGGTGTCGGTGCACCCGCGGCGCGACGGCAGCACCGCGGTGTTCCCGCACTTCGTGCTCGACCGCGCCAAGCCCGGCACCCTGGTGGTGGATCCGCAGGGCCGCCGCTTCCTCGACGAGAGCAGCTCCTACCACCGCTTCGGCGAAGCCATGCTGGCCCACGCGCCGGCCGGCGGCGAGGCGGCAGCCTGGCTGCTGGCCGACCGCGAGGCCGTGCAGCGCTACGGCCTGGGCCTGGTGCGGCCCGGGGCGCGCGGCCTGCGCCGGTACGTGCGCGAAGGCCATGTGCTGCGGGCCCGCACGCTGCCCGAACTCGCCCGGGCCATGGGCGTGCCCGCCGATGCGCTGGTGCGCAGCGTGGCGCGCTTCAACGCACTGGCCGACGCCGGCTTGGACAGCGACCACGGCCGCGGCCGCACCCCCTACCAGCGCCACCTCGGCGACCCCGCGGTGGTGCCCAACCCCAGCCTGCGCGCGCTGCGCGAAGGCCCTTTCCATGCGCTGCGGCTGCAGGTGGGCGACATCGCGGGCAGCCGCGGCCTGCTCACCGACGCGGCCGCGCGCGTGCTCGGGCCCGACGGGCCCATCCCCGGCCTGCACGCCGTGGGCAACGACATGCAGTCGGTGATGGGGTCGCACTACCCCGGACCCGGCATCAACCTCGGTCCCGCGATCGTGTTCGCCCATGCGGCGGCACTGGCCCTGCGCCGCGGAACCCCAGACCCCCTGGAGACCCCCTGATGGTGAATCGGCTCATAGGACACATCTGCCGCCTGTTCGAGTGGCTGATGGTGATCTGCCTCGCGGCCATGGTGCTCATGGTGTTCGGCAACGTGGTGCTGCGCTACGGCTTCAACTCGGGCATCACCGTGTCCGAAGAGCTGTCGCGCTGGCTCTTCGTGTGGATGACCTTCCTCGGCGCCTTCGTGGCCCTGCACACGCGCCAGCACCTGGGCACCGACATGCTCGTCGGCCGGCTCTCGCGCGGCGGCCGCAAGCTGTGCTTCGTGCTGGCGCGCCTGGGCATGCTGTTCGTGTGTGTGCTGGTGGTGCTGGGCGGCTGGCAGCAGACGCTGATCAACCGCGACGCGTTGAGCGCGGTGATGCAGGTCTCCAGCGCGATCTTCTACGCCAGCGGTGTGGTGTTCGGAGTGCTGGGCGGACTCGTGGTGCTGCACGAACTCGTGCAGGTGCTCGGCGGCGGCGGCAGCGACGACATGCTGCTGGGCTTTGCCGGCTCCGAAGAGCAGCCGCACGCGCAGGCACGGCCATGATCCTCACGATCTTCCTCGTCACCCTGCTCGGCGGCATGGCCCTGGGCATGCCGATCGCGTTCGCCCTGCTGCTCAGCGGCGCCGCGCTCATGGCGCACCTGAACATGTTCGATCCGCAGATCCTGGCGCAGAACGTGATCGAGGGCGCCAACAGCTTCCCGCTGCTGGCCGTGCCCTTCTTCATGCTCGCGGGCGAGATCATGAACGCGGGCGGCCTGTCGCGGCGCATCGTGAACCTGGCCATCACGCTCGTGGGCCACGTGCGCGGCGGCCTGGGCTACGTGGGCATCATGGCCGCGGTGATGATGGCCGCGCTCTCGGGCTCGGCCGTGGCCGACGCGGCCGCGCTGTCGGCGCTGCTGCTGCCCATGATGAAGCGCGCCGGCTACGACCCCGCGCGTTCGGCCGGTCTGCTGTCGTCGGCCGCCATCCTCGCGCCCATCATTCCGCCCAGCATCGGCTTCGTGATCTTCGGCGTCGCGGCCAACGTGTCGATCTCGCGCCTGTTCATGGCCGGCATCGCGCCCGGCATCATGCTCGGCGCGGCGCTGTGGCTCACCTGGTGGTGGCTGGTGCGGCACGACAAGATCGAGGCCCAGCCGCGCGCCAGCCTGGCCCAGATGCTGGGCGCGGCGCGCGACGCCACCTTTGCGCTGGGCCTGCCGGTGATCGTGGTGGTGGGCCTGAAGTTCGGCGTGTTCACGCCCACCGAGGCCGCGGTGGTGGCCGCGGTGTACGCGCTGCTGGTGTCGGTGTTCGTCTACCGCGAGCTGCGCTGGTCGCAGCTGTTCGGCCTGTTCCGATCGGCCGCACAGACCACGTCGGTGGTGATGTTCCTGGTGGCGGCGGCCATGGTCTCGGCCTGGATGATCACCGTCGCCAACCTGCCGGCCGAGCTCATCGCGCTGCTGCAGCCCCTGCTCGACCGCCCCACGCTGCTGCTGCTGGTGATGATGGTGATCACCATGCTGGTGGGCACCGCCATGGACCTCACGCCCACCATCCTGATCCTCACGCCGGTGTTCATGCCGCTTGTGAAGGCCGCGGGCATTGACCCGGTGTACTTCGGCGTGCTGTTCATGATCAACAACGCCATCGGCCTGGTCACGCCGCCCGTGGGCACGGTGCTCAGCACCGTGGCCGGCGTGGGCAAGGTGAGCATGGACGCGGTCACCAAAGGGGTGTGGCCCTTCATGCTGGTGCAGTTCGGCGTGATGTTCCTGCTGGTGTTCTTCCCCAGCCTGGTGCTGGTGCCGGCGCGCTGGTTCTACGGCTGAGGCGGGCCCCAGGGCCCGGCGGTACCCGAGCGGGCCCTGGGCCTTGAGCGGCCCGGGCGCGCCGGCCGGGCGGGGCGCGACCATACTGCGCGCCTGCCCCGTGCCGCGCCCGCCTTGAACGCCCCCCGCCGCCCCTCCATCGCCGCCGCCACCGCCCGCTTTGCGCGCTGGTTCACCGACCAGGGCTGGACGCCCGCGCCCTTTCAGCGCGCGGTGTGGCGGCACTGGGCGCGCGGCGAATCGGGCCTGCTGGTCACGCCCACGGGCAGCGGCAAGACCCTGGCCGCCTTGGGCGGCGTGTTGATCGACGCCCTGCGCGAAGGGCCCGCGGCCGGTGCCGCGCCCCAAGGCGCGCCGCGGCTGCGCCTGCTCTGGGTCACGCCGCTGCGCGCGCTCGCCAGCGACACCGCGCAGGCGCTGCAACGGCCCATCGACGCGCTCGGCCTGGGCTGGACCGTGGCCCGGCGTACCGGCGACGCGGGCTCGCGCGACCGGCGCCTGGCGCGCGAAGGCCTGGCCGAGGTGCTGGTGATCACGCCCGAATCGCTCGCGCTGCTTCTCTCGTACCCCGACACCGCGGCGCGCTTCGCGGGCCTGCGCGGCGTGGTGGTGGACGAATGGCACGAGTTGCTGGGCAACAAGCGCGGCGTGCTGCTGCAGCTGTGCCTGGCGCGGCTGCGCGCGATCGCGCCCGCGGCCCCCACCTGGGGCCTGTCGGCCACGCTGGGCAACCTCGAAGAAGCGCGCGACGTGCTGCTGCCGCACCGGCCCGGCGCGCCCATCGTGAACAGCGCGCGGCCGCGCCCCGTGGTGCTCAAAACCCTGCTGCCCGAGGCGGGCGAGCGCTTTCCCTGGGCCGGGCACCTGGGCCTGTCGCAGCTCGGGCGGGTGGTGGAGCTGCTTTCGCAGGCGCGCACCGCCATCGTCTTCACCAACACCCGCGCGCAGGCCGAGCTCTGGCACCGCGCGCTGGCCTCGATCTGGCTCGAACCACCCGAGACGCTCGCGCTGCACCATGGCTCGCTCGACGCCGCGCTGCGCCACGAGGCCGAGCAGGGCCTGCGCGACGGCCGCGTGCGCTGCGTGGTGGCCACGTCCAGCCTGGACCTCGGGGTGGACTTTCCGAGCGTGGACCTGGTGCTGCAGATCGGCAGCCCCAAGGGCATGGCGCGGCTGCTGCAGCGCGCCGGCCGCGCGCACCACCGTCCGGGCGCCGCGAGCACGGTGCACTGCGTGCCCACGCACGTGCTCGAACTGGCCGAGTACGCGGCCGCGCGACAGGCCATCGCCGAGGGCCAGATCGAGTCGCGCCACCCCTTGCGGCTCTCGCTCGACGTGCTCGCGCAGCACTGCGTCACGCTCGCGCTCGGCGGCGGCTTCCGGGCCGACGCGCTGTTCGACGAGGTGCGCGGCACCCATGCGTTCGCGGCGCTCGGTCCGCTGCAGTGGCAGGCGGTGCTGGCCTTCATCGAGCGCGGCGGCCAGGCGCTGGCCAACTACCCCGATTTCCACCGCGTCGTGGTCGACGCCGACGGCGTGCACCGCGTGACCGACCGCCGCGTGGCGCTGCGCCACCGCCTGTCCATCGGCACCATCACCGCCGACGGTGCGGTGAACGTGCGCTACCTCAGCGGCGCCTCGCTGGGGTCGGTGGAAGAAAGCTTCATCAGCCGGCTGCGCCCGCGCGATCGTTTCCAGTTCGCCGGGCGCACGCTCGAGCTGGTGTCGGTCGACGGCATGACGGCCCACGTGCGCAAGGCCGCGGCCAGCCGCGCCGGGGCCAGCGTGCCGCGCTGGCAGGGAGGCCGCATGCCGCTGTCCACCGAACTGGGCGAGGCGGTGCAGGCGGCGCTGGCCGGCCCGCGCGACACGGCCGAATTGCGCGCGCTCGGTCCGCTGCTCGACCTGCAGGCCAGCGTCTCGGCCGTGCCCTCGCCCGAGACGCTGCTGGTGGAAGAGCTGCCCGCGCGCGGCAGCGCGGGCGGGCTGCTGTTCGTGTACCCGTTCGCGGGCCGGGCGGTGCACGAGGGCATGGCCGCGCTGTGCGCCCTGCGCTGGGGCCGCGCCACGCCCAACACCTTCCTGTTCGCGGTGAACGACTACGGCTTCGTGCTGCAGGCCCAGCAGCGTGTGCCGGTGGACGAGGCCCTGCTGCGCCGCCTGCTCACGCCCGAAGGCCTGATGGCCGACCTGCGCGAGGCGCTCAACCTCAGCGAGATGGCGCGGCGCCAGTTCCGCGAGATCGCGCGCGTGGCGGGCATGCTGGTGCCGTCGCTGCCGGGCGGCGCGCCGCGCAGCCTGCGGCAGTTGCAGGCCTCGAGCGGGCTGCTGTTCGACGTGCTGCGCCGCCACGACCCGGACCACGTGCTGCTGGCCCAGGCCGAGCGCGAGGTGTTCGAGGCCCAGATGGACGTGGTGGCCTTGCAGGCCACCCTGCAGCGATGCGCCGGGCGCCGCACCGTGCTGCGGGCGCCGGCCCAGCTCACGCCGCTGTCGTTTCCCCTCTGGGCCGAGACGGTCCGCGGCGAACTCAGCACCGAAGACTGGTCGGCCCGGGTGCGGCGCGCCGCCGAGCAGTTGCAGCAGGGCGGGCCCGCGCCCGCGCGGGGGCGCCGCCGTGCTTGATGCGCTGGACTTCAGCCTGGCGGGCGAAACCCTGCGGCTGCACGCCGACCGCGCGCTGTCGTGGCCGGCGCGCCGGCGCCTGCTGGTGGCCGACGTGCACCTGGGCAAGGACGACGCCTTCCGCGCCGCCGGCATTGCGTTGCCCGCGGGCGGCACGCGCCACGACCTCGACCGCCTGGCCGCGCTGCTCGCGGCCACGGGCGCGCAGGAACTGTGGGTGCTCGGCGACCTGCTGCACGGGGCCCGGCCCGACGCGCGCTGGCGCGACGACTGGCTGCGCTTTCGCGCGCAGCACGCGCAGCTGCACATCGCGCTGGTCGAAGGCAACCACGACCGCTCGGCCGCACGCGCCGACCTGGGCATTGCGCTGCACCCGGGGCAGGTGATCGACGGCCCCTTCGTGTTCCGCCACGCGCCCGAACCGCCCGAGCCACCGGCGGCCGCCGGCGGCGAACCGCGGCTCGCCGTGTGCGGCCACGTGCACCCGGTGGTGCGCGTGCCCGGGCTGCGCGGGCGCTTTCCGGCCTTCGTGCGGGTCGATGGCCAGCTCGTGCTGCCCGCGTTTTCGGCCTTCACGGGCGGCTGGCTGGTCGAGCGCGCGCAGGCGCGCTACGGCTGCCTCGGCGGCCATCTGCTCGACATGGGGCCGGCGGGCTGAGCGAAACCAGCGCCCAAAACAAAAGGCCCCTGAGGGCCTTTCGCGGGGGCGACCCGGCGCTGAACCGGGTCTGTCTGGCAACGCTCAGTTGGCGCGCACTTGCGAAGCGCTGGCGGCCGACTGGCTGGTCACGGCGTTCTGGCCGGCGATGCGGATCTGCTCGGCTTGCGCGGCGGTGGGCACCGGCAGGATCTCGCCCTGGGCGACCAGGCCCAGGCGGTAGGCCTCGGCGGCTTCGGCCTGCACCTGCGCGCGGCTCAGGCCGCTGGCCACCACGGTGGCTTGCGCCTGGGCGGGGCTGGCTTCGCCGCGGGCGATCACGTCGGCCTTGTAGGCCGGGGCGACTTGCGCTTGCACTTCGGCGCGGGTCAGTTGCGACTGGAAGTTGAAGACTTCATTGCCTTCGATCGGGCCTTCGGCGAAAGCGGCGCCGGCGGTCAGGGCGATGGCGAGGGGGAGGGCGATGCGGGCGGTTTTCATGGTGATTCCTTTGAAGGGGTGACGGCGGAACGGCTTGAAGTGGAGGTCTGTCAGATGCCGTCGTGTGTCTGGCATGGGCTCAACTTTAGGGTTTACCCGGATATCGAAAAACCACCGCACCGGCAACGCACTGTTGCTGAAACGGAAATGGTTGAGGTGTGCCGACCGCGATCGCTGCGTTCGCCGGAACGCCGGCCTGGGGGAACGGGTGGGGGGTATCGGCCTTGCCCAATGCGGAGACTGCCGGTTTTGCTCCGGGAGGGCGGCTCGCATGGCCTACAGCGTCAAGGAAATTTTCTATACCCTGCAAGGCGAGGGCATGAACGCGGGGCGGCCCGCCGTGTTCTGCCGCTTCGCGGGCTGCAACCTGTGGTCGGGCCGCGAGGCCGACCGGGCCCGGGCCATCTGCCGTTTCTGCGACACCGATTTCGTCGGGGTCGACGGCACCGGCGGCGGGCGTTTCGGCAGCGCGCGGCTGTTGGCCGAGGCCGTGAAGGCGCAGTGGCCCGCGACATCGGGCCAGCCGCTGGTGGTGCTCACAGGCGGCGAGCCGCTGCTGCAGGTCGACCGGCCGCTGATCGACGCGCTGCACGCCCAGGGCCTGGAGATCGCCGTGGAAACCAATGGCACGGTGCGCGCGCCGCGCGGCATCGACTGGCTCTGCGTGAGCCCCAAGCACGGCAGCGAGCTGCTGCAGCGCAGTGGCGACGAACTCAAGGTGGTGGTGCCCCAGGTGGGCCTGGACCTCGACGCTCTGGTGCAACTGCCCTTCGACCACCACTTGGTGCAGGCCATGGACGGGCCGCTGCAGGCGGTGCACCTGCGGCTGGCGCGCGCGCTGTGCCTGCGCGATCCGCGCTGGCGCCTGAGCGTGCAACTGCACAAGCTGCTGGGCATCCGGTGAGGCCGGCCATGTCCATCGAGCTGAGCCAGCGCTTCTTCTTCGACGCCGCGCACACGCTGGAGCGCGCCCACGACAGCGCGCCGAGCCGGCGCGTGCACGGCCACACCTACCACGCCACCGTGGCCGTGGGCCCGGCCGGCCCGCTCGACGCCGGCATGGTGGTCGACCTCGCGCTGCTGCGCGCGGCGATCGCCAGCGTGCGCGAGCGGCTCGACCACCACCTGCTCGACGAGGTGCCCGGCCTGGGCCGGCCCACGCTCGAGAACCTGTGCCGCTTTGTGTTCGACCACATGGCCGACCCGCGCTGGACGGTGCAATGGGTGCAGGTGGAGCGGCCCGCGAGCGGCGACGCCTGCCGGCTGGGCCGCTGAGCCCGCGGCCCGCGCTCAGCGCGCCTGCGCCAGCGCGTGCCGGAACACGCCCATCACCAGCTCGTCCATGGTGAGCCGGCCGAGCTCGTCGCGCTCGGCGTCGCCCGGCCGCACCAGCGGCATGGCCTCGTGGATGGTGTTGTCGGGGCAGACCCGGAAAGCCGCGCCCGCGGCCTGCAGCCTGCGCGCCGAGTCGAGCATGAGATCGGCCACGGCCTGGCGGTCGCCGCGCTCGAGCGCCGCAACGCAGTCGGCCAGCGAGGCGCCGTGCAGCGCGATCTGATGAACGGCTGTCCATCGCGGCGAGACCGAATCGTCGTCAGGGGCATGGCCACAATGGCCATCGCCCGATCCCTTCAGACCCCCAGGAGAACCGCCATGCCCACCGGAACCGTCCGCCTCCACCGTGTGCTCACCGCGCCGCCGCAGCGCGTGTTCCGCGCTTTCGTCGAACCTGCGGCCCTGTGCCGCTGGCTGCCGCCCTATGGCTTCACGGCCGAGGTGCACCACATGGACGCGCGCGCCGGCGGCAGCCACCGCATGTCCTTCACCAACTTCGGCACCGGCCACACGCACGCCTTCGGCGGCGAGTACCTGGAGTTCGTGCCCGGCGAGCGGCTGCGCTACACCGACCGCTTCGACGACCCCAATCTGCCGGGCCAGATGCAGGTGACGGTGAGCTTCAAGGCCGTGTCCTGCGGCACCGCGCTCGAGGTGGTGCAGGAAGGCATTCCCGAGGCCATCCCCACCGAGATGTGCTACCTGGGCTGGCAGGAATCGCTCGAACAGCTCGCGAAGCTGGTGCAGCCCGAGATCTCCAACGGCTGAGCGAACGGCCGGTGGGGCGGTGGCGCGTCCTATACTGGCCAAATGAACGAACCGGTACATCGCAAACGCCCCACGCCCGCCCGCGCGCCCAAGGCGGCGGCGCGCAGCACCGGCGGCACGGGCCGCACGGGTCGCACCAATGACCCGGAACGCACCCAGGCCAACATCCTCGAGGTCGCCGAGATCGAGTTCGGCGAGAAGGGGCTTGCGGGCGCGCGCATCGACGAGATCGCCGAGGCCACGCAGACCTCCAAGCGCATGATCTATTACTACTTCGGCAGCAAGGAGGGCCTGTACCTCGCGGTGCTCGAAGAGGCCTACCGGCGCGTGCGCGAAGTCGAGGGCGAGCTGCACCTCGAAGACCTCGAGCCCGAAGACGCGCTGCGCCGCCTGGTGGCCTTCACCTTCGACCACCACCTGCACCACGAGAGCTACATCCGCCTCGTGATGGCCGAGAACATCAACCGCGGCGAGTTCCTCGCGCAGAGCCCGCGCATCCAGGAGCTCAACGTGCCCGCGATCGCGGCGATCAAGCGGCTCTACGAACGCGGCGTCAAGAGCGGCGTGTTCCGCAAGGGCCTGGACCCGGTGGACATCCACGCCTCGATCTCGGCGCTGAGCTTCTTCAACGTCTCCAACCGCCACACCTTCGGGCTGATCTTCAAGCTCGACCTGCTCTCGCCCGCCTACATCGCCCAGCGGCGCGAGAACGTGGTGGAGATGGTGGTGCGCTTCGTGCGAAAACCCTAGTGGAAGGTCCTAGGGTTTACCCGCGCATAGAAAACTAACCAGTTCGTACAAAATCGATCACAGGAGACGAATCCCGTGATCGACAAACTCATCGATGCCCTCTGCCGCGCCTTCAGCTGGCTCATGGTGGCCTGCATGGCGCTCATGGTCTGCATGGTGTTCGGCAACGTGGTGCTGCGTTACGGCTTCAATGCCGGCATCACCGTGTCGGAAGAGCTCTCGCGCTGGCTCTTCGTCTGGATGACCTTCCTGGGTGCGGTGGTGGGCCTGCACCGCCGCGCGCACCTGGGCACCGACATGCTGCTCGCCGCGCTCAAGCCCGCGGGCCAGAAGGTCTGCTTCATCCTCGCGCACCTGCTCATGCTGTTCATCAGCGTGCTCATGGTGCAGGGCGCCTGGGCGCAGACCGTGATCAACCTGGGCACCACCAGCGCGGCCATGGAGGTGCCGGTGGCCGGGCTCTACGCCTCGGGCGTGGTGTTCTCGGTGCTGGCGACCGTGGTGCTGCTCAACAACCTGTGGCGCCTGCTCACCGGCCGCCTGCATCCCTCTGAACTCATCGGCGTGCGCGAGTCGGAAGACCAGCCCACGGCGCAGGAGCGGCCATGACCATCACCATCTTTCTGGTGGCACTGCTCGGGGCCATGGCCCTGGGCGTGCCCATCGCGTTCTCGCTGCTGGTCTCGGGCGTGGCCCTGATGTGGCACCTGAACATGTTCGATCCGCAGATCCTGGCGCAGAACGTGATCGAGGGCGCCAACAGCTTCCCGCTGCTGGCCGTGCCCTTCTTCATGCTCGCGGGCGAGATCATGAACGCGGGCGGCCTGTCGCGGCGCATCGTGAACCTGGCCATCACGCTCGTGGGCCACGTGCGCGGCGGCCTGGGCTACGTGGGCATCATGGCCGCGGTGATGATGGCCGCGCTCTCGGGCTCGGCCGTGGCCGACGCGGCCGCGCTGTCGGCGCTGCTGCTGCCCATGATGAAGCGCGCCGGCTACAACCCCGCGCGCTCGGCCGGCCTGCTGTCGGCGGCGTCCATCCTCGCGCCCATCATTCCGCCCAGCATCGGCTTCGTGATCTTCGGCGTCGCGGCCAACGTGTCGATCTCGCGCCTGTTCATGGCCGGCATCGCGCCGGGCATCATGCTGGGCGCGGCGCTGTGGCTCACCTGGTGGTGGCTGGTGCGCCACGACAAGATCGAGGCCACGCCGCGCGCCAGCCTGGCCGAGGTGCGCGCCGCGCTCAAGGACGCGCTGCTGGCGCTGGGCCTGCCGGTGATCGTGGTGGTGGGGCTGAAGTTCGGCGTGTTCACGCCCACCGAGGCCGCCGTGGTGGCCGCCGTGTACGCGCTGATCATTTCGCTGTTCGTCTACCGCGAGCTCAAGATTCCGCAACTGGGCGAGGTCTTCCTCAGCGCGGCGCAGACCACCGCGGTCGTGATGTTCCTGGTGGCTGCCGCCATGGTCTCGGCCTGGATGATCACCGTGGCCAACCTGCCCGGCGAGCTCATCGCGCTGCTGCAGCCGCTGCTCGACAGCCCCACGCTGCTGCTGATCGCGATCATGGTCATCACCATGCTGGTGGGCACGGCCATGGACATGACGCCCACCATCCTGATCCTCACGCCGGTGTTCATGCCGCTGGTGAAGGCGGCGGGCATCGATCCGGTGTACTTCGGCGTGCTGTTCATGATCAACAACGCCATCGGCCTCATCACCCCGCCCGTGGGCACGGTGCTCAGCACCGTGGCCGGCGTGGGCAAGGTGAGCATGGACGCGGTCACCAAGGGTGTTTGGCCCTTCATGGCGGTGCAGTTCGCGCTCATGTTCCTGTTCGTGCTGTTCCCCTCGCTCATCACCGTGCCCGCCCGCTGGTTCTACGGCTGAACCGGCCATCACCGACCACCCCTGGAGACGACCCATGAAACGCCACTTCCTCAAGACCACGATCGCCGCGCTGGCCCTGGCCGCCATCGGCCTGGCCGGCAGCGCGCACGCGCAGAGCCGCAACATCAAGTTCGTGAACCAGAACGCCAAGGGCCATCCCATCGTGATGGGCATGGACAAGTTCGCCGAGATCGTGGACGCGAAATCGGGCGGCAAGATCAAGGTCACGGTGTTCCCGGGCGGCGCCCTGGGCAGCGACCAGGCCAACGTGTCGGCGCTGCAGGGCGGCTCGATCGAGATGGCCTCGATGAACTCGGGCATCTTCGCGAGCCTGGTCAAGGAGTTCGCGGTCTACGACTTTCCCTTCCTGTTCGCCAACGCGCGCGAGGCCGACGCCGTGGTCGACGGCGCCTTCGGCAAGTCGCTGCACGCCAAGCTCGAAGAGAAAGGCCTGGTGGGCCTGGGCTACTACGAACTGGGCTTTCGCCACATCTCCAACAGCAAGCGCCCCATCACCAAGGTCGAAGACATCGCGGGCCTGAAGCTGCGCGTGATCCCCAACCCGATCAACATCGACTGGGTGAACGCGCTGGGCGCCAACCCCACGCCGCTGCCTTTCCCCGAGCTCTACGCCGCGCTGGAGCAAAAGGCGGTGGACGGCCAGGAGAACCCCGTGGCCACCATCAACGGCGCCAAGCTCTACGAGGTGCAGAAGCACCTGGCGCTCACGAGCCACCAGTACAACCCGCAGTCCATCGTGGTGAGCAAGAAGTTCTGGGACGGCCTGTCGGCCGACGAGAAGAAGCTGCTGCAGGACGCGGCCAACGAGTCCATCAAGTACCAGCGCGAGCAGTCGCGCGCGGCGGCCGCGGGCATCCTCGATCAGCTCAAGAAGGCCGGCATGCAGGTCACCGAGCTGCCGCCGGCCGAGGTGGCCAAGCTGCGCGACAAGATGAAGCCCGTGATCGCCAAGCATTCGGCCGCGGTGGGCGAGGCCACGGTGCAGTCGCTCATGGCCGAGCTCGACAAACTGCGCAAGTAAGCCCCGCATGAACGCTCGCCTGCCCGCGGCGGGCCGCATCGACGGCCACACCGAGTTGATCGTGCACCTGGGCTACCCCACGCACAGCTTCAAGGCGCCGCTGATCTACAACCCGTACTTCGCGGCCGCGAACATCAACGCCGTGGTGGTGCCCATGGCCTGCCGCGGTCCGGCGCTGCCGGGGCTGCTGCCCGCGTTGTTCGGTCTCGACAACGTGCGCGGCGCGCTCATCACCATGCCGCTGAAGGTGAGCGTGATGGCGCTGCTCGACACGGTGTCGCCCACCGCGCGCGTGGCCGGCGCCTGCAACGCGGTGCGGCGCGACGCCGGGGGCCGCCTGGTGGGCGACATGTTCGATGGCGAAGGCTTCGTGCGCGGCCTGCTGCGCAAGGGCCTGGTGCTCGCCGGCGCCTCGGCGCTGGTGGTGGGCAGCGGCGGTGTGGGCTCGGCCATCGCGGCCTCGCTCGCGGCCGCGGGCGTGCAGCGGCTCGCGCTGTTCGATGTGAACCCCGCCGCGGCGGCGGGCCTGGCCGCGCGCCTGCGCACCGAGTACCCGGCGCTGCAGGTGGGCACCGGCGAGCGCGACCCCGCGGGCCACGACCTGGTGGTCAACGCCACGCCGCTGGGCATGGAGCCCGGCGACCCGCTGCCGGTGGACGTGCAACGCCTCGATCCGCGCACCTTCGTCGGCGAGGTGGTGATGCGCCAGCGCATGACCGCCTTCCTGAGCGCCGCGCAGGCGCGCGGCTGCCGCGTGCAGGTGGGCTCGGACATGCTGTTCGAGCAGATCCCCGCCTACCTCGACTTCTTCGGCTTTCCCACCACCACGGCCGAACACCTGCGCGAACTCGCGTGGCTCGAACCGCAGGAGGACAAACCATGAGCGCCGCCGGGCCGTTCCCAAGGCGCTCAGCCCCGCAGTGCGCAGCACGGAGGACCTTCCAATGAGCGCCTGGCTGCTCGACCCCGCCCCCGCCCCCGCCCGTGAGCCGCTGCAGGCCTCGCACAGCGACGCGCACAACCCGATCGGCCTCGACGGCATCGAGTTCATCGAATACACCACGCTCAAGCCCCAGGCCCTGGGCCAGGTGCTTGAGATGATGGGCTTCCAGCCTGTGGCGCGGCACCGCTCGCGCGAGGTGCTGCTGTACCGCCAGGGCGGCCTGAACATCGTGGTGAACGCCAACCCGGTGGACGCGCTGGGCGCGGCCCACGGCGGTCCGCAGCCCGTGATCGGCGCCGTGGGCCTGCGCGTGCGCGACGCGCGCGCCGCGCGCGAGTACGTGCTCTCGCGCGGCGGCTGGGAGGTGCCCACCCACCCCGAGGCCATGGAGCTCAACATCCCCGCGATCCACGGCGTGGGCGGCAGCCGCCTGCACCTGATCGACCGCTGGCGCGACTTCTCCATCTACGACGTCGACTTCGTGCCCATCCCCGGCGTGGAGCGCCAGCCGCCCGCGCTGTTCCCGCTGCGCTTCTTCGGCCTGGTGCAGTACATCGGCCTGGCGCGCAGCCCCGACTGGACCGCCTTCTACGAAACCCTGCTGGGCGCCACGCCCATTCCCGACGAGCAGCGCTTCGGCATCATGCCCGCCGGCCAGCTCATGCGCGTGCCCGCGCAGCAGCCCGCCAACGGCTTCCTGCTGCAGCTGGTGGAGCCCGCGGTGGACGCGCTCGACGGCGACGCCGAGCGCGAGAGCTGGCAGCGCATCGGCCTGGGTGTGCCCGACGTGCTCGCCGCGGTGCGCACGCTGCGCGCGCGCGGCGTGGAATTCGTCGAGTCCGAGGCCGCGCACTCGGGCCAGCGCGGCGCCATCACCAAGGCCTACCTGGGCAGCGTGGTGTTCGAACTGGTGCAGGACCCGCTCGCCGCACAGCCATGAACCACAGCCGCAGCATCGAAGAAGCCGTGCGCGGCTTCGGCATGGACACCATCACGCTCGCGGGCCCGCTCAAGGCCAAGCTGCAGGCCATGCGCGAAGCGGGCTTCAGCCAGGTAATGCTCAAGGCCAACGACCTCGTGGGCCACCCCGAGGGCTGGCAGGCCGCGGTGCGCGAGGTGCGCGAGAGCGGCCTGCGCGGCACGGGCTTTCAGGTGCTGCGCGATTTCGAGGGCCTCTCGGGCCACCTGCACGAGTACAAGCTCGACATCGCCAAGACCATGTTGCAGATGTGCGCCGCGCTCGGCAGCAAGGTGCTGCTGGTGTGCTCGTCCACCTCGGCCCACGCCTCGCAAGACCTCGACCACCACGCGCGCGACCTGCGCAAGCTCGCGATGCTCGCGCTGCCGCTGGGCATTCGCATCGCCTACGAAGGCCTTTCGTGGGGCCGCACGGTGAACGAATACACCACCGCCTGGGACGTGGTCTGCCGCGCCGACTGCCCCAACCTGGGCATCGGTCTCGACTCCTTCCACATGCTCGCGGCCAAGACCCCGCTCGACGCGCTGGCCGACATCGACCCCGACAAGATCTTTCTCGTGCAGCTCTCGGACTTCCTGTGGCAGGAGGCGCGCACCTTCGAGGAGCGCATGACCACGGCGCGCACGTACCGTGTGTTCCCGGGCGAGGGCGTGCACACGCCGCAGATCATCGAACTGGTGCAGGCCCTGGACCGCATGGGCTATGTGGGCGACCACAGCTTCGAGGTCTTCAACGACGACTACCAGCAGATGCCGCTGCCCATGGTGTGCGAGCGCGCGCGCCGCTCGGCGCTCTGGCTGGCCGAGGACGTGCTGCGGCGCTCGCTGCCGCTGCCCGGTCAGCTGCGGCTGCGCACGGCCTGAGGCTTCAGCCCGTGTAGCCCGCGAGGCGCGGCAGCCAGAGCACGAAGTCGGGCCAGAAGGTGGTGATGCCCAGGGCCACGAGCATCACGCCCAGGAAGGGCAGGCACTCGCGCACCAGCGCGCCCATGGGCACCTCGGCGATCTTGGTCATCATGAACAGCAGCAGGCCATAAGGCGGCGTGACCAGGCCGATCATGACGTTGAGCACCGCCACCACGCCGAAGTGCACCGGGTCCACGCCCAGCGCCACGGCCGTGGGCAGCAGCACCGGCAGGATCACCAGGATGATGGTCGAGCCCTCGAGGAAGGCGCCCAGCACCAGCAGCAAGAGATTGGCCAGCAGCAGGAAGCTCACCGGTGACAGGTCCAGCCCCCGCATCAGCGTGCTCAGCGAGGCCGGGATGTTCTCGGAGGTGATCACGAAGTTGAACACCGTAGCGCCCGCGATCAGGATGCCGATGGAGATGCTGGTGCGCGCGCTCTGCTGCAGCGATTCGTACACGTCGCGCAGCGACAGGCTGCGGTAGTAGAAGGCCGCGATCAGCAGCGCGTAGGCGGCGGCCACGCCCGCGGCCTCGGTGGGCGTGGTGATGCCGCTGTAGAGGCAGCCGAGCAGCAGCACCGGCATCATCAGCGCGGGCAGGGCCGCGCGCGTCACGCGCGGCAGCTCGCGCAGGGGCGTCGGCTCTTCCACCGGAAAGCGGCGCGTGCGCGCCTGGTGGTGGATCAGGGCCATCTGCACCGCGCCCAGCAGCAGGCCGGGCAGCACGCCGGCCAGGAACAGGTAGCCGATGGAGGTGCCCGACACCAGCGCGTACAGCACCAGCGGAATGGACGGCGGCAGGATGGGCCCGATGACCGCCGACACCGCGGTGAGCGCCGCCGCGAAGGCCGGCGGGTAGCGGCCGTCGCGCGTCATCATGGCCTGCATGAGCTTGCCCGAGCCCGCCGCGTCGGCCAGCGCCGAGCCCGACATGCTCGCGAACACCACGCTCTGCAGCACGTTCACCTGCGCCAGCCCGCCGGGGAAGCGCCCCACCAGCGCGTTGCACCAGCGCAGCAGGCGGTCGAGCACGCTGCCCGAGCTCATGAGGCTGGCGGCCAGGATGAACAGCGGAATGGCCAGCAGCAGGTAGCTCGAATACGTGCTGTTGAGCAACTGCTCGGCCGCGCTGCCCATGTCCATGCCCTTGAGCCACAGGTACAGGATGGAGCCGCCGATCATGGCCTGGCCGATGGGCACGCCGAGCAGGCTCAGCAGCACGATGGCGGCCAGCGCCATCGAAAAGGGACTGGTGGGGTTCACAGCGAACCTATGTGGGTCGAGGCCTCGGCGTCGCGTCCGCGCAGCGCGTTGAACACCAGCCACAGGTGGCGCGCGATGACCGCAACCGCGAACAGCAGGTAGACCGAGTACAGCCAGTTGAAGGGGATCTTGAGGTACGAGGTTTTCTCGACCTTCATGAAGCTCACGTAGTCCCAGGTGGCGGGCAGCGCGAGCGCGAACAGCAGTACCGTGGCGATGGAGCCCAGCGAGGCCAGCACGCGCTGCGTGCGCCGGCCGAACAGCGCGCGCAGCAGGTCGATGCGGATCTCTTCGGCGTCGCGCAGCACGAAGGCCGCGCCCCAGAGGATCAGCCACAGCCAGGCCACGAGCGAGATCTCGGCGGTCCAGCCCACCGGCAGATCGAACAGGTAGCGCAGCGCGATCTGTAGGATGAAGGCGAGGAAGATCACCGCAAGCAGGGCGGCCGCAACCGCCTCCGCCGCGCGCGCCAGCAGCGCAATGGCCTTCACTTGATCGCCGCGATCTTGTCGAGCACGCCCGGCGCCCAGGCCTTGGCCTCGTCGGAGGCCAGGTAGATTTTCTGCGCGTGCTCACGGAAAGCCGCGATGTTGGGCGTGTACACGTCCAGCCCCTGGCGGCGCAGGCCCTCGGCCAGCTCGGCCTCGCGCTTGACGTGCTCGCCCGCGCTCCAGGCCATGGCCTTGTCGGCCGCGGCCTGGAAGGCGCGCTGCTTGTCGGCCGGCATGGCCTGCCAGGTCTTGAGGTTGAGCGTGAGCAGGTCGAAGCTCACCAGGTGCGAGGTCAGCACCACCTGTCCCATGACCTCGTAGAACTTCATGTTCTGCACGTTGGGCAGCGGGTTGTCCTGGCCGTCCACGGTGCCGGTCTGCAGGCCGGTGTAGGTCTCGGCATAGGCCAGCGGCGTGGGATTGGCGCCGAGCGAGCGGCCCAGCAGCTGCCAGGCGTCGCCCGCGGGCATGCGCAGCTTCACGCCGGCGAGGTCGGCCGGCACATTGACCTTCTTCTTGCCGCGCAGGCCCACGTGGCGCGTGCCGAAGAAGGTCGGCCCGAGGATCTTCACGCGCAGCTGGTCTTCCACCTGCTTCTTCATCTGCGCGCCCAGATCGCTCGCGAAGAAGGCCGAGAGGTGGTTGGCGTCGCGGAACAGGTAGGCCGAGGTCAGCACCGACCACGCCGGCACCTGCTTGGCGATGTCCTGCGGCGCGATGTTGCCCATCTCGAGGTTGTCGCGCTGCAGCGCCACCAGCTCGGTGCCCTGGCGGAACAGCGTGGCGTTGAGGTGCGGCTCGATGACGTGATCGGGCGCGATGTCGGCGCTCAGGCGCTTGATCATCTCGGCGCGGATGTCGGTGTCGGAAAACACCGCGGCAAAGCGCAGTTTGGTCTGGGCGCGGGCCAGGCCCGGCACCAGCGCGGCGGCGGCCAGGCCGGCGCCCACGCACAGGGCGGTGCGGCGATCGATGACAGCAGGCTTCATGGTGGGTGTCTCCGTGTGGTTGTGGTGGGGGAACAGAAAAACGGGGCGGCCTTGTATCGTCAAGCGGCGGGCGCGGCTTCGCGCAGGCGCTGTGCAATGGCGTGCAGCGCGAGCTCGTAGCCGATCGGGCCCAGGCCGCAGATCACGCCCGTGGCGCCGATGGCCGTCACCGACTGCTGGTACATCGGCTCGCGGCGGTGCAGGTTGGTGATGTGCACCTCGACCACGGGCAGGTCCAGCGTCTTGAGCGCGTCCAGCAGCGGGATGGAGCGAAACGACAGGCCCGCGGGGTTGATCACCACGGCCGCGCCCGCGGCGCGCGCTTCCTGTACCCAGTCGACCAGCACGCCCTCGTGGTTCGATTGCCGGAACACGCAGCCCAGCCCGAGTTCGGCCGCAAGCGCGGTGCAGCGCTGCTCCACCTGCGCGAGCGTGGTGTGGCCGTAGAGGTGCGGCTCGCGGATGCCCAACAGGTTGAGGTTGGGGCCATTGAGGATGTGGACGCTTGGCTTCATGATGGGGGCGATTTTTGGGTCGCCGCAGGAAACACTTTCCGAACTGGAAACTCTTTTCGATATACGAAAAATGAACCTCGCCCTGGACCGCGGCCTCTCGCTGCTCGAACACCTGGCCCGCCACCCCGACGGCCTGCCGCTCGCGCTGATGGCCGAAGAGCTCGACATTCCCCTGAGCGCCTGCCACCGCCTGCTATCGGATCTGCAGCACCGCGGCTACGTGCGGCAGAAGCGCAAGCAGGGCGACTACCAGCTCACCACCAAGGTGGTGTCGATCGGCCTGGGCTACCTGAGTCACGGCGGGCTGGTCGACATTGCGGGCCCCCTGCTCGAGCGGCTCGCGCAGCAATCGGGCGAACTGGTGCGGCTCTCGATCGTGGACGACGACCGCCTGACCTTCGTGGCCAAGGCCCAGGGCGAGCGCCAGCAGGGCGTGCGCTACGACCCCGACATGGGCGCGGACGTGTGGCTGTCGTGCTCGGCCTCGGGCCATGCGTGGCTGGCCACGCTGAGCGACGAGCGCGCGGTGGCGCTGGTGGCGCGCCAGGGCTATGGCAGCACGCGCGACTTCGGCCCCAAGGCGCCCACCACCATCAAGGCCCTGCTGGGCTTTCTGCACGCCGCGCGCGTGCGCGGCTACGCCATGATCGACGAGGTGTTTGCGCCGGGCATGTGCGCCATGGCCGCGCCGGTGCTGCGGCGCCAGCAGTGCATCGGCGTGATCAGCATCGCGGGCCCGCGCTCGCGCCTGGGGCCTGCGGCCATGCAGGCCCTGGCACCGTCCTTGCTGGCGGCTGCCGCTGAACTCGGGCCCGTGAGCAATGCCTCGGGCCTGTTCGGTCGACCGCCCCTGGGCAAAGGATGAACATGAACCCCCTGTACCTCGAAGTGGCCGTGCACCTGCTGAGTGCGATGGTGGCGGGCGGCCTGATCGGCCTGGAGCGCAGCTACCACGGCCGCCCCGCGGGCTTTCGCACGCACACGCTGGTGTGCCTGGCGTCGAGCCTGCTGATGCTGGTGACGGTGTACCAGGGCTACTGGTTCGGCGGCGAAGCCGCCAAGGGCCAGGTGACCATGGACCCGACGCGCATGGCGCAGGGCATCATGACCGGCATCGGTTTCCTGGGCGCCGGCGTGATCTTCAAAGAGGGCCTGTCGGTGCGCGGCCTGACCACCGCGGCCTCGATCTGGGTGACGGCGGCCATCGGCGTGCTGATGGGCGTGGGCTTTTACTTCGCGGGCGTGCTCGCCACGGTGCTCACGCTCGGGGTGCTGGTGGTGTTCCACCGCATCGAGCAGCGCCTGCCCACGCACATCTATGCGCAGCTCAACGTGCGCTTCGGCCGCGAGCAGGCCATGCTCGAAGCCGAGCTGCGGCAACTGCTCACCGAGCACGGCTTCTCGATCGCCAACCTGAGCTACCGGCTCGAAGACGGCGATGCCTTCGAGTACCGGATGATGGTGCGCACGCGCAAGCCCGAGCAACTCGCGGTGCTGGCGCGCAGCCTGAGCGGCTTGAAGGCGGTGCAGCAGTTCCGGTTGTCGCCGACGGGGGATTGAGCGGCTTGTGCGCTGGCCGCTTCGGGCGTGTCAGGGCGGTGGCGGTGGCCGGGGTGGCTTCGGTGCGGCGCCCCTCGCTGCGCGAGGGGTTCCCTGCGATGCTCGGGCGTCCGGCCCGGCGGCAGAACTCGCTGCGCGCCCTTCGGCCGCTCCGCTCAAACAGCTGCCGCCAATCAGATGACCAAGCGCGCTGCGCGCGCGGGCCGGCCACCCTGCGCTTCTCGGCGCCGCACAGGCGCCACCCCGGCCACCGCCACCGCCCTGACAAGAGAGGGGTGAGCGTTCGGGTGGCGGGAATGGCGGAAACGTTGGATATAACGAACAGCGGTCTTCGACTGGGAGCGGACGTTGATAACCAGCAGCTTTCAAGTAGGCTCACCACATGCCTGCGATCGGATCACTTACGTTCTCCTTCGATGAAGGGTTTGACTCTGGCGTCGCGCTACTGCTGGTCAAAGCTCCGACTGAGGCAGTATCTGGCGCGTACGGACGTTGCTACGTGCAGGCCGCACCTGACTCTCCGCACGTTGTTTGTAGATTCAGCGGGGCGACGAATGAAGAAGAAGCAATCTCTAGAGGAACAGTGATTGCGCAAGAGGCGCTGGACATGCTCTCTGTGCTTGGGCGTGGCGATCTTGTCACTCGAGATGCGCAAGACGAACACATTGCTTGGTGGTGCTCTTCGGGCCGCAACTGTGTTTCTTTGGTGTCGACAGCCACGTTCACTCTCAAGGCAGGACCCATAGAGATCACAGTCAGAGACGCAGACGGGAATGTTGTCCCGCCAGTCCGCGTTGCGCCTACGCACCATCTGGCGTTTCGCTTCTATCGACTCGCGCAGGCGTCTGACGATCTGTACGACGCCTACCGCAACATGTATTTGGCGTTTGAGAGTCTGTTGTCGAGCAGGTATCCGAAGGGCCGGGGGCAGGAGATCAATTGGCTTCGGGCCTCCATGGCATCTGCGGCTACGGATCTCGATTTGGCCTCTCTGGTGCCAGCAACCGCTACGGACCCAGTACAGCACTTCCTCCATACGGTCTACGAAGGGGCGCGCCTTCCGCTGTTCCACGCGAAAGACGGTCGCGCGTACTTCGCTCCCGCCGAAGGCCAAAGTGATCGACTTGCGGTTGAAGCCGCGCTAATCATGCTCACCCAGGTGGTGCTGCGTATGGCCGACAAATGGCATGCTGCAAGACGCCTCTCCAGCTGGGTCAATCTCAAGCTCATAGAAGACCAGAACAGGACGCTATTCGATGGTTCGCAGTTCTACTATGTGGACGATCCGTCAGTCGATTTGAAGAAGGAGCCTGATCACGCTTCACTTGCCGGAGGGGTCGCCTTTCCGGCGATCTTTATGGACAACTTCGCGGGTCAAACTCGACACAATTTAGTCGGTCAGGTTGACACCGCACTGCTCGCGTCTCGAGGTCGATTACAGGCAGTTTTTCTAGGTCGTGATGGATACCCCCTCATTGGGTTCAATCCGGATACATCGATCGACATGACTGGCTTTCATCAACTGAATGTCCGCCTGTTCATTCGCGGACGGAACGGCGGGCAGCCTCGCTACCTCTTTCCTAGATGACCCCATCAACTGACCGAAACCGAGGCATCCAGGCACTTGATCCCCACCCTTACGCCCTAGGTGACCGCTTGCTGAATCGCCAATGGCCAAACTGAATGTCAGCCAAGTGCCCAAAGCAGACTCGCCATCTCTTCTCTTCGCACCGCACCCCCACCATGCTCGCTGTGCCAGGGGTGGGCGCTGTGGCGGGGTGGCGCCTGTGCCGTGCCGAGAAGCGCAGGACGATCGGCCCGCGCGCGCAGCGCGCTTCGTGATCTGACTGGCGGCAGCTGTTTGAGCGGAGCGGCCGAAGGGCGCGCAGCGAGTTCTGCCGCCGGGCCGGTCGTCCGAGCATCGCAGGGAACCCCGCAGGGGCACGGCACCGAAGCCGCCCCGCCACAGCGCCTGCCCCTGGCACCCGCCGGCGTGAAACCCCCCACCGCCCTGAAACCCCACCGACACCCACCCGTCACACAAACGTCGCACGCGCCCCCTAGCCTGCGCCCATGCAGCAGGTCGACCTCGTTTACTTCAACGCCGGCGGCGGCCACCGCGCTTCCGCGCTCGCCTTGCAGGCCGTGCTCAAGGAGCAGGCCCGCCCGTGGAACGTGCGCCTGGTCAACCTGTTCGAGGTGCTCGACCCCCAGGGCCGCTTCCGCCAGCTCACCGGCATGGCCCCCGAAGACTGGTACAACCGCCGCCTCGCGCGCGGCTGGACCCTGGGCATGGCGCAAGAACTCAAGCTGCTGCAGGCGCTGATCCGCGTTTCGCACCCCACGCTCACGCGCCGCCTCGCCGCCCACTGGCGCAGCACCCGGCCCGACCTCGTCGTCTCGCTCATCCCCAACTTCAACCGCGCAATGTGCGCCGCGCTCGCGCAGGCCCGGCCCGGTGTGCCCTACGCCACCGTGCTCACCGACCTCGCCGACCACCCGCCGCACTTCTGGATCGAACCCGGCCAGCCCCAGCACGTCGTCTGCGGCACGCCGCGCGCGGTGCAGCAGGCCCTGGCCGCGGGCCACCCGCCCGGGCGGGTGCACGCCACCAGCGGCATGATCCTGCGGCCCGATTTCTACCGACCGCCTGTGGCCGACCGCGCCGCCGCGCGACGCGCCCTCGGGCTCGATCCCGATCGCCCCACCGGCCTGGTGCTGTTCGGCGGCCACGGCTCGCGCGCCATGCTCACCCTCGCGCGGCAACTGCCCGGCGTGCAGCTCATCCTCATCTGCGGCCACAACGCGGCGCTGGCGCGGCGGCTGCAGGCCCTGCCCGCGCCCGCCCCGCGCCACGTGGTGGGCTTCACCACCGAGGTGCCGCAGCTCATGGACCTGGCCGATTTCTTCATTGGCAAGCCCGGCCCCGGCAGCGTGAGCGAAGCGGTGCAGCGCGGCCTGCCGGTGATCGTGGTCGACAACGCCTGGACCATGCCGCAGGAGCGCTACAACCCGCAGTGGGTGCTCGAACACGGCCTGGGCCTGGTGGCGCGCAGCCACCGCGGCATCGGCGCCGCCGTGGCCGCGCTGATGGCCGATCTGCCGGCCTTCCGGGCGCGCGTGGGCGCGCGCCGCAACCGGGCGTTGTACGAGGTGCCGCAGCTGCTGGCGGGGCTGCTGGCCGGGGATCCGGCGGGGGCGGAGATGGGGGAGCGGGCGCGGCCCGCGTACAGTTCGGGTTTTGCGCCCGAATGCCCCCTGGAGCCCGAATGTCCACCCGCGTGATGATGGTCGACGACAACGACAGCGACCTGCTCTACACCCGCGTCACGCTGCAACGCTGCGGCGAACCCTGCGAAGTCCTGGCCTTCGAGCGCGCCCAGGACGCCCTGGACCACCTGGGCCGGCCCGACCACGGCGTGGCCCTGATCCTGCTCGACATCAACATGCCCGTGATGGACGGCTTTGCCTTCCTCGACGCCTTCGAGGCGCTGCCGCCCGCGCAGCGCGGCGGGGCCTCGGTGGTCATGCTGTCGTCCTCGTCCGACCCGGCCGACCGCGAGCGCGCCCAGGCCTACCAGAGCGTCACGGGCTACCTCATCAAGCCGCTCGACCGCGGCGAAGCGGCCGCGCTGCTGCGCCGCACCGCCGGCCATTGAGCCCGGGGCGCCGCACGGCGCCTGGCCGGCGTATTTGGGCCGGCTCCACCCTTCATTTCTGCGCGGCGCTGCCGAATCAGGCCGGTAGCATCGCGTGTGCTGGCCCCGTCGCGGGCGCTCGCACCGCACCGGTCGCTGCCCGCAGCCGCCGGACCGTTGAACCCACGCGGGCCCGCGGGCCCGGGAGCCGCAGGAATTGAACAAGGGCTGGCGCCAGACGCCGCGTGGCCGGGCCTGGATGGCCTGGGGCCTGGGGGTGATGCTCAGCGCCGTCGTCGCGGGCTGGGCGCACCTCGATTGGCGCTCGCGCGTGCAGGAACGGCTCGAGAGCGACACCACCGAGGTGGTGCAGCGCATCGAAGACCGGCTGCGCCTGTACGAGTACGGCCTGCGCGGCGCGCGCGGCGCGATCGCCGCGGCCGGCGGCGCCGACATCCGGCGCCGCGCCTTCGAGGCCTACGTCGGCACGCGCGACTTCGCCACCGAATTCCCGGGCGCGCGCGGTTTTGGCTTCATCCGCCGCGTGCCGGCCGATCGCCTGACCGAGTTCGAGATCGCCATGCGCGCCGACGGCCAGCCCTCGTTCCGGGTGCGCCAGTTCGACGCCCACGAGGGCGACCGCATGGTGGTGCAGTACCTGTACCCCACCCAGGAAAACCTGGGCGGGCCGGGGCTGGACATCGGCTCCGAACCGTTGCGCCGGGAGACCGCGATGGCCGCGGCCCAGACCGGGCGCGCCCGCCTGACGCCGCCGGTGGCGCTCGACCTCGGGGTGGACCGCTCGCGCCGCGGCCTGCTGCTGCTGGTGCCGGTCTACCGCGCCGATCCGGGCTCCGACCCCCAGGCCCGCTGGAGCGAAACCGTGGGCTGGGTGTACGCGCCCCTGGTGTTCGACGAGGTGCTGTCGCAGCTCGGCCCGCGCGCGCACGAGGTGCAGATCGAGCTCACCGACGGCGCCGACCTCTCGCCCTTCCACCAGCGCAATGGCACGGGCGCGGTGGTGCCCGGTTTCGAGCACGCCGTGGCGCTCTCGGTGCACGGCCGCCAGTGGACCGTGCGCACGCGGGCCACCACCGCGCTGGTCGACGGCGTGGCCGGCGCACCGCCGCTCACCGTGTTCGCCTACGGCGTGCTGCTGGTCAGCGCGCTGGCCGCGGCGCTGTACCTGTGGATCGTGGGCCAGCGCGACGAGGCGGCCCTCACCCCCGAACGCGCCCGGACCGGCGAGCCGCGGTCGGCCGCCGCGCGCGCGCCCGTGGGCCTGTGGAACTTCTTCCGCAGCACGCTGTTTCGCCGCAGCCTGCTGCTCAGCGCGCTGGTGCTCACGCTCTGGGCCTTCGTGGGTTACCGCGTCGAGCTCGGCCAGGCCGTGACCGAACGCCAGCGCGTGCTCGACGACAGCGCGCGCGGCTTTGCCAATGCCACGCAGGCGCAGCAGGCCTATCGCCGCCGTTCGCTGAGCTTCATCGCCGGCGCGCCCGCGGTCAGTGACGCGCTGCGGGCGCTCGACCACGGCGGCATCGACCCGCGCGGCCGCGCGGCGCAGGCGCAATGGGAGGCGCGGCTGCAGCAGTTCTTCGTCGGCTTCCTCGAGACCACGCCCGATGTGTACCTGGTGCGCCTGGTGTCGCTGGCCGACGGCGGGCGCGAGCTGGTGCGCGTGCAGCGCAACGACAGCGGCGTGCACGTGGTGCCGCACACCATGCTCGAGCAGCACGACAGCCTGCGCGACCTGCGCGACGCACAACGGCTCGGGCCGGGGCAGGTGTACACCTCGGACCTGGCGCTGCACCGCGAGGGCGGCCAGGTGGCCGTGCCGCACCGCGCCGCCATGCGTTACGCCACGCCGGTGTTCAACGAGGCCAACCAGCCCGTGGCCCTGGTGGTGATGCACGTGGACCGCGACCGGGTGGCCCAGCAGTTCCCCGCGCGACCGCCGGCCGGCGCCTCGGTCTCGGTGACCAATGCCGCGGGCGACTACGTGCACCACCGCGATCCCGCGCGCCAGTTCGGCTTCGACCTGGGCAAGCCGCGCCGCTGGCAGGACGACCACGAGCGCGTGCCGCCGTACCGCGAGGGCGGCGCGCCGCGCTGGTCCGACGCCGCGGACGGCGTGCTGCTGGTGGGCATCGCCGAGGCGCGCGCCAATCCCGAGACCGACATCGGCCTGCTGCGCTTTCACGTCTCGCTGCCCCAGCGCGAGGTCGAGGCCCAGGCCTGGGCCGGCCTGCGCCACCGCCTGCCCTACCTGGCGGCGGCGCTGCTCGCGGGCCAGGTGGTGCTGTACCTGTACTGGGTGAGCGTGCGCCGGCGCGAGGAAGCGCGCCGCCAGCGCCTGCGGCTCGCCGCCATCGTGGAGCAGACCAGCGACGCCATCATCGGCCTCGACAACGACGGCGCCATCACATCGTGGAACCGCGGGGCGCAGGTGCTGTTCGGCTACAGCGCCGAGGAGGCCGTGGGCCGCACGCTCGAATCGCTGGTGGTGCCGCCCGACGACGAGGGCGCCGAGGTGGAGGTGCAGGGCGAGCAGGGCGCGGGCGACGCGCCGCACATGGAGCGCTGGCTGCGCACGCGCGACGGCCGCCGCGTCGAGGTCTCGATCACGCTGTCACCCATCTTCGCGCCCGACGGCAGTGCCGCGGGCGCCGCGGCGATCGTGCGCGACATCACCGACGAACGCGCCGCGCAGCGCGAGGTGATCCTGCTCAACGAAAGCCTGGAACAGCAGGTGCGCGAGCGCACCGCGAGCCTGTCGCACGAGCGCCAGCGGCTCGAGAACATCATCCGCGGCACCAACGCCGGCACCTGGGAGTGGAACGTGCAGACCGGCGAGCGCCGCTACAACGCGCGCTGGGCCGAGATGCTGGGCCACACGCTGGCCGAGGTCGAGGCCTTGGGCCCCAACATCTGGCACCAGCTGGTGCACCCCGAAGACAAGGACCGCTCGAGCGCCGAGCTCAACCGCCACTTCGCGGGCGAGATCGACCTCTACGAGTGCGAGCTGCGCATGCGCCACCGCGATGGCCACTGGGTCTGGATCCTGGACCGCGGCCGCGTGAACAGCTGGACCGACGACCACCAGCCGCTGTGGATGTACGGCACGCACCGCGACATCACGGCCGCCAAGGAGGCCCAGCAGCGCCTGGCCGCGAGCGAGGCGCTGCTCAACCGCACCGGCCGCGTGGCCGGCGTGGGCGGCTGGCAGTTCGACCTCAAGGCCTGGACGGTGGTGTGGACGCCGCAGATGTACGCCATGCACGAGCTCGCGCCCGACCACCCGATCGAGCCCTCGATGCCGCTGCGCTTCTACGAAGGCGAGGCGCGCCGCACGCTGCTGCAGGCCCTGCGGCTGGCGCGCAAGGAGGGCGAACCCTTCGACGTCGAGGTGCAGTTCACCACCGCGCGCGGCAACCCGCGGCGCGTGCGCCTGGTGGGCGAGCCGATCTACGACGAGACCATGACGGTCTCGCAGATCGTGGGCGCGATGCAGGACGTGACCGAGCGCCACCTGATGGAAGCCGAGCTGCTGCGCATCAACGCGCTGCAGCACAGCATCCTCGAACACATGCCCTGCGCGCTCAGCGCCTTCGACGCCGACCTGCGCCTGGTGGCCTGGAACACCGAGTTCGTGAGCCTGCTCGGCCTGGGCGCGCTGTTCGCGCGCGGCGTGCCGAGCTACGAAGAGATCATGCGCTTCAACGCCCTGCGCGGCGAGTACGGCCCGTGCGACGTGGAGGTCATGGTGGCGCAGCTGGTCGAGCGCGCGCGCCACCCGGTGGCGCACCGCTTCGAGCGCGTGCGCCCCGACGGCACGCCGATCGAGGTGCGTGGCACGCCCATGCCGGGCGGCGGCTTCGTCACCACCTACATGGACATGAGCGAGCGCAAGCGCGCCGAGCAGAACGTGGCGCGCAGCGAGGCCCTGCTGCGCGGCGCCATCGACACGGTGGACGAGGCCTTCGTCATCTACGACCCCGACGACCGCCTGCTGCTGTGCAACGACAAATACCGCGAGCTCTACGCGCTGGTGATCGACAAGCTCCAGCCCGGCACGCCGTTCGAGGACATCATCCGCGCCAGCCATGCGCGCAGCCAGATCGTCGACATGGACGGCCTGGGCGAAGGCGCCGACTGGGTCGAGCACCGCATCGAGCTGCACCGCGCGGGCAACAGCGCCTTCGTGCAGCGCCTGCGCGGCGGCCGCGTGGTGCGCATGCTCGAGAACCGCATGCCCGACGGCCACACCGTGGGTTTCTGCATCGACATCACCGACCTCGTGGCCGCCACCGATGCGGCCGAGGCGGCGTCGCGCGCCAAGGGCGAGTTCCTGGCCAACATGAGCCACGAGATCCGCACGCCGCTGCACGCCATCATCGGCCTGTCGCACCTCATGGGCGACACGCCGCTGACCGCGCGCCAGCAGCAGTTGCTGGCCAAGTCGCAGATGGCGAGCCAGTCGCTGCTGGGCATCGTCAACGACGTGCTCGACATGGCCAAGATCGAGGCCGGCGCGCTCACGCTCGAAGAAGCGCCCTTCGCGCCCGCGTCACTGCTCGCCGAGCTCGACGCCGTGTTCCGCCAGCAGGCCGAGACCAAGGGCCTGAAGCTGCTGGTGCAGGGCGACGCCAGCCTGCCCGCGCAAGTGCGCGGCGATGCGCTGCGGCTGCGCCAGATCCTCACCAACCTGCTGGGCAACGCGCTCAAGTTCACGGCCGAAGGCGGCATCGACGTGCGGCTGCGTGCCGAAGCGGCCGGGCCCGGCGGGGTGCGCCTGCTCGGCGAGGTGATCGACAGCGGCGAAGGCATTCCGCCCGAGGTGCAGGCGCGCCTGTTCCAGCCTTTCTCCCAAGCCGACGCCTCGACCTCGCGCCGCCACGGCGGCACCGGCCTGGGCCTGTCCATCGTGCGCCGCCTGGTCGAGCTCATGCAGGGGCGCATCGGTGTGGAGAGCACACCGGGCCAGGGCAGCCGCTTCTGGTTCGAGGTGCTCATGCACGCCGACAGCGCGCTGCCCGCACCGGGCAGCGCCGCGCTCGAGGTGCTGGTGGTCGACGACGTGGCCGGTGAGCGCCAGGCCCTGGTCGACATGGCGCGCGCCTTCGGCTGGCGCACCGAATCGTGCGAATCGGCCGAGGCCATGCTGGCCTGGGCCGAGCGCCGCGTGGCCCAGGGCCAGCCGCTGCCCGATGCGATGCTGGTCGACTGGCAGCTGCAGAACGAACACGGCGAGGGCATGGACGGCCTGCAGGCCCTGGCCGCGCTGGCCGAGCGCTTCGGCCTCGAACGCCTGCCGGCCGCGCTCATGGTCTCGGCCAGCGAACGCGAGCGCGTGGCCCGCGAAGACCGCCTGCGCCTGGCCGACGACATCCTCACCAAGCCCGTGAACGCCTCGGTGCTGTTCAACGCGGTGCACCAGGGCGTGGTGGCGCGCCACGGCCACAGCGGGCGCGTGCTGCAGTCGCAGCGCGCGCCGCAGGCGCCGCAGGGGCAACGGCTCGCGGGCGCGCGCCTGCTGGTGGTCGACGACAGCGAGATCAACCAGGAGATCGCCATGCACATGCTGCTGCGCGAAGGCGCGCAGGTGTTCCTGGCCGGCAACGGCCGCGAGGCCCTGGCCGTGCTGCGCGACGATCCCGCTGGCTTCGACGTGGTGCTGATGGACGTGCAGATGCCCGAGCTCGACGGCCTGCAGGCCACGCGCCAGATGCGCGAGGACGATGCGCTGCGCGAACTGCCCGTGATCGCGCTCACCGCGGGCGCGCTCGCCGAGGAGCGGCGCCGCGCCATGGAAGCCGGCATGGACCGTTTCCTCACCAAGCCGCTCGACCCCGAGCAGCTGATGGCCACGGTGGGCGAGCTGCTCGACCTGCGCGGCGTGGTGCGCCAGGCGGCCCCGGCCGCGGCCAGCGCGAACGCGCCGGCGCTGGCCAGCGACTGGCCCACCATCGATGGCATCGACGCCGAACAGGCCGCGCGCCGCCTCGGCAGCGACCAGGGCCTGCTGCGCCGCAGCCTGCGCCGCCTGATCGACGAGTTCGGCGCGCTTGCCGACGAGACCCTGCCCGACAACCTGCCCGACGTGGAGCGCCAGCGCCTGGCCGCGCGCGTGCACAAGCTGCGCGGCGGCGCCGGCCTGATCGCCGCCGACGCGCTGCACCGGCGCGCCGGCACACTGGAGAACGCGCTGCGCGACGGCGCCACCACGCTCGCGCTGGCCGAGCCCTGGCAGGCCATGCAGGCGGCGCTGCGCCGCCTCATGCTGGCCGCCGGCCACTGGCTGCAGCAAAGCGAACCGACCACCCAACCCGCGGCCGACGTGGCGCCAGCCGACGACGCGGCCGTGGCCAGCCTGCACGCGCTGCTCGACCAGCACGACCTCGAGGCCCTGAGCCACTTCGAGACCCAGCGCGGCCCGCTGCAGGCGCGGCTGGGTTCGCCGCGCTTCGGCGAACTCGCCGAACGCATCGAGGCGCTGGACTTCGGCGCCGCGGCGGCGCTGCTCGGCGCCGAACTCTCGGGCGGAGGGACCCCATGAACGACGCGGTTCTGCCCGACATCCTCATCGTCGACGACGACCCCGGCATGGTGCAGGCGCTGGCCAAGGTGCTGCGCCCGCTGGGCCGGCTGCGCTTTGCCACCCACGGCCACGACGCGCTGCGCCGCATCGCCGAAAGCGTGCCCGACCTGGTGCTGCTCGACGCGCAGATGCCCGGACTCTCGGGCTTCGAGGTGCTCGACGCCATCAAGGCCGATCCGGTGCTCGCGGGCCTGCCCGTGATCATGGTCACCAGCCACGCCGAGGCCGATTTCGAGCAGGCGGGCCTCGACAAGGGCGCGGCCGACTTCATCGCCAAGCCCATCCACCCCGCGATCGTGCAGGCCCGCGCGCGCACCCAGCTGCGCCTGAAGCAGGCCAACGACCAGCTCAAGCAGATGTCGGCCATGGACCGCTTCAAGCTCGCGGTGGCGGTGGAAGACCTGCGCGAAAGCCACGACCGCCTGCAGCGCACCGCCGACCAGCTGCGCCAGGCCAACGAAAGCCTGGTGCAGTTCGTGCGCATCGCCTCGCACGACCTGCGCGAGCCGCTCAACACCATCGCGCAGTTCGTGGGCCTGATCGACGAAGACCACGGCGCGCTGCTGCCGCCCGACGCGCACCAGTACATGCGCCTGGTGCTGCGCGCCAGCGAGCGCATGCGCACCCTGCTCGACGACGTGGTGCGCTACGCGCGGCTGCAGGGCGGGGAGCCCGAGCGCCCGGTCGAGGTGGCGCTGGACCGTGTGCTCGCCGAGCTGCGCGACGCGCTTGCGGCGCGCGTGGCGGCCACCAACGCCGAGCTCACGATCGAGCCGCTGCCCGTGGTCATGGGCCACCCCAACCTGCTCGCGCTGCTGTTCCAGAACCTGCTCACCAACGCCATGAAGTTCGTGCCGCGCGAGCGCACGCCGCGCGTGCACGTGAGCGCCAGCGCGCGCGAGGGCTGGGCCACGGTGCGCGTGCAGGACAACGGCCTGGGCATCGCGCCCGAGCACCTGGGCCGGCTGTTCCAGCCCTTCCAGCGCCTGCACCTCAAGAGCGAATACGAGGGCACCGGCCTGGGCCTGGCGCTGGCGCGCCAGATCGCCGAAGCGCATGGCGGCGGCATCGTGGCGCAGAGCGAGCCCGGGCAGGGCGCGTGCTTCGTGGTGTCGCTGCCACTGGCCACGCCGGCCACCTGATTGATACCAGAGCAAGGTATGCTGCCGCGGCGCGAGGCAACGGCATGATCGACACGACGCCATCAGGGGAGCAAGGGCTGCGGCGCCTGACCGCGGCCACGCGGGAGCGCGCGGCATGAGCCCGCGGGCCGACCGCTGGACGCCGCCGGGCCGCTGGTGGCTTCCCGTGCTGTTCGGCCTGTTCGCCCTGGCGGCGACCGGCGTCAACTACCTCAGCGGTCTGCGCGACCTCGGCACCCAGGTGGAGCAGGCCGAGTCGCGCCGCCTGTTCGAACGCCTGGTGATGGAGCAGACGCGCATGCGGCTGCAGAACCCCGACACGCCCCAGCCGCTGGTGCAGCAGGTGATCGACGGCCTGGCGCGTTACCAAGGCCTGGCCGAGGCGATGCTGGTGCGCGCCGACGGCATGGTGATCGCGGCGCTGGAGCGCAAGGACGCCGGCCGCCCCTTCGAGGCGCTGCTGAACGAGCGGCCCGAGCTGGCCCACCTGCGCGAGTTCGCCCAGGGCCCGGTGAGCGGCCCGACCCTGCCGGTGCTGGTGCAGCGGCGCGCCGGCACCGACGAGCTGGTGGGCGTGGTGCCGTACCCCACGGGGTCGCGCCTGTTCACCGTGGTCGACCTCGGCGTGCCATTGGCCCAGCGCCATGCCCAGCTGCGCCACGAGGTGCTGCGCGAATCGCTGCTCATGCTGGTGGTGGTGGCGGCGCTCGCGGTGCTGCTGCACCTGCTGTGGTTCCGCCGCGCGCAACGCCTGTCGGCCACGCTCGCGGCGTTCGGCGAAGGCCGGCTCGACCACCGCACCGGCCTGCGCGGACAGGACGAACTCGGCCAGATCGGCGCCGAGGCCGACCGCATGGCCGAGCGCCTGCAGCAACAGCAGCAGCAACTGCGGCAGCTGCACGCGCTGGTCGACCGCTCGCCCGCGGTGGTGATCGAATGGGCCAACCGGCCCGGCTGGCCCATGACCTACCTGAGCCGCAACGTGGCCCAGTGGGGCTACGCGCCCGAGGAGCTGCTCAATGGCGCGATCGACTGGGACGATCTCGTGCATCCCGACGACGTGGCCCAGATGAACGCCGAGATCGCGGCCCACTGGGCCGCCGGGCGCAACGAGTACCGGCAGGAATACCGGCTGCGCCGCGCCGACGGCGGCTACGCCTGGATCGACGACCGCACCTCGATCGCGCGCCGCGCCGATGGCGACATCGACAGCATCAGCGGCATCCTGCTCGACATCACGGCCCAGAAGCAGGCCCAGTTCGCGCTGCGCGAGCAAAGCGAGGTGCAGCGCCTGTTCTACGACCTGCCCTTCATCGGCATGGGCATCTCGTCGCCCGGCAGCAAGCAGTGGCTGCAAGTGAACGACCGCCTGTGCGAGATCCTGGGCTACACGCGCGAGCACCTGATCAACACACCGTGGACCGCCTTCACGCCCCAGCCCGATCTGGACCGCAACCTCGAGCTGCTGCAGGCCATGATGGACGGCAAGACCGACCACTACATGATGCAGAAGCGCTTCGTGCGCGGCGACGGGCGCCTGGTGCACACGCTGCTGGACGTGCGCGCCGTGCGCGCGGCCGACGGTTCGCTGCAGCGCCTGTTCGCCACCGTGCAGGACATCACCGAGGCCCTGCAGTCCAGCGAGGCCTTGCGCGAGCAGAAGGCGCTGCTGGAGCAGGCCGAAGGCCTTGCGGGCCTGGGCAGCTGGCAGTACGACGCCGGGCAGCGCCTGGTGCTGTGGTCGAACCAGATGTTCCGCAACATCGGGCGCGACCCCGCGCTCGGGCCGCCGGCCACGCTCCCGGACTACCTGGACTGCCTGCACCCGGGCGACCGCGAGCGCATCGCCGACTTCATGCGCTCGGCCGGCAGCGGTGGCGGCGTGATGCACACCGAATTCCGCCGCCACCCCGACCTCGGTCCCGAGCGCTGGTTCCGCGCCAGCCTCGAACACCACCGCACGCCCGAGGGCGGCTCGCGCTACTCGGGCACCTTGCTCGACATCACGGCACTCAAGCGCGCGCAGATCGCGCTGCAGCAGACCAATGCCGAGCTCGAGCGCCGCGTGGCCGAACGCACCGAGCAGCTCAGCGTGGCCAACCGCGAACTCGAGGCCTTCACCTACACCGTGTCGCACGACCTGAAGGCGCCGCTGCGCGGCATCGACGGCTACAGCCAGTTGCTCGAAGAGGAGTACGGCCCCACACTCGACGACGACGCGCGCGGTTTCATCGTCCGCATCCGGCGGGGGGTGGGCCAGATGAGCGCGCTCATCAACGACCTGCTGGCCTATTCGCGCATGGAACGCCGCACGCTCGATCCGCAGACCATGAACCTGCACGCCACGGTGGCGCGTGTGCTCGACGAGTTCGGCGCCGACCTCGAACGCAGTGGCGCGCGCGTGGCGGTGAACGTGCCCGAGATCTCGCTCATGACCGACCGCGAAGGCCTGGCCGTGGTGCTGCGCAACCTCGTGGGCAATGCGCTCAAGTTCGCGCAGCCGGGCCAGCCGCCGCAGGTCGAGGTGGGTGCGCGGCGCGAAGGCGATCGCCACCTGGTGTGGGTGCGTGACCAGGGCGTGGGCTTCGACATGAAGTACCACGACCGCATCTTCGGCATCTTCCAGCGCCTGCAGCGCGCCGAGGACTACCCCGGCACCGGCGTGGGCCTGGCGCTGGTGGCCAAGGCCATGCAGCGCATGGGCGGCCGTGTGTGGGCCGAGAGCGAGCCCGGCCAGGGCGCCACGTTTTTCCTGGAGTTCCCGTCATGAGCTCACGACAGGTGCCGCTGCGGCCCATCCTGCTGGTCGAGGACAACCCGATGGACCTCGACCTCACGCTGCGTGCGTTCAGCAAGCGCAACTTCTCCAACGAGATCATCGTCGCGCGCGACGGCGAAGAGGCGCTGGCCTGGCTGCCGCGCTGGGCCGCGGGCGAGCCCATGCCGGCCGTGGTGCTGCTCGACATCAACCTGCCGCGCGCGAGCGGCCTGGAGGTGCTCAAGGCCTTTCGCGAGCACCCGCAGGCGCGGCACGTGCCGGTGGTGGTGCTCACGTCCTCGCGCGACGACCGCGACCTCAAGGCCGCGTACGACCTGGGCGTGAACTCTTACATCGAGAAGCCGGTCAGCTTCAACAAGTTCATCGAGGTCGCCGGGCACATCGAGTTGTACTGGTGCGTCTTCAACGAACGCCCTTACTGACCGCCACAGGAGTCGCCCATGCACAAGGTCCTGATCCCCATCGATGGTTCGCCCGAGGCGCTCGCGGCAGTGCACCACGTGCTGCAGCTGGTGGGCCAGGGCCTGCGGCTGCGTTGCGTGCTGGCCAATGTGCAGGAAAGCGCTTCACTCTACGAGGTGGTGACCGCGCCCGACCCGGCCGTGCTGCAGCGCGTGGCCGACGGCGCGGGGCGCGACCTGCTCAAGCCCGCGCAGCAGCTGCTGGCCGCGGCGGGCGTGGCCTTCGAGCAGGAGGTGGTGCAGACCGGTGAGGTCGCGCAGGCCCTGCTCGACGTGGCCGAGCGCCACGGCGTGCACGCGATCGTGATGGGCGCGGGCGCCAGCGGCCTGGGCGATCGGGTGCTCGGCTCGGTCTCGCTCGACCTGGTGCGCGCGGCGCCGGTGCCCATCACGGTGGTGCGGGCCCGGGGCTGAGGCGCGGGCCACGGCACGCGCTTCAGCGCGCGCTGACCAGCTTGGCCTGCAGGGCCTTGATCTCGTCGCGGCGGCCCGCGTCGGCCAGCGGGCGGCCGGGGCGCGCCGGGGCGGCCAGCGCGCGGTCCAGGTAGACCTTGGCCTGGTCGGCGCGGCCGGTGTCGGCGAGCAGTTCGGCGTAGAAGAAGTTGGGGTCGATGCCGTTGGGGTTGATCGCCAGCGCCTGCTTGAACAGCGCCTCGGCCTTGGCCTTGTCGCCGAAGCCGATGGGCCAGCCCGGCACCTTGTGGTACAGCACACCCAGGCTCGCGTAGGCCGAGCCGTCGAGCGCCTTGCCGTCGATCTCGATCGCCTTCTCGTACAGCGCCTTGGCCTGCTTCACGAGCGAGAGCGCGCCCATGCCGCCGCGTTCGGCGGCCCAGGAGCTCACGATGATGCCTTCCCACACCAGCGGCTCGCTGCGGTCGGCGAAGGCCTGGCTGGTTTCGCGGGCCTTGGCGCTCAGGGACTCGAAGCGCTTCTCACGCTCCTTGGGCGGCGCCTGGTAGCGGATGGTTTCCCAGTCGTGCTGCAGCGTGGACACGGCGTCGTCGACCGGGGCGGCATGGGCGGCGAACAGCGGCAGCGCCAGGGCGCAGGCCAGCAGCGGGGCAAAAAAGGTGTGGCGTTTCATGAGGAGCTTCCTTCGGAGGGCAGGGACAGGAGCGCGTCGCGGTGCTTGCGGAAACCCGCGTCCATGAGCGGGCCCAGCACGCCGTTCAGGCGCACCGCGAGGCGTTCGGGAAAACCGATGTGGCGTTCGGCGGCGCCGCTGCGCAGCAGCTCGATCAGCGCCTGGGCCACCACCTCGGGCGGGTCGCTGTGCGTCTGCGTGGCCCGGTTGAAGGCCTCGCTGCGCGCGCTGTTGAACGCGGTGCGTGTGGCCCGGGGCGCCAGCCACTGCACGCCCACGGCGCTGCCGGCGAGTTCGCGCCGCAGCGCTTCGGCCAGCCGGTGCAGGCCGGCCTTGCTGGCGCCGTACACCGCCGAACCCGGCACGCCGATGCGCCCGAGCGCCGAGCCCACGAACACGATGCGGGCCTGGGGCATCTGGCGCAGGTGCGGCAGCAGGGCCCGGGTGAGCGCGATCGGCGACCACAGGTTGAGCTGCAGCACGCGCGCGACCTCGGCCGGGTCGAGCTCGTCGAAGGCGCCGAAGGCGGGCACGCCCGCGGCATGCACCAGGGTGTCGGCGCCCCAGGCGGTGGCCGAACGCGCCACGCGGTCGATGTCTTCGGGCCGCGACAGGTCGCCCTGCACCCAGACCTGCGGCTGGTCGGCCGCGTCGGCCGCGGTGAAGTCGGCGGGCGATCGCGACACACCCATGGTGGCGGCGCCGCTGCGGCGCAGCGCGCGCAGCATGGCGCGGCCGATGCCGCCGGTGGCGCCGGTGAGCAGCACCCGCGAGCCGGCCGGCATCATGCGGCCGCCTCGGCGGGGGCGCCGGCCTGCGCCTGGGGCAGCGGCAGGCTGGCGAACACGTTGGCGTAGAGCCCGTAGAACATGCGCGCGGCGTGCACGATGGCCTGCTGGTCCTTGGGGTCGGCGATCTGGTCCATCAGCAGCGCGAAGTGCGCGGTGTGCTCCTGGTCGAGCGTGCCGTGCGAGCGCAGGTAGGAGAAGCCGCTGTCGGGCAGGTTCAGCGGGCGCTGGATGGCGTCGGCCGCGAGCAGCGCGAGCGAGACGCTGGTGCCTTCGAGCACATGCACCATGCCGAAGAAGCCCAGCGGGTTGCCGCGCTGCACGGTGTCGTAGGCGTAGGCCACCATGAGTTCGGTGGCGGCCGACGGCCGGCCGTGGCGCACGGCCTCGGCGTCGCCGCCGCAGGCCGCGATGTCGTTGAGGATCCACTCGTCGTGGCCGGCCTCTTCCTCGATGTACTCGTCGAGCGCCGCGTCGAGCCAGCGGTGGTGCTCGGGCAGTGCGGCCTTCATGGCCTTGAGCAGGGGCACCGTGTGCCGCACGTGGTGGTAGGCCTCGCGCAGGAAGGCGAGGTAGCTCGGGACCGACACCTGGCCGCGCAGGGCGCCCTGGATGATCGGTGTCTGGAGCAGGCGCTGGCGCGCCGATTCGGTGTCGGAGACGAGGGTGGTGTGAAAGCTCATGGCGGGTCTCGGGTTCGGGTTCGGATTCAGGGGGCGGTGGCGGTGGCGGCGCCGCCGTCGGTGACGGGAGGCATCAGGTCCGGGCCGTAGCGCGCCTGCACGCGCTCGCGCACCGGGCGGCCGTTGGGGGTGAAGAGGCCGCTGGCGAGATCGCTGGCGAGCTCGCCGACGGTCCAGGCGCCGATGCGCGCGTAGTCGGGCAGCCGGGCGTTGGCGCGCTCGACCGCGCTGGCAATCGCGGCCGCGGGCAGGCTGCCTGCCAGCGGCGTGGGCCAGATCACCGCGCTCAGGTGCACGCGGCCCTCGCCCATCACCACCGCCTGCGCGATCGCGGCTTCGCCGGCCAGCGTGGTCTCGACCCATTCGGGCGACACGTTGCGGCCGTAGGCGGTGATGAGCACGTTCTTGCGCCGGCCTTCGATGAACAGGAAGCCGTCGTCGTCGATGCGGCCCAGGTCGCCGCTGGGCCACCAGTCGGGGACCGGCGCGGTGTCACCCAGGTAGCCCAGGTGCAGGCTGCCGCGCACCTCGATCTCGCCCGAGGGCGAGATGCGCAGCTGCGCGTGCGGCAGGGCGCGGCCCGCGCTGCCGGCGCGCTCGGCCCCGGGCAGGTTCAGCGTCTGCACCGACGCGCCTTCGGACAGCCCATAGCCTTCGAACGCCGGCACGCCCAGCGCCTTCGCCTGGGCCAGCAGCGGCGCGCCCACGGCGGCGCCGCCCACGGCCACGAAGCGCAGGCCCGGGTGGGCGCGCTGGCCGGTCTGCGCCAGCCAGCCGCACCAGGCGCGCAGCATCTGCGGCAGCAGGATGACGCTCTGGACATCGAGCACGCGCAGGGCGCGGTCGAAGGTGGCGGGGTCGAAGCGCGACGAGCCGCTGAGGCCGACCCGGGCCGTGGGCAGGCTCACCAGCGTGGCGCCCTGTCGGCGCGCCGCCATCGAGCCGGCGACGTTTTCGAGCAGCACCGCGTAGGGCAGCACGCTCAGGTGGCGCTCGATGCCCAGCGGCCCCAGCGCCTGCACCAGGCCGTTGGCAATGGCGTCGAGCGCCTCGCGGCCCAGGCACACGCCCTTGGGCTGGCCGGTGGTGCCCGAGGTGAAGGTGATCTTGACGGTACCGGCCGGCATGGCGCGCGGCGTGGCCGGACGGTGCGCCATGCTCAGGGTCTCGCCCGCGACCTGCAGCGGGGCCCATGGCCACTGGGGCCACTGGGCGGCGAGCAGGGGGCTGGCGATGAGGGTGTCCACGCCGGCGGCGTCGAGCGCGTGCAAGGCCTGCTGGCTGGTGAAGAAGGGCGGCAGCGGCACATGCACCAGGCCGGCGTCGAGTGCGGCCTCGTCGAGCACCACGAAGGCCGGGCCGTTGTCGAGCAGGGTGGCGACCACGCGGGCGCCCGTGGTCGCCAGCGCCTGGCGCGCGCCCCAGACCTCGGCCTGCCAGCCGGCGGCGTCCCAGGTCTGGTGTTCACCCTGGATCAGGGGGGCGGGCGTCATGCGCGGCTCCGGCGTTGCATGGCCTGCAGCGCGAGCTGCAGCTGCCCGGCGTGCACCAGCGGGCGGTGGTCGTAGTAGCTGCCCCAGTCGGCCGCCTGCTCGCCCAGCCGTTCGGGGTCGGCCACGCCCAGGGCCAGCGGCGCCACGCCCAGTCTTACGAAGAGCTGGCGCAGCTCCTGCGTCAGGGTGCTGACGATCCAGTCGAAGCCTTCGCGCGCCAGCAGCATGGCCATCAGACCCACCAGTCGCCGGCCTTCGCCGGGCTGGATGGAGGCCAGGTGGCCCACCTCGGCGATGCGTGCGCGCGAGACCGGCGCGCCCGAGGCCATCTGCAGGTGGTGTTCGATGGGGTGTTCCAGGTAGCGTTCGAGGAACAGCGGCCCGCCGTCGGCGGCGCGGTAGCCGGCGGCGGCCACGAGCCGGTCCTGCGCGTCGCGCAGGGCAACGAGCACCGGCGCGAAGCCGCGCACCCGCGCGCCGAAGCGCTCCTGGAAGACCCCGTGGATGAAGGCCTCGACCTCGGCGCGGCGGGGGTCGTCGCGCAGCACCTCGCACAGGCGCGGGCCGTGGGCGGTGGGGCGGGGTGGGGCGGCGCAGGGCAGCGCGGCATGCGGTGGCATCGGATCTCCTGTTCGCCCGGGGGGCGGCACGTTGGGATGTGATGCTCTTGTGATGCCATTAACCGTTTCTTAAATGACGGTGCAACCGCCGATCGGCCGATTCGCGGAAATGACCTCAAGTTCGGCCCCAGTTCGACCGATAGCCTTGGGGAAGCCCAGGCCTCCCCGCCGGGGCACCCTATTTGGGGGTTTCACCATGATCCCGACCAGTCCAGCCCATTCCGTGTCGTGGACCGCCCCGGCGTCCCCGGCGGTGGTGCCCGTGCCTGCCGTCGTGGGCGTCGCGCCCGCGGCCGCCGCCGCGCGCGATCAGCAAGCCGGCCTCGAGCAGCGCCGCGGGCAACCGCGGCCGGTGCAAACGCGCGACGCCGCCGTCCCCACCGACACCGTCGACGCGGGCGCCAGTGCCAAAGAGGAACTGGCCGAGGAGCGCAGCCGGGCCCTGCGCAGCGAGCAGCAGGCGCAGCGCGCCCGCGAACAGGCGCAGATCCAGCAGGAAGCCATGGAGCACCTGCGCACGGCGCTGCGCAAGGTGTGGGACGCGAGCGGCGCGGTGGTGGACCAGGCGCTCGCGCGCGACGCCGAGGCCGCGAGTCAGCAGGCCTCGCGCGCTCGTTCGGTCGATGCCTATGGCGCGTCGACCGGAGCCGGCACGCCCACGAACCTCAGCAAGCGCGTTTGACGCGGGTGATTTGAACCAGCGCGCTTGAACCCGCGCGCTTGAAGCCGCGTGCGCGAACGGCGCGCGCAATCAGCGCCCCGCCCCCTCAGGCGTCGATGAAGACCGCATTGCCGGTGAAGGCCGGCAGGGCCTTGACGGTGTCGTGCACGTCCCTGGTCAGCCGGCGGGCCAGGGTGCGCAGCTGCGCAAGATCGCCCTCTTGGCCCGCTTTCTCGATCTGGGTCGAGACCTCGACCAGCGCGCGCAGGCCCATCAGCATGCACGAGCCCTTGAGCCGGTGCGCCTGGTACACCACCGCGGCCACATCCTCCTCTGCGAGTGCCTTCTCGAGCAGGGGGGCGGTGCCATCGGGGGCCTTGAACAGCATGTCGAGCAGTTCGTCGTGCATGCCGGGCGGCATCATCGAGAAGAGCTGGTGGTGCATGTCGGCGTCGATGAGCTCGTTCGGGTGGCGCGAGGCCGGCTGCAACGGCGTCAGCGGCGCGGGCTGGGTGTCGGTCGATTCGCCGAACAGGCCGCAGCGGCGCAGGGCGCGGCGCAGGTCGGCTTCCTGCAGCGGCTTGGGGGCGAACTGCGTCACTCCGGCTTCGGCCGCGAGCTGCCTCGTGTCGTTGACCACGTCGGCCGTGACCATGATGACCGGCACCTGGCCCGCGGCCCCGGGCAGCAGGCGGATCTCCTGCGTCGTGGCGATGCCGTCGAGCAGGGGCATGTGGTAGTCGAGCAGCACCGCGTCGAAGGTCTCGCGGTTGAGCAGTTGCAGCGCCTCGAAGCCGTTCTCGCAGAACACCGCTTCGTGGCCCATGCGTTCGATCAGCAGGTTCAGGTACTTGAGGTTGACCGGGTGGTCTTCGGCCACCAGCAGGCGCAGCCGGCGCGCCGGCGGACGGCGGCGGTCGCGCTCCCAGGCCGCATCGTCGAGCAGGGCGTCCTTGTCGACCGCCGGGGCGGCCGTGCGCGGCAGGCTGAGCGTGACCACGAAGATCGAGCCCTTGCCGATCTGGCTGGTGACGCTGATGTCGCCGCCCATCATGCGGGCCAGCGTGCGCGAGATCTCCAGGCCCAGGCCGGTGCCGCCCACGCGGCGTCGCAGCGAGTTGTCGGCCTGGTAGAAGCGCGTGAAGAGCTGGCCGACGGTTTCTTCGTCCATGCCGATGCCGGTGTCCTGCACGGTCATGCGGATGCCGTCGGGCAGACTGGTGTCGGTCTCGAGGATGACGTCGATGCTGCCCTGGCGCGTGAACTTGACCGCGTTGTTGACCAGGTTGAGCAGGATCTGGCGCACGCGCGTGGGGTCGGCCAGCACCCATTCGGGCAATTCGTGATCGCACACGCAGTTCATGGTCACGCCCTTCTCGTGCGCGAGCGGCTCGAGCAGGGTGGTGACCTCGTTGGCCGTCATCGCCAGGTTCATCGGCGCGGGCGAGAGCTTGAGCGTGCCCGATTCGATGGTGGACACGTCGAGGATGTCGTTGACCACGCCGAGCAGGTGATGGGCCGAGTCGGACGCGGTCTGCACGTAGTCCTTCTGCTGGCTGGTCAGGCGCGTGTCCTCGAGCAGCTTGAGCATGCCCAGAACGCCCTGGAACGGCGTGCGGATCTCGTGGCTCATGTTGGCCAGGAACACGCTCTTGGCCTGGTTGGCGGCCTCGGCCTGGTCGCGGGCGGCGGCGAGCTCGCGGCTGAGCTTCTGCAGGTTGGCGTACTGGCGCGTCTGCTGGCGGATGTGGCGCACCAGCACCGCCACGAAGAGCAGCATGGCGGCCACCTGCACGCCGGCCAGCGCGATCAGCAACAGGCCTTGGCGGCGCAGCTGGGTGTTGCGCTCGTCCAGGTAGCGGGCCACCGCGCGGTTGGCCTCGCGCGTGAGTTCGGCCAGGCTCTGGCTGAGCTCGTGGGCCATGCCGTCGATCTTCTGCAGGGCCGCGCGGTTCTGGATGAGCCGGGCGCCATCGGCGAACAGCGGGTCGGCCTCGCTGCGGAAGGCGGCGATGGCCTGCATGGTGGGCTGGTAGCCGGTCCAGGCCTCGAGCAGGTCGCGGCGCGGAATGTCGCTGAGCAAGGTGATGCGGCTCAGGAAGATCTCGTAGCGTTCCTGCAGGTCCTCGGGCAGCACCTGGGTGTTGGGTTCGCCCGCCTCCATGATGGCGTGCTCGAGCCGGCTCAGCTCGCGCTCGAGCTGGTAGGCCTGCCACATGATGGAGTCGACCTGGCGCGTGTCGGTGTCCTTGAGCAACTGCCACTGGCGCCACTCGATCAGGCCCAGCGGTGTCAGCGTGACCACAAGGATCGCGAGGATCGCCAGGGTCCAGGTGCGAGACCCCCAGGCCGCAATACCGCTCGGCTTGCTGTTCATTCGATGCTCATGCGCTTGAGTTGCCAGATCGAACGCTCATAGTACGTGGAGCTGCGCAACTCGGCCTTGCTGTCGAACGGATAGATGACAAACAGGGGACCCTTTTCACGCACGGGCATGGGCTGGTCGTTGAGCAGGCGCGCCACGATCACGCCGTGCGCCGCGGCGTCGGCCACGGGGATGCTGATGGTGTAGTCGTTGATCGCGCTGGCCTTGATGGTCTGGCCCTTGGCCTTGACGGCCGCGAGCACGTCGGACAGCAGCGGGCCGGTGAACTTCATGGGCTTGTCGAACCACGGCGTGCGCGTGGTGAAGCTCTGCTGCGGCAGCGCTTCGAGCATGGCCATGTCGAAGGCGGCGTCCTTGCCGCGGTTGGTCTGCTCGATCTGGCCGCTCACCGTGAGGATGACGCGCCCTTTGGGTTCGGGCAGGCCCTGGGCGGCGGCGGTCAGCGTCGAGAAGGCCAGCGCCAGGCCGAGGGCGAGCGCGCCACGGCGCGGCAGACGGGGATGCAGGGACATCGGGGTACTCCAGAAAGGGTGCGTTGGCATCAGATGCGGTGACGCACACCGGCCGGTGCGTTCGCCAGGCGGGCCAACACCGCCGGCGCAATCTGGTTGAGGGGCAGGACTTCGTGCGCCGCACCGTGCTGGATCGCCATGCGGGGCATGCCGAACACGACACAGCTCGCTTCGTCCTGGACGTAGTTGTAGCTGCCCGCGTCCTTCATCTCGCGCATGGCGCTGGCGCCGTCGGCGCCCATGCCGGTGAGCATGATGCCGATGGCGTTGGGCCCGATCACGCGGGCGGCGGACTTGAACAGCACCTCCACCGAAGGGCGGTGGCGGTTCACGGGTTCGGTGTCTTCGACCACGGCCACGTAGTTGGAGCCGCTGCGGTCGATGCGCAGGTGGTGCCCGCCGGGGGCGATGTAGGCATGACCGGGCAGGATGCGTTCGCCGTCGCGGGCCTCGGCCACACGGATCTTGCACAGACCGTTGAGGCGGTTCGCGAAGCTGGTGGTGAAGCCGGGCGGCATGTGCTGGGTGATGACAATGGCGGGCGAGTCGGCCGGCATGGGCACGAGCACCTCGCGGATCGCTTCGGTGCCTCCTGTGGAGGCGCCGATGCAGATGATCTTCTCGGTCGACACGCGCGGCAAGGGGGCCGCGGGCCGGGTGTGAGAAACGGCCGCGGCAGGGTTCACGCCCGGGCCGGGCGACGGCGCAGCGGCGGGCAGGCGGCGCACCTTGGCGGCCGCGGCCACGCGGATCTTGTCGGTGATGTCGCTGGCGAGCTCGTTGAGCCCCTGGCTCACGCCGATGCGCGGCTTGGCCACGAAATCGATCGCGCCCAATTCGAGCGCGCGCATGGTGATTTCGGCGCCTTGTTCGGTGAGGGTGGACACCATCACCACCGGCATGGGCCGCAGGCGCATGAGGCGCGAGAGGAACTCCAGGCCGTCCATGCGCGGCATCTCGACGTCGAGCGTGATCACGTCGGGGTCGAGCTCGCGGATCATTTCACGCGCGGCCAGCGGGTCGGCGGCCGCGCCCACGCATTGCATGTCGCTCTGGCGGTTGATGATCTCGGTGAGCAGGCTGCGCACCAGCGCCGAATCGTCCACCACCACCACTCGGGTCTTGGGCATGTTGTTCTCCTTGTCGTCGCGCCCTCAGAACAGGTCGATCGAGCCGCCCGCGGTGCTCGTGACCACGGTGGCGGCACTGCCCTTGCGTTCCTGGGTCTCCAGCGTCTCGGGGTGCGAATGCGCCAGGCGCTTGACCATGGCCTTGCCCGTGGACGGGAAGAAGCAGACCTTGCGCGGATGGATGTCCAGCACGTCCTTGGAGACGACCGCGATGCGTTCGGTCTGCAGGTAGTCGAGCACGAAGCTCGTGTTGCGCTCGCCCACGTTCATGGTGGTGAAGCTGCTCATGACCTGGCCGCCGCCGAACACCTTGGCCTGCATGGTCTCGCGCCGCGCGCCCTGCTTCATCAGTTCGTTGATCAGCAGTTCCATCGCGTAGGAGCCGTAGCGCCCGCCCGAGTCGCTGCCGCCTTCGGGCAGCATGAAGTGGTTCATGCCGCCCACGCGCACGCGCGGGTCCCAGATACAGGCCGCGATGCACGAGCCCAGCACGGTCTGGATCACGAGCGGGTCGGCGCTCACGTAGTACTCGCCCGGCAGCACCTTCACGGCGTCGCTGCGGAAGTGCGGGTCGTAGAAGAAGAACGAGGCCTCGCCGGGTTTGGGCTTGCGCGCGCGGTACTCGGCCACGCGCGAGACCGTGCCCGGGTGCGGCGTCACCGGCAGAAGGGGCTTGTGCGGCGCGGGCACCGCGGCGGCGGTCATAGGCGCTCGTACACGGTCTTGCCGCGCAGCTGGAACAGGCTGCGGGCGTCGCTGAAGTTTTCGGCGTGACCCACGAAGAGGGTGCCGCCCGGGCGCATCACGCGGTGGATGCGTTCGAGCACGGCGCGCTGGGTGCCGGCGTCGAAATAGATCATCACGTTGCGGCAGAAGACCACGTCGAAGGTGTCGCGCAACGGCAGCTCCTGCACCAGGTTCACGGGCAGGAAGCTCATGTGCTTCTGCAGCTCGGGCTTCACACGCATGTAGCCCGCGTTGGCGCCCTTGCCGCGCAGGAAGAAGCGCTGCAGCCGCTCGGCCGACAGGCCCTTGTTGCCGTCGACCTTGTAGACGCCGCGCTGCGCCGTGGCGAGCACCTTGGTGTCGATGTCACTGTTGACGATCTCGTACTGCCCGTTGGCGCCCAGCACCTCGGCGCAGGTCATGGCGATGGAGTAGGGCTCCTCGCCGGTGGACGCGGCCGCGCACCAGATGCGCCAGGCATGGCCGGGCTTGCTGCGCAGCAGCTGGGCCAGGGCGTCGAAGTGGTGCGACTCGCGGAAGAAGGCCGTGAGGTTGGTGGTGAGCGCGTTGATGAACTCCTGCCACTCGGCGCCGTCGTGGCGCTCGAGCCAGTCGAGGTAGTCTTTGAAGCTCGCGTGGCCGGTCTCGCGCAGGCGGCGCGAGACGCGGCTGTAGACCATGGCGTGCTTGCCGTCGTGCAGGCTGATGCCGGCCTTCTGGTAGATCAGCGCCTTGATGCGGGCGAAGTCGGCATCCGACCAGACGAACTCGCGGCCTTCGGCCACCGGCCCGTCATCGAGCGCCGGCCCGGAACCGGGAAACACCGCGGATCCGGCTTTGCCGGGCCGCTGGTGTTGCCCCCTCGAGGGGGTCGCGCGAAGCGCGGCGGGGGTGTTCATGTTCAGTGCCGCGAGCGGCGCACCAGGGCAGAGGTGTCGAGGATCAGCGCCACCTTGCCATCGCCGAGGATGGTGGCGCCCGACACGTTGGGCACCTTGCGGTAGTTGCTTTCGAGGTTCTTGATCACCACCTGCTGCTGGCCGAGCAGTTCGTCGACCATCAGCGAAGCGCGCTGGCCGTCGGCTTCGACCACCACCATGATGGGGCTGGCGGCGTTGTGCTCGAAACGCGGCACCGAGAAGATCTGCTCGAGCTCGACCACCGGCATGAACTCGTCGCGCACCTTCACCACGCGGGCGCCGTGCGCCACGGTGTTGATGTCCTTGGGCTTGATCTGGAACGACTCGATCACGCTGGCCAGCGGCAGGATGTAGACCTCGTCGCTCACGCGCACCGACATGCCGTCCATGATGGCCAGCGTGAGCGGCAGCCGCACCGACACACGCATGCCGTAGCCCTCGGCCGAGTCGATCTCGACCGTGCCGCCGAGCGCGGTGATGTTCTTCTTGACCACGTCCATGCCCACGCCGCGGCCCGACACGTCGGTGACCTGTTCGGCGGTGGAGAAGCCGGGCGCGAAGATCAGGTTCCAGACCTCCGGGTCGCTCAGGGTGTCGGGGGCGTCGATGCCCTTTTCACGCGCCTTCTGGAGCAGCTTCTCGCGCGACAGGCCCTTGCCGTCGTCGCGCACCTCGATGAGGATGCTGCCGCCCTGGTGCGTGGCCGACAGCGTGATCGTGCCGGTCTCGCTCTTGCCCTTGGCGCGGCGCTCCTCGGGCATCTCGATGCCGTGGTCGCAGCTGTTGCGGATCAGGTGGGTCAGCGGGTCGGTGATCTTCTCGACCAGGCCCTTGTCGAGTTCGGTCGATTCGCCCTGCGTCACCAGGTCGACCTTCTTGCCGAGCTTGGCCGCGAGGTCGCGCAGCATGCGCGGGAAGCGGTTGAACACCACCGACATGGGGATCATGCGGATCGACATCACGGCTTCCTGCAGGTCGCGCGTGTTGCGGTCCAGATCGGCCAGTCCCGCGAGCAGCGGGTGGCTGGCGGTGTTGTCGAGTTCGCGGCTCTTTTGCGCCAGCATGGCCTGGGTGATCACGAGCTCACCCACCAGGTTGATGAGCTGGTCGACCTTGCTGACCGACACGCGCAGCGTGGTCGATTCGAGGCCGGCGCTGCTGTTGGCGGCGGCCGCCGCCTTGGGCTCGGCGCTGCGCACCTCCTTGCGCGGCGCGGGCGCGGCGTCGGCGGCGGGCAGGCCGGGCGAGCCTTCGAAGAAGCCGTAGTCGCGGCCTTCGGTGGCCGGGGGCATGGGCACGCGGCCGTGCACCATGTCACCGGCTTCGTGGATCTGGATCTGTTCCTTGCTCACGTGGAAGGTGAACAGGTCCAGCAGTTCGTTGTCGCTGGCCGCGGTGCGCGCGCGGAACACGCGCTTGCCCGGCTGGTCGCAGGGCAGGGCGCTCACCGTGCCCAGGCCCGGGATGTCGCGGAACAGCTCGGCGATGCCATCGGCCGTGGCGGGGTTGTCGATCGGGCCGATGTGGATGTCGATCTCGCGCTCGCCCTTGGCCAGGGGTTTGGCGGGCTCGCTCGGCGTTTCGGGCGCAGCGACGGGTGCGGCCGCGACCGGCGCGGGGGCGGCCACCGGCGCGGGCGCCGGGGCGCTGGCCACGGCGGCGGGGGCTTCCTGGCCCTGCGCGAGTGCGTAGATGCGGGCCACCAGGTTGCCGGTGTCGGGGCTGCTGCTGGCGCCGCCCTGGTGCACCGCGAGCTGGCCGCGCAGCGCGTCGCTCGATTCGAGCAGCACGTCGACCATGGCGGTGGTGGGTTTGAGTTCGTGGCGGCGCAGCTTGTCCAGCAGCGACTCGGCCTGGTGCGTGAGCTCGGCCACGTCGGCAAAGCCGAAGGTGGCGGCGCCGCCCTTGATCGAGTGGGCGCAGCGGAAGATCGCATTGAGCTCTTCGTCTTCGGCCGCTTCCACGTCCAGCGCGAGCAGCATCTGCTCCATCTGGTCCAGGTTCTCGCCGGCCTCCTCGAAGAAGATCTGATAGAACTGGCTCAGGTCGATGTCGTTGCCGAGGTGCTGGCCCTCGCTCATCATGTCACCCATGTCTTGGCTCCTGGGGTTGCGGCTCAGCGGATCACCTTGTTGATCACCTCGATGAGGCGACCCGGGTCGAAGGGCTTCACGAGCCAGCCCGTGGCGCCCGCGGCGCGGCCGGCCTGCTTCATCGCGTCGCTCGACTCGGTGGTCAGGATGAGGATGGGGGTGGTCTTGAACTTGGGGTGCTCGCGCAGCTTGCGCGTCAGCCCCAGCCCGTCCAGGCGCGGCATGTTCTGGTCGGTCAGCACCAGGTCGATGCTGTGGTTCTGGGCCTTGTCCCAGGCGTCTTGGCCGTCCACCGCCTCCACCACGTGGAAGCCCGCTCCGGTGAGCGTGAACGACACCATTTTTCGCATGGATGCCGAATCGTCGACGGCTAGGATGGATCGCATGGGTTTCTCCGTACTTCGGGTGTTATCGGCACCGGGCGCGCGTTCTTAAAACAGTTCGATCGACCCGGCGTCCATTTCGCTCTGCGTCACGGGGCTGGGGCGTTCGGGGATGGGGTCGAGCTGCAGCGGCTCTTCGTCTTCTTCGGGCGCCATGGCCTGGTCGGCCAGGCGCCAGGCGCAGCCCTGCAGCACCTTGCCGGTGTGGGTCAGCAGCTGGGTCGCCATGTCGTGGAACTGCAACTCCGTGACGGCCTGGTGAAGGCTGTGGTGGATGCGCGTGAGCTCGCCCGCGCCGTGCACCGCTTCCAGGGCGGCCAGGTCGCGGTTGGCGTTGCCGAAGCGCTCCAGCAGGTTGCCCGTGGCGTGGTCGAGCAGGCCCTGCAGGCGCTGCAGGTCGGTCATGGCCATCAGCAGCGAATCCTGCAGATCGGCGACCAGGGCCACGGAGAGCGTGACCGATGGCTCATTCGGCAGCATTGGGGTGGGCTCCATGGCAACAGTTCGGTCAGATATACGGTTAGGGGGTACTAGAATTCTCGACAGCAGTCCCGTGGTGTATCGACCGAAAACCGCCAGAAATCAGGCGCTTTTGGTCGCCTGCGAAGACCCCTCGTCGGCTTCCTCCCCCTCCTTCCGATCACCCATGACCGGCCCCGGTGCAGCGACCGAACAGCGCGTGGTGCGCATCCTTCACCTCGAGGACTCCCGGGTCGACCATGCCCTGGTGAAGTTCGCGCTGCAGCGCAGCCAGCTGGCCAACGAGATCACCCTGGTCGACACCCTGGAGGACTTCCGCCGCGAGCTGCAGCAGGGGCGGCACGACATCGTGCTGGCCGACTACCACCTGCCCGGCTTCACCGGCATCGAGGCCTGGGAGGTCGCGCGCGAGCTCAAGATCCAGATCCCCTTCGTGGTGCTGTCGGGTGCCATCGGCGAGACCGCGGCCGTGGATGCCATGCACCGCGGCGTAAGTGACTACTTGCTCAAAGACAGCATGCACCGGCTGGCCCACGTGGTGCAGCGCGCGCTGGAGGTGAGCGAAACGCGGCGCGCCAAGGCCCGCGCCGACGCCGAACTGGCCGAGTCGCGCCAGCGCCTGGGCGAGCTCGCCGAGCACCTGCAGACCAGCATCGAGCGCGAACGCGCCGACATCGCGCGCGAGATCCACGACGACATCGGCGGCGCGCTGGCGGCCGTCAAGCTCGACCTCTCCTGGGTGAGCCGCCGCGCCAGCGACCCCGAGGTGCAGCGCCACCTGAACAGCGCCATGGACATGCTGCAGCACGCCCTGGGCGCGAGCCAGCGCATCATGATGAACCTGCGCCCGCCCATCCTCGACCAGGGCCTGGTGGCCGCGGTGCAGTGGCTGGCCAGCGGCTTCGAGCGGCGCACCGGCCTGCGCGTGAACGTGCGCCGCTCGGCCGAGCGCATCGAGGTCTCGCGCGACGTGCAGCTCGTGGCCTACCGCACCGCGCAGGAGGCGCTCACCAACATCGGCAAACACGCGCAGGGCGCGTCGCAGGTGGACATCGACCTCAGCGACGGCGAGGGCGTGCTCACGCTGGAGGTGAGCGACAACGGCCCGGGCATGAGCACGGGCGCCCTGCGCAAGACCCAATCGTTCGGCCTGCTCGGCCTGCGCGAGCGCGCGGCCAAGGTCGGTGGCTGGCTCGACGTGAGCTCGTCGCCCCGCGGCACCTCCGTGATCCTGTCGGTGCCATTGCCGCGGGCCGCCGAGGTTCCCGCCCCCAAGGAAGCCCATGATCAAGGTGATTTTGTGTGATGACCACGCCGTGGTGCGCCGCGGCATCCGCGACACGATCAGTGAAGCGGTGGACATCCAGGTGGTCGGCGAAGCCGGCAGCTACCCCGAGTTGCGCGAGCTCATGCGCAAGGCCGTGTGCGATGTGCTCGTGCTCGATCTGAACATGCCCGGTCGCGGCGGCCTGGAGGTGCTGGCCGCGCTCAAGGAAGAGGGCTCGGTGGTGAAGGTGCTGGTGGTGTCCATGTACCCCGAGGACCAGTACGCCATCCGCTGCCTGCGCGCGGGCGCACGCGGCTACGTGAACAAGGCCGGCGACCCGGCCGAGCTGGTGAACGCCATCCGCGTGGTGATGCAGGGCCGCAAGTACGTGACGGCCGAGGTCGCGCAGATGCTGGTGGACACCCTGAGCGCGCCCGAGACCGAGGAACTGCACGCCAGCCTGTCCGAGCGCGAGCTGCAGACGCTGCAGAAGATCGCCTCGGGCCGCAAGCTGTCCGACATCGCCGAAGAGCTCATGCTCAGCCCCAAGACCGTGAGCGTGTACCGCGCGCGGGTGCTCGAGAAGCTGCACCTGTCGAACAACGCGGAACTGACGGTCTATGCGATCCGCAACGGGCTGGTCTGAGGCGGTCAGCGCTCTTGCTCGAAACATCAGGCTAAATACCCTACAGGGTTCTTTGGATCGCCTTTCACCGGCCCGCCGCGAACGCGGCGCGCAGGCCATTCTTCTGCGCTGATCGAAACATCATGCGCTGGCGCGCGCTGCACCCCGGATCGCGGGGTTTGCCCGGCCTGGCCAAACCTACACTGCGCCGCTCAGTGCCGGCGCAGCAGCCGGCCGCAGGAGGAACCCCATGTACTCGTTGCTGCCGGCTCTGGTCGCGGGGCTGTTCCTGGGCTATGGCACCTACGTGCTGCTCACGAAGGGGGTCAATCGCGTCAGCCGCAGCTTTTTTCTGCTGTGCGTGACCACGTTCTTCTGGCAGGCAACCTGGGCGGTTCTTTTCCAAGTGGACGATCCGCAGCTGGCCGACAAACTGGCCCGGTTCGGCTACCTGTTGATCATCTTTCTGCCGACCAGTCTCTATCACCTGCTGATCGAGATCGCGAACCGCCCAGACGATCGTCCATGGGTCAAGCTGTCGTATGGCTTCGCGCTGATGCTGGGGGTTCTTGACCTCACCACCGATCTGTTCGTCGCTGGCCACTACCAGTACTTCTACGGCTACTACCCCAAGGCCGGCCCTTTGCATGCTCTGCATCTGGTGCAAACGGGACTGGTCGTGATGCGTGGCCTCTGGGTGACCTACCAGGCTGCTCGTCGCGTCGCTCCCGACGATGCCGTGCGCCTGCGCTTGTGTGTGGTCAGCCTTCTGATCTATTTCTTCGCGTCGGTGGACTATCTGTGCAACTACGGGTTCGGCTTTTACCCGCCCGGTGTCGTGTTCATCGCGGTCAGCCTGGGGCTGATCATGCTGGCCGTGACCCGGCACAAGCTCATGAACCCGGTGGCCGTGGCGGCATCGGTCGCGCACGAAATGCGCACACCGCTGGCCACCATTCGCCTGCAGGCCGAGACCTTGCATACGTGGTTGCCCGAGCTCGACCGGGGCTACCGCATCGCGGTGTCGCGTGGATTGCTCGAGCAGCCGTGTGAGGTACCTGACTTCTCACGCCTGTGCACCTTGGCGGAAGCGATCGCGAAACAGGTCGATCGCTCCAACGCCGTGATCGACATGGTGCTCGCCTCGGCCCGTTTCGAGCAGATCAATCCCTCGGAATTCAGGCGCTGCTCCATGGGTGCGTGCGTGCGCGAGGCGATCGACAGCTATCCCTTCATCGGGCGGGAGCGAGACAAGGTGCACCTGAACCTCGGTGCCGACTTTCGTTTCATGGGTGCCGAAGCTTTGATGATTTATGTGCTGTTCAATCTTTTCAAGAACGCCCTCTACGCGATGAAGGCGGCCGGCAAGGGTGAGCTGCATATCGAACTGTCGAACGGGAAAGGGCAGCACGCGCTGATCGTTCGCGACACCGGATCGGGCATTCCGGCGGCCAGCCTGCCCCGCATCTTCGATACCTTCTACACCACCAAGCCCATGAAAGGTGCGGGCCTGGGCCTGCCGTTCTGCCGCCGCGCGGTCGAGTCCTTCGGCGGTCGCATCCATTGCGAGTCGGTGGAGGGCGAGTACACGGTGTTTCACCTGCGATTTCCCGCCCTTCAGGGCCACCCTCAGCCGCGCTCGAAAGGTGTCGTGTCCATCACCTCGTAGTCGCGCATGCGGTTCAGCGCGAAGGCGGGCAACCGCTGCAGACGCTTTCGATGGTCCGCAAAAGCAATCTGCTGGTAGCCGGTGGCCACGGTTCTTTCTTCGCTGACGAAGCGGAACAGCAGTTGGAAGGAGCAGTGCCGGATCTCGTGGGTATTGACCTCACAGGTCAGGTGCTGAAAGGGAAAGGACTCGTGCAGGTATTCGGCATGTGCGCGTTTGGTGATGAACACGCCCAGCGATTGCAGCATGTCGGCAGAAATGCACTGGTGGAACCAGCGCTCGCGGCAAACGCCTTGCCACTCGAAGTACCTGGAGAAATAGGTGTTCCCGTACGCATTCGAATCCTTCAGGTAGATGTCGATGCTGTGCCGGAAGGTTTTGATGGCGCGGCGCGCCGGGGTGGGTGCAGGCACGCCGTGACGAAAGGACTCGGGCAGGTCGATGAGGTGGGACAACATGGAAGGCTCCTGTTTCATGGCGTTGAGGCTTTGGGCAAAGCCGCAGGCCCGGAATGGACCTGCACAGGCCAATCTAGTGAAGCGCAGCGCGTGTACCCACCCCCCGGCGTCGTTGGTGATCAGCCGGTGAACATCGCCGTGGCCACGCGCAGCAGCGCGGCGATCGGCGTGTCCAGCATGGGCAGCGTGAAGGCGATGCCCAGCAGCCCGGCCGACAGGGTGACCGGAAAGCCGATGGCGAAGGCGTTCATCTGCGGCGCGATGCGCGAGACGATGCCCAGCACGGTGTTGATGAAGATGAGCATGCCGATCAGCGGCAGCGCGATCCACAGCCCGTAGCGGAACACCACCGCGCCGAGTTCGTGCAGGCGCATGGTGTTGACGGCATCGAGCGCGCCGCCGCCCAGGGGGAAGGTGTTGAAGCTGGCCACCACGGCCTGCAGCAGCATGAGGTGGCCGCCCATGACCACGAACAGCAGCATGGTGGTGTTGCCGAAGAAGCGGCCCACGGTGCTGGTCTGGGCGCCCGTGGTGGGGTCGAAAAAGCCTGCGAAGTTCAGGCCCATCTGCAGGCCCACGAGTTCGCCCGCCAGTTCCACCGCGGCGAACACGATGCGCACCGCCAGGCCGATGGACACGCCGATCAGCAGCTGCTGCATCAGCACCTCGAGTGCGCGCGGGTCGGTGAGCGCGACCACGGGCTGATCGCCCAGCGTGGCCTGCGCGCAGACCGCGATCAGGAAGGCCAGCGCCACGCGCGTGCGCAGCGGCACCGAGCGCGCCGAGAAGATGGGCGCACTGGAGAACACCGCGAGCACGCGGATGAAGGGCCAGAACACCGGCGACACCCAGGCCATGAGCTGGGCTTCGGTGAACGTGACCATGCTCGAACCGTCCGCGGGCCTGCGCTCAGACGGCGTACTGCGGGATCGACAGCAGCGTGCTGCGGATGAACTCGACCAGGGTGGTGAGCATCCACGGCCCGGCGATGGCGAACACCGCGATGGCGGCCACCAGCTTGGGCACGAAGGCCAGCGTCTGTTCGTGGATCTGCGTGATGGCCTGGAACAGGCTGATCACCAGGCCCACGCCAAGCACGGTGAGCAGCACCGGCGCGGCCACGCTGAGCAGCAGGAACAGCGCGTTCTGGCCGAAGGTGAGGGCGGCTTGGGGTTCCATGGTCTTGCCTATTGCGCGAAGGATGCGGCCAACGAGCCGATGAGGATGTTCCAGCCGTCCGCGAGCACGAACAGCATGAGCTTGAAGGGCAGGGCGACCAGCACCGGCGACAGCATCATCATGCCGAGCGACATCAGCACGCTGGCCACCACCATGTCGATGACCAGGAAGGGGATGAAGATCATGAAGCCGATCTGGAACGCGGTCTTGAGCTCGCTGGTGACGAAGGCCGGCACGATCACGCGCAGCGGCGCGTTCTCGGCCTTCACGTCGGCAGGCAGCTTGGCCAGGCGGGCGAAGAGTTCGAAGTCGGACTGGCGCGTCTGCTTGAGCATGAAGGCGCGCATGGGCGCTTCGCCGCGCTGCAGCGCCTGCTCGAAGGTGATCTGGTTGCGCGAGTAGGGCGCGTAGGCGTTGTCGTAGACCTGGTCGAGCGTGGGGCCCATGACGAACAGCGTGAGGAACAGCGACAGGCCCACGATGACCTGGTTGGGCGGGGCCGATTGCGTGCCCAGGGCCTGGCGCATGAGCGAGAGCACGATGACGATGCGCGTGAAGCCCGTCATCAGCAGCAGCACCGCGGGCAGGAAGGACAGCGCGGTGAAGAACAGCAGGGTCTGGATCGGCACCGAATAGCTGTTGCCCCCGGCGCCCTGGCCCACCACCAGCGGCAGCGAGGGGCCTTGCGGCGTGGGCACGGGCGCGCCTTGCGCCCACACGCCCAGCGAGAGCAGGGCCAGCGCGAGAAAGAGCGCGAGCGTGCGCAGGATCAGCACGTCAACGCGGCGCATCGCCAGGGCCCTTGTTGACCAGTTGTTGCGCCAGCCGCGCGGCAAAGCCCGCGGGGGCTGCGGGCGCAGCGGCGGCGCCCTCGGGCAGCGGCATGTGATGCAGCGCGGTGATGCTGCCCGGCGCCACGCCGAGCACCAGGCACACGGCGTCCTCGCCCTGGCCGACCTGCAGGGTCACCACGCGCTGCTGCGGGCCGAGCGCCTGGCTCGCGAGCAGCTTGAGCGCGGGGCCTTGCTGGCCCGGCACGCCGGGCAGGCCGGCGAAGCCGGGCATGCGGCCGCGCGCCCATTTGAGCGCCCAGGCGATGCCCACCATCAGCGCCAGCAGCACCAGCGCCGGCCAAGCGTTCTGCCACATGGGTTTACTTCCGGCTCAGGCGTTTCATGCGCTCGGACGGCGTCACGATGTCCGTGAGGCGGATGCCGAACTTGTCGTTCACCACCACCACCTCGCCTTGGGCGATCAGGTAGCCGTTGACGAGCACGTCCATGGGCTCGCCCGCGAGCGCGTCGAGCTCCACGATCGAGCCCTGCGCGAGCTGCAGGATGTACTTGATCGGCACGCGCGTGCGGCCCAGCTCCACCGACAGCTGCACCGGGATGTCCAGCACCATCTGGATGTCCTGCATCGCGGCATTGCCCGCGGCCGCGGCGGCGGCGGCCTTCACGGGCGTGTGCTCGGCATCGAAGGCGGGGGCGCCATCGGCGGTGGCGGTGGCGGCCTGTTCCTCGAGGGCCTGGGCCCACTCGTCGGCGATGGCGTCCTGGTTCGGGGTGTCGGACATGGATGTCTCTCCTGAAAACGGGTCACAGGTCGGCGTTGGAGCCGAGCCAGTTCAGGTCGGCGCCGCGCAGGCTGCGCTCCACGCGCAAGGCGTACTTGCCTTTGTGCGTGCCGTACTGGCACTCGAAGATGGGCACACCGTCGACGTGCGCGGTGATGGTGGGCAGGCGGTCGAGCTCGATGAAGTCGCCGACCTGCATGGCCAGCAGCTGCTCCACCGTGGCCTCGGTCTTGGCGAGCTCGGCCACCACGTTGACCTCGGCGGCCTGGATCTCGTGGCTGAGCAGCTTGACCCAGCGGCGGTCGACCTCGATGGCGTCGCCCTGCACGCTGGAATACAGCACGTCGCGGATGGGTTCGAGCGTGGCGTAGGGAATGCAGATGTGCAGCGAGCCCGTGAGGTCGCCGATCTCCAGCGTGAAGCTGGTGGAGACCACGATCTCGCTGGGCGTGGCGATGGTGGCGAACTGCGGCTGCATCTCCGAGCGCTGGTACGACAGCTCGATCGGGTACACGCCGCGCCAGGCCTTCTTGTATTCCTCGCTCACCACCTCGACCAGGCGGTTGATCACGCGCTGCTCGGTGGGCGAGAAGTCGCGGCCTTCGATGCGGGTGTGGAACTTGCCGTTGCCGCCGAACAGGCTGTCGATCACGCCGAACAGCAGCGTGGGCTCGCACACCACCAGGCCGTTGCCGCGCAGCGGGCGGATGGCCATGATGTTGAAGTTCGTGGGCACCACGAGCTCGCGCAGGAAGGCGCTGTACTTCTGCACCTGCACGCCGCCCACCGAGATCTCGGGGCTGCGGCGGATGAAGTTGAACAGGCCCTGGCGCAGGTTGCGCGAGAAGCGCTCGTTGACGATCTCCATGGTGGGCATGCGCCCACGCACGATGCGCTCCTGGCTCGAGAGGTTGTAGCTGCGCACGCCATCGGTGGGCGCTTCTTCCTTGGCGAGCTTCTGGCTCTCGCCGGTCACGCCCTCGAGCAGGGCGTCGACCTCTTCCTGGGACAGAAACGAGTCGGACATGGCTGGGCTCGCGCGCTTACTGCACGATGAAGCTGGAGAACAGCACGGCCTGCACCGGGTTGGGCGGCGCGCGGCGCTTCTTCTTCTTGCTGCCTTCCTCCTCGTGGTCGTCGACCTCGTAGCCCATGACCTCGGAGACGGCGGCGATGATGTCCTGGTTGAGCTTTTCCTTGCCCTCGGCGCTCAGCACCTGCTCGCTGGTGCGTTTGGCCAGCAGCATGAGCACGGCGCTGCGGATGCTGGGCATGTAGGCCTTCACGGCCTCGCCGGTGGCGGCGTCCTGCAGCTGCAGCGTGAGGCCGATCTGGATGTAGCGGTTGCCGCCGGTGTCGGCCAGGTTCACCACCATGTTCTCCAGTGGCAGGAAGGTGGGCGCGTGCTTGGGGTCGACCTTCTTCACGTGGGCGACGGGCGCGTCTTCCTCGTGGTCGTCCTCGGCGGTGTTCTTCTTGAGGATGAACAGTGCGCCGGCCGCGCCCGCGATGGCGAGCACCAGCACGCCGACGATGATGAACAGCAGCTTCTTGCCCTTTTTCTTGGGCGCTTCAGGGGCGTCGGCGGTGGCGGCAGCAGCAGCGGCGGACATGGGCTTCCTTCATCGGTGGCACCCGCACAGGGCGGGGGGGGATGAGAAGGATTGTGGGATTCCACCCCCACGCCCGTTCGCCGGATAAGCGCTGAAAAAGGCGCTTATTCCCGGGCTCAGATGAACAGGTCGAGCCCGCCGTTGGCCGGGCGCTGGGCGGCCTGGGCGCGCGCCGGTGGGGTGGCCGGTGCGGCGGGCTCGGCGCTGTCGCGCTGCACGCGCGGCTGGTGCAGCGTGGGCGTGTGGCCCTCGCGCGGGCGGTCCTGCTGCTGGCTGCCGACCGACACGTCGGCCAGCTGCAGGCCGCCCTGCTGCAGGCGTTCGCCGAGCGCGGCGCGGGCCTGCTCGCGCAGGGCGTCGCGCGTGGCGCTGTCGTCGGTGCGGATGTCCAGCCGCACCTCGTCGCCGCGCACGGCGAGCTGGATGTCGATCGCGCGGCCGGCTTCTTCGCCCACGCGCAGGCTGGCGTGGCGCAGGCCGTGCGCGCCGCCCCAGTGCTGCACCTCGACGGCCTCGGCGTCCGCGCGGGCCTCGGCATAGGGGTCGTTGGGCTGGGCGGTGCTGTCGTCGGTGGCGAGGCGGGTGTGGCCGTCGTGGCTGTCGGGGCCGGCGCCGGCCTGGCCGCCCGAGCCGTCGGCCTGGGCGGCGTTGCCGGCGGCGCCCACGGCGGCCGGGCCGGTCCAGGTGCCGCTGGGCGCGGCGCCCGGGGCCGCGTCGTCGGCGGCGCCGGCGCCCGCGGAGCCGCCCAGCGCGGCGTGCGCGGCCGGGAAGCGGGCGTCGAGCGTGACGGTGCTGCGCACCGCGTCGAGGTGGGCGTTGGCCGCGTTGGCCGCGTCGGGCGCGGCGGCGCTCCAGCGCAGGGCGGGCACGTCGGCGCCGTTGCCGCCCGTGGCCCGGGCGGCGGCCTGCAATGCGGCCGGTGTGCCGGCGGCGGGCTGGGCCTGGGCGGCGCGCGTGGCCGCCACCTGCCAGCTCAGGCCGGGCGCGCGGGCGGTGCCGTTGGCGGCCGCGTCGGCGGCGCGCAGGGCGGGGTCGGGGTCGAGCGCCTGGGCGCCCTGGGTCTCGGTGAGCGCGGCGCCGCTGGCGGCCACGGCGGTGTCGCCGCGGGCGGCGCGCGCCAGGTCGGGGTGGGTCTTGTCCAGGGCCGGCGGCTGCCACAGCATGAGGCCGGCCAGCGGGTGTTCGTCGAGCGGGTCTTGGGCGTCGATGCCGGGCTTGCCCTTGCCGGCCTTGCCCGGCTTGCCGCCGGCGGGCGCGCCGCTGTCGAGGCCGTCGATCGCGTCGGCCGCGGCCAGGGCGTCGGTGGCGCTGCCGTCCACGGGCGCGGCGTCGGCCGCGAGCGCGAGCAGGGTGGCGAACAGATCGGCCGGCGCCTGGCGCTGGCCGTGCGCCTGCGTGCCGTTGGCGCCCTGGCTGCCCTGCGCGCTCTGGGTGCGCGCGTGGCCGGGGGTCTGCGGGGCGTGGGTGCTGGTGGCGGCGGTGGTCATGAGGAGGACATGGGCTGGAAACTGCTGTCGTTCTCGAGGCGGCGGCGGTGGATGTTCTGCGCCATCTCGTCGGTGTGCTTCTGTTCGCGGCGCTGCAGCTTCTGCTGCCAGGCTTCCATCTGGCGCGCGGCGTACTTGCGCAGGCTGGCGAGCTCGCGCTCGGCGTCGACCACGGCGGCCTGGGCCTGGTCCACGCGCCGGGCGTGGTCGGCCAGCACACCCTGCTGGAAATCCATGGCGTGTTCGAGCTTGGCCATGAACTGGCGGTGGTTCATGAGCAGCGCCACGTTCACGCCCACCGCGCCGCGCTCGGCGAAGCGGCGGCTGGCTTCGTCGGCGTAGCTGCTGAGCTGGTCCATCTGTTCCTGGGCCTGGCGCTGCGCCTGCTGCTGGCGCGCGCATTCGGCCAGGGCTTCATCGCGCCGGCGTTCGGCGAGTTCGATCACGGGGTCCAGTTGCTGGGCCGGACGGGTCATTCGCAAACCTCCGCGCAGTGCGCTGCGGTGCGATCAGCTTCGGGCGGCCGTGCGCTGATCATTGATTGCCCTCATAGGGGTTGTGGTGCGGGCGCGCGCCGCGCTGGGCCTGCGGCTGGGCCGGCGCGGCGGCCTTGTCTTCCTGCAGCGCGGTGCGCATCTGGCGCAGGCTGTCGCTCATGGGCGCGGCCTCGCGCATGTCCTGCATCAGGAAGCGCTGCAGGCCGGGGTAGAGCACGATGGCGCGGTCGGTGTCCGGGTCGCTGCCGGCCACGTAGGCGCCGAGCTGGATCAGGTCGCGGCTCTTCTGGTAGCGCGAGTAGTTCGAGCGGAACTTGCGCGCGAGCTCCAGGTGCGCCGGGCCGGCCACGTTGTGCATCACGCGCGAGGCCGAGGCCTCGACGTCGATGGCGGGGTAGTGGCCCGACTCGGCGAGCGCGCGCGAGAGCACGATGTGGCCGTCGAGGATGGCGCGCGCCGCGTCGGCGATCGGGTCCTGCTGGTCGTCGCCCTCGGACAGCACGGTGTAGAAGGCGGTGATGGAGCCGCGGCCGTTGAGGCCGTTGCCGCTGCGCTCCACGAGCTGCGGCAGCTTGGCGAAGCACGAGGGCGGATAGCCCTTGGTGGCGGGCGGCTCGCCGATGGCGAGCGCGATCTCGCGCTGGGCCATGGCGTAGCGCGTGAGCGAGTCCATCAGCAGCAGCACGTGCAGGCCCTCGTCGCGGAAGTGTTCGGCGATGGCGGTGGCGTAGCTCGCGCCCTGCATGCGCACCAGCGGCGGCGCGTCGGCCGGCGCGGCCACCACCACCGAGCGCGCGCGGCCGTCCTCGCCCAGGATGTCCTCGATGAACTCTTTCACCTCGCGGCCGCGCTCGCCGATCAGGCCGACCACGATCACGTCGGCCTTGGTGTAGCGGGCCATCATGCCCAGCAACACGCTCTTGCCCACGCCCGAGCCGGCAAACAGGCCCAGGCGCTGGCCGCGGCCCACGGTGAGCAGGGCGTTGATGGCGCGCACGCCGGTGTCCAGCGGTTCGCGCACCGGGTCGCGGTCCATGGCGTTGAGCGGCGCGCGCTCCAGCGGTGACACGCCGACGTCGCGCAGCGGGCCCTGGTGGTCCAGCGGCTGGCCGTGCGAGTCGACCACGCGGCCGAGCAGGCCCATGCCCATGGGCAGGCTGAGCACGCTGCGGTCGTTCGGCGAGGGCGGCGGGTTGGCCTGGCCCAGGCGGGGCACGCTGCGGTAGGGCGGCAGCGGCGTCACGCTGGCGCCGCTGGCCAGGCCGTGCACGTCGCCCGCCGGCATGAGGAAGGCGCGGTCCTTGGAAAAGCCCACCACCTCGGCCAGCACCGGCTGCTTTCCGCCGTTGTCGATCACGCACTGCGAGCCGACCGGGGCGCGCAGGCCCACGGCCTCGAGCACCAGGCCCGCGAGCTTGGTCAGGGTGCCGCGCGACTCCAGCGGCGTGGGGGCCTTGGCGCTGCTGCGCAGGTCTTCCATGAAGTGGCCCCAGCGGCTGGGGGTTTCGTCGAACGTGCTGTCGGTCATGGTCGCGGCCCGGGGCTCAGATGTCGGCGTCGGCGGGGTTGTAGGGTTCGCTCAGGCCCAGGTTGCCGATGGCGCGCAGCCAGCGCTTCTCCACCGTGGCGTCGACCGAGTTGGTGCGCGACTCGACCACGCAGCCGCCCGGGGTGATGGCGGGGTCGCCCACGAACTCGGGCGCGGGCTCGCCCAGCGTCTCGATCAGCGCGCCCTTCATGAGCGCGAGGTCGCTCGGGTGCATGCGCACCGTGGCGGGCAGGCCGTCGTCGATGAGCTGGTTCAGCGCCTCGGCCACCACGCCCTGCAGGTGCTGCGGGTTCTGCACCAGTTCCTGGCGCACCACCTGGCGCGCGAGGTCGCAGGCGAGGTCGAGGATGTGGCGCGACATGTCCTGTTCGCTGCGCTTGATGTGGTCGCGCGTGTGGCGCAGCAGCTGCGCCATGCGCACCGCGGTTTCTTCGGCGGTGCGGCGCATGGTGGCTTCCATGGCGTCGCGCACCGACTGCGCGCCGGCGTCGTGGCCGTGGCGGAAGCCTTCGGCATAGGCCTGCTCGCGCACCTCGGCCATGCGCTCGTCGGCCGCCGGGTCGGGGGTCTCCGCGGGCGCGGGCGCGCGCTGGTCGCTGCCGTCCACGGCCGAGAACTGCCAGGCGGCCACGCCGTCGATTTCCTCGCGCGGGATGAAGCGCGCGTAGGGATCGATCTTGGTCATACGAAGGCCTCCTCTTCACCGCCGCCGCCGATCATGATCTGGCCTTCGTCGGACAGGCGCCGCACGACCTTGAGGATCTCCTTCTGCTGCGCCTCGACCTCGGACAGGCGGATCGGGCCGCGCGCGTCGAGGTCTTCGCGCAGCGCCTCGGCCGCGCGCGAGGACATATTGCCCAGGATGAGTTCGCGCAGTTCGGCGCTCGCGCCCTTGAGCGCGACCACGAGCTGGTCCGTGGCGATCTCCTTGAGGATGAGCTGGATGGCCTTGCCGTCGAGCTTGAGCAGGTCCTCGAAGATGAACATCTTGTCCATGATCTTCTGGGCCAGGTCGGCGTCGTGGTCGCGGATCGCTTCGATGATCGAGCTCTCGATCTGCGTACCCATCATGTTGATGATCTCGGCCGCGGTCTTCACGCCGCCCATGGAGGCCTTGCGCACCTTGTCGCCGCCCGCGAGCACCTTGTAGAGCACCTCGTTGAGGTCCTTGAGCGCGGTGGGCTGAATGCCTTCGAGCGTGGCGATGCGCAGCATGACCTCGTTGCGCGGGCGCTCGGTGAAGTTCTTGAGCACGGCGGCCGTCTGCTCGGCCTCCAGGTGCACCAGGATCGCGGCCACGATCTGCGGGTGTTCGTTGCGCAGCAGTTCGGCGATGGACAGCGGGTCCATCCACTTCAGGCTTTCGATGCCCGACACGTCGCCACCCTGCAGGATGCGGTCGATCAGCAGCGCGGCCTTGTCGTCGCCCAGCGCGCGCTTGAGCACGCTGCGCACGTAGTTGTCGGTGTCGGACACCAGCAGGCTCTGCGACGAGGCGGTGCTGGTGAAGCGCTGGATCACCTCGTCCACGCGCTCGTGCGACACGGCGCGCGTGCGGGCGATGGTCTCGCCGAGCTTTTGCACTTCCTTCGGGCTCAGGTGCTTGAACACCTCGGCCGCTTCTTCTTCGCCGATCGACATGAGGAAGATCGCGGCGTCCTGCAGTCCCTGGTCGTCCATGGTCGTGATTCCTCCGGTGGGGCCTCAGGCCGGCTGTTCGCCGTTGACCCAGCCCTTGACGATGTTGGCCACCGCGGCCGGGTTCTCCAGCGCCAGGCGCTTGGCTTCGCTCAGGCGGCGCTTCTCGGGCGTGTCTTCGTTGACGGCCTCGGGCTGCGGCAGGCCCGGGCGCTCGGGGGCTTCGTTGAGCAGGGCGTTGAGCGGCGTGACCTCGCGCGCCGGGGCCGGCGGCGGCGCCTTCATGAGCTTGAGCGCGGGGCGCACCATGCCGAAGAACACGATCAGCGCGAGCAGCACCATGCCGGCCGGGAAGGCCATGCTGCGCGCCAGGTCGAGGGTGTCGGCCTGTTTCCAGAAGGGCACCTCGTCGGCCTCGGGCGCCTTCACCTCGTTGAAGACGGCGTTGACCAGGTTCACCGAGTCGCCGCGGGTCTGGTTGAAGCCGATGGTCTCGCGCACCAGCGCGGTCATCTGCGCGAGCTGCTCGGCCGGGATCGGCGCCGACACCGGCTTGCCGGCCTTGTCCAGCGTGGTCTTGTGGTTCACCACCACGGCCGCGCTCAGGCGCTTGATGGTGCCGGTGGCCTCGCGCACCACGCGCACGGTCTTGTCCACCTCGTAGTTCACCACCGACTCGCGGCGGCTCGAGCCGCTGTTGGCGGCCGCAGCCCCCTGGCCGTTGGTGCCGGTGCCCGGGCCCACCTGTGCGGCCGAGCCGTTGATGGGCGACTGGCCCTGGGCCGGCGGCTGGTTGCTCACCGCGCCCGGCACGCCCGCGGGCTGTGCCCCCGCGCCGCCGTTGCGGTCTTCGATCAGCTGCTGGCTGCGCACCGCGCTGGGCTCGTTGCCCTGGTTGGGGCGGTGCTGCTCCGAGGTCATCTCGGCCTGCGAGAAGTCCACGTCGGCGCTCACCTGGGCCTTCACGTTGCCCACGCCCACCAGGGGTTCGAGCATGTCCAGGATGCGGCGGGTGTAGGTCTGTTCGAGCTGCTGCTGGTACTGCAGCTTCTGCACGTCGGCGGCCATCTCGTTCTGGCCGTCGGGCGGGTTGGACAGCAGCTTGCCCTGGTCGTCCACCACGCTCACCGCCTTGGGGTTCATCTCGGGCACGCTGCTGGCCACCAGGTGCACGATGCCGGCCACCTGGGCGCGGTCGAGCGTGCGGCCCGGGAACAGGGTGAGCAGCACCGAGGCGCTGGGCTTTTGCTGTTCGCGGAAGAAGCCGTTCTGGTTCGGCAGCGCCAGGTGCACGCGCGCGGCCTGCACCGAGGCCAGCGACTGGATGGAGCGGGTGAGCTCGCCTTCGAGGCCGCGCTGGAAGCTCAGGCGCTCCTGGAACTGCGTCATGCCGAAGCGGTTGGTCTCCATCTGCTCGAAGCCGTTGACCGTGCCCTTGGGCAGGCCTTGCGAGGCCAGGCGCAGCCGGGTGTCGTGCACCTTGTCGGCCGGCACGAGGATGGCGCCGCCGCCCTCGGCGTGCTTGTAGGGCACGTTCATCTGCGACAGCTGGGCCACGATGGCGCCGCCGTCCTTGTCGCCCAGGTTGGCGTACAGCACGCGCCACTCGGGCTGGCGGCTCATGAAAAAGAAGGCCAGTGCGACGGCGATCAGCGCGGCCACGCCCAGCCCCAGCTTGATCTTCTGGGCGTTGTCCATGCGGGCTAAGCCTTCGGCGAGCGGGCTGCGGCGCACGGGCTGGGCGTCGATTTCGGCAACGGCAGTGGTGCTCATGGGCGGAATGACTCTTCAAAAGGAGGCACGGAGGGCCCCCGAATGCGGTCGAGTATCCCGAAGGGGGCTGGCGGGCAGTCCCGGAAAAAGGCGCTTTTATGGGCCTTTATTTCCGGCCCTTCGTGCCGAGGGGGTCCCTAGCATGGAGCCCTGTCAACCGGCAAAGCCTCGAAGGAGTCCCCCCATGGACATGCGCCTGAACCCCCTGACCAGCCAAGGTCTCGCCAGCACCGGCGCCCTCAAGCGGCCGGCCGCGGGCACCGCCGCGGCCGGCGGCGCGGGCGCGGCCTTCGCCGACAACCTCAAGACCGCGCTGCAGAAGGTCAGCCAGGCCCAGAACAAGGCCAGCGAGATGCAGACCCAGGTGACCCTGGGCAACCCCAACGTCAGCCTGGAAGAGACCATGATCGCCATGCAGAAGGCGCAGATCGGCTTCCAGAGCGCGCTGCACGTGCGAAACCGCATGGTGCAGGCCTACACCGACGTGATGAACATGTCGGTCTGATCCGCCGGGCGGGCCGAAGCGCGGCCCGGGAACCCATTGGCGGGCCGGGCGCACTACCTGCGCGTCGCCCGCCGGCCGCGGCCGGGTGACCACCCCATCCCCGGCCACCATGCACCCCAGCGAACTCGAGCGTTGCCTGCAGCAAGCGGCCGAGCTGTCGGGCATCCATGCCTTGCTGCGCCACCCCGAGCACGACGACATGTGGAGCGTGGTGCTCGATGGCTCGGCCGTTCTGTACGCCGAATCGGAGCCCGCCCGCGGCCGCCTGAGCCTGTGGGCAGAACTCGGCCTTCTGGCCGACCCGCAGCAGCGCGACGCCGTCCACGGCCTGATGGCGCGTTACGCGGCATCGGTCGAACGCTCGCGCATCGTGCTCGGCGATGCGGGCGTGTACGAATTGCACAGCCACTGGCCGCTGCGGCCAGGCCGGCCGGCCGATCTGGCGGCGCTGTTCGACCACATCGCGCCCGTGGTGCACAGCTGGCGCGAGATCCTCGCGCGGCCGCCGGTGGAGCGGCCACCGCCGGCCACGCTCGACGCCTGCCTGGCCGAGCTCGCGGTGCGTTACTGCGTGTGAGCGCAGGCGCGCCGGGGCGGCAGGCCGGCCGTCGATTGCCCGCCCGGGCTGGAACCGGCCAAGCCCGTTCATCACTCAGACCTCACGCCCGCACCCGCTCCCCATGCAAGACCCATCGATCGACACCTGCCTGCGTCACGCCGTCGAGCGCTCGCGCGCCCGCACCCTCGTGCGCCACCCCGAACACGCCGGCACCTGGTCGGTGACCCTCCCTGGGGCGGCCGTGCTGACCCTCGTGCTGGAAGCCGACGGCGAACGCCTGCGCCTGTGGGCCGCCCTCGGGCGGGTGAGCCACGAGCAGGCCCGCCACACCGTGCACGCGCTGCTCGCGCATTTCGCAGCCGCCTGCGACCACTTCCGCGTCGGCCTCGGCGACCACGACATCTACGAGCTGTGGGGGCATTGGCCCATCGATCTGCACGGCGCCGATGAACTGGCCGACCTGCTCGACGAAGTGGCTTCCGTGGTGCGCGTCTGGCAGGAGATCCTGGCGAAACCACCGGCGCCGGGCCGCGTCGCCGGTCCGGCCCCCCGCGAGACCGCCGTCCCACCCCTGGTCCGGGCCTGATCCCCTGGAGACATCCATGACCACACCGCTTTCGCCCCGCGCGGGCGCCCGACCCGGGGGCCTTGCTGCCACCCCGCACGCCGCTCCGTCCAACGACGCTGGCGCGCCTGCCCGCGTGCAGGGCAAGCCCCTGTACCTCAAGCCCGGCCTGTCGTGGGACCGGATCGCCGTGGACTACGCGAGCGTGCGCGTGGCCCACAAGCGGGCCAGCGCGATGCAGGCCTTCATCGCCAGACTGAAAGACCTGTCCACCGACGCCGGCCCGCCGGCGGCTTGACGCCGGCGCTGGCGGGCGCCAGGCCGTCGGGTCAGTACAGGTGCACCGCGCCGCTGTTCAGCACGATCTGCTGGTCGCGGTCGCGGCGGTCTTCCTGCACCGCGCCCACGGCAAGCGTGAGCCGCTGGCCCTGGCCGGCCAGGGCCACGGCATACCCGTACAGCGCGTTCTGCTGGGCGCTGCCCACGGGCGCCTTCATGTAGGCCTGCTGCGTCCAGCCGGTGGCCCCGCGAGTGAACACGTAGGCCGCGCCGCTGTTGAGGCGGTCGTTGTCGGCGCCGTCACCGCCCAGGCCGATGTCGGCACTGCCTTCCGTGGCGGCCCCCACGGCGATCGTGTTGCCATCGCCCGATAGCGCCAGGCTGCGGCCGAAGGCGTCGGCCCGGTCCGGATTGGAGGCCTTCAGATAGGCCTGCGGCGCCCAGTGGCCGTTGCCGTCCTGGGCGAAGACGTACACCGCGCCGCTGTCCACGTTGACGTCCGCGTCGATGGTCTGGGCGGCCGTGGGCTGCCCGGCCATGGTGGCCTCCAGGCTGTCTTCGAGCAGGGCGGACACCGCCAGCGTGTCGCCCGCGGTCGAGAGCGCCACGCGAAAGCCGAAGTTGTCGTGTGCACCGGTGTTGGACGCCTTCACATAGGCCGTCTGGCGCCATTGGGTGCCGGCGCGCGCGAACAGGTACACCGCGCCGCTGTCCGTGGCATTGCCGTTGGTGACGCCCGGTGCGCCGGGCGTGACGCCCGTGAGGTCGCTGTCCTCGCCGGGCGCGCCCACGGCCAGGGTGCTGCCGTCGGCCGCGAGCGCGAGGCTGTAGCCGAACCACTGTCCGGCCCCGGCGTTGGCCGCCTTGAGGTAGGCCTGTGGCTGCCAGCTTCCGTTTGCATGCGCGAACACGTACACCGCGCCGCTGTTGTCGGCGTTCTGGTTGATCGCGCCCGCGTCGGGCACGCCGTTGACCACACCGCTGAGGTCGCTGCCCTCGTGGATGGCGCCCACCGCCAGGGTCTGGCCGTCGGCCGACAGCGCGAGCTGGCCGCCGAACTGGTCGCCGCAGGCGGTGGCTGGGCAGCTCGCGGCGTTGAAGGCCTTGAGGTAGGCGGTCTGGGTCCATTGGCTGCCGTCGCGGCCGAAGACATACACGGCACCGCTGTCGGGCGCGGTGTTGCTGCTGCCATCGGCCGCGCTGCCGCTGTCTTCGAGCGGCGCGCCCACGGCCAGCGTGTGGCCATCGGCGGACAGGGCGAGCGACAGGCCGAAGCGGTCGTCGCTGCCGGCGTTGGCGGCCTTCAGGTAGGCCTGCTGGGTCCAGCCGCTGGCACCGCGCGTGAACACGTACACGGCGCCGCTCTGGGGCGCGGTGTCGTTGAGGCGCTGCTCGCCGTTGATGGTGGTGGTGGCGCTGTCCTCGCCCATGGCGCCCACGGCCAGGGTGGTGCCGTCGGCCGACAGCGCCACGGCCACGCCGAAGCCGTCGTCGGCCCCCATGTTCGAGGCCTGCAGCACCGAGCCCGCCTGCGCCAGGCTGGCGGCCAGCGTGACGGCATTCGAGTCGGTGCACTGGCTGCCCTGGCAGGTGCGCAGGATGTACGAGGCGTTGACGTGGGTGGGCAGGAAGATGTCGACGTCATGCACCGTGGTGCCAGGGGGCAGGGTGTCGAGCAGGCTGTAGTCCGATTGCCCCTGCGCCTTTTCCATCAGCCGCAGCTCGGTGGCGCCGCTGGCCGGGGGCCAGCTGAAGCGGTAGGTCTGGCCGTCCAGTGCGCTCACCTGCAAGCCGGTGGCCTGGTCCGTCGCGCCCCCGGTGGCGCCACCTCCACCGCCGCCGCCCCCGCCGCAGGCCGCAAGGGTCAGCGCCACGAGCAGCGTGGCCAGGCTGGCGCGTGCGCGCCGGTGTTTCCATGATTTCATGTGCCCTCCTGAGGAAACGGCCGGATCGTGGCCGCAGGAGGAACTTGGCAATCGCGGTACCCGTGCGTGTTGGCAGAGCCCCGAATGCAGACGCGGCCCCGAAGGGCCGCGTGCGTGCTTGATGATTGCCTGACGGCCTCAGTGCGTGGCCGCCTTGCTCGATTTGTCGAGCAGGTGGGCGAGGTCGTTGAGCCAGGGCTCGGCCAGGCAGCGGATCTCGGCGTCGGTGCGCAGGATGCGCTGCATGATGCGCGCCTTTTCCTTGCGCTCCTCGGGCGCGAGATCGGTCTCGCGCGACTTGAAGCGCAGCTGGGCGATCAGCACCGCACAGGCGCCTTCGAGCCGCACCACCTGGTCCCAGTTCTCGGACTGCGCGGCCGCGAGCATCTGCTCGCTGGTGCGTTCGATGGCCTTGTAGTAGTCGATCAGCGGGGTGGTCATGGTCAGGCTCCGGCGATGGCCTGTTCGCGGATCTGTTGCCATGACTGCGCGACGGGCTCGATGAGCGCGACGACCTCGTTCAGAGGCTTGACGTCGTTGTGCAGGTTGGCCAGCGAAAGGCGGTTGGCGCTGTACGTGTAGAGCAGGCGCAGGTTGACGGCCAGTTCGCCGCCGCGCGCTTCGTCGAGGCCGGACAGCAGGCCCTCGTCGAGGATGCGCAAGGCCTTGCCGATCTGTTCACCCTTGACCGCCACGTCGCCGCGCGCCATCGCTGCCTGCGCTTTGCTCAGGGCCTGGAGCAGGCCGTCGAACAGCAGGGCGATGAGGTGGTGGCTGTCGGAGGCCTGCACATTGGACTCCACCGCGACACGGCGGTAGGCACTGGCGGCTCGGGTGTTGACAGAGGTGAACATGGCGTCGGTTCCTTGCATCTGATGCCTTTCTGTATCGGCAAGCCAGGGCCGGACTGTAGGCGGCTGATGCGCCGAAACGCGCGGTGTCACAAAGGCTTTCAAGCGCGCCTCAACCGGCGCTCCACAGCGACAGCTGCTGGCTCACGAAGCTGCCCAGGGTGTTGTACTGGGCCACCGTGGTGTCCAGGGCCGAGAACTGCGCGAGCAGGCGCGTCTGGGCGCGGTCGGCGCGCTCGTTGATGCGGTCCTGCTCCTGCGTGTTGCGCGTCTGCTGCTTCTGGATCGCCTCGGTGCGGCTGGTGATCTTGCCGTCGGTGGCGAGCATGCCGTCGGTGAAGGCCTTCACCTTCAGGCCGAAGCCGCGCAGCGTGGCGTCGGTGTTGGTGGCGGTGAACAGGCGCTGCACGCCCTGCAGGTCCTTGGCCATCACCTCGTCGAACTTCTTGGTGTCCAGCGTGAGCTTGCCGCCGGTCTGCTGGGTCGAGATGCCGACGTCGAGCAGGCGCGAGAACGGCGTGGTGCCGGAGACCGAGCGCATCATCGCGCGCAACGCGTTCTGCAGGCCCACGGTGGTGGAGTCGCCCTGCAGCGGGCCCGCGGTCTTGGTGGCGTCGTCGTACTTCACCGCGTTGCTCAAGGTGTCGTTGAGCGTGTTGTAGGCGTCCACGAAGGCCTGCATCTGCTTCTTCAGCGCCTCGGTGTCGGGCACCACGTTGATCTCCACCGGCGCCAAGGTGGTCTGGTTGAGCGTGATGTTCAGGCCGGTGAGCGTGTCGCTGAGCTTGTTGCTGGCCGAGACGATGTCCACGCCGTTGACCTTGGCCAGCGCGTTCTGCGCGGCCTGCGTGAGCGTGGCGCCGCCCGTGCCGCCCGGGTCGTAGCCCAGGGCCTGCACGCCGGCGTCGCCGCTGGCCTGCACGCGAAAGGCCTGCGTCTCGCCGGTTTCGCTCGAGCGCATGAGCAGCCGCTCGCCGCTGGCGTCGCGCAGCACGGTGGCGGTCACGCCGGCGCCGGCCTGGTTGATCTTGGTGGCGATGCTGCTCAGGGTGTCGGTGGCGCTCACGCTCACGGGCACGGCGGCCTTGCCGTTGCTGGTGAAGGCCGTGCCCGACCAGCTGCCGATCTCGATGCTGAGCGTGCCGGTGCCGACCGTGCTGCCGGTGGTCACGGGCGTCGACGCGGTGGACTGCGCGCGCGCGAGCTGCTGCACCTCCATGGTGAAGCTGCCGCCGGTGGCGCCGGTGCCCGCGGTGACGCTGATCGAGGTGTTGTCGCTCGAGCTCGCGGTGAACAGGCCCCAGCCCGAGGTGGTGGAGAGCTTGGCGGCGGCGTCACCGAGCGCGGCGAACTGCGACTTGATGGTGCCGTAGGTGGAGAGCTGCGTCTTGAGGGACGTGGCCTGGGTCTGCAGGGTCTCCAGCGGCTTGCGTTCGATCGCGACCAGCTGCGAGACGATGCTCTGCACGTCCAGGCCGGTGCCGATGCCGGGGGAAGAGATGGCCATGGTCTTGCCTTTCGCTCGATGGACGCAGCGCACGCCGTGCGGCATGCGCTGGGTGCATCGGCGTTTCGCGGGCGCGAAACGCACGAAGCGGCGGAAGGTGCTCGCACCTCCGCCGCGTGAACGCTCCCTGACGCCGGATCAGCGCAGGAGGGCCAGCACGTTCTGCGGCACCTGGTTGGCCTGGGCCACCATCGCGGTGCCGGCCTGCGTGAGCACCTGGGTGCGCGACAGGTTCGCGGTTTCCTGCGCGAAGTCGGCGTCCATGATGCGGCCGCGGGCAGCTGCCTGGTTCTCCGAGGCGATGCGCAGGTTGCTCACCACCGATTCGAAGCGGTTCTGCACCGCACCCAGCGTGGCGCGCTTGGTGGTGGCGTCGTTCAGGGCGGTGTCGATCGCGCCGAGGGCGGTCGTGGCGTTGGCGGCGCTGGTCACGTCACCGGTGATGGCCACGGCGGCCACCGAGGCCACGGCGATGGTGTCGCCGCTGTTGGCGCCGACCTGGAAGGTGTAGGCCGAGCCGAACACGTTGGCGCCGTTGAAGCGCGTGGAGCTGCCCAGGCGGGTCACTTCGGCGGCGAGCTGCTGGAATTCGGCGTCGAGGTTGGCGCGGTCGCCGGTGCCGTTGGTGCCGTTGGCCGACTGCACGGCCAGGTCACGCATGCGCAGCAGGGCGTCGCTCACCTTGCCCAGCGCGCCGTCGGCGGTCTGCGAGAAGGAGATGGCGTCGTTGGCGTTGCGGATCGCGACGTTCATGCCACGCTCTTGAGCGCTCATGCGGGTGGCGATGGACAGGCCGGCGGCGTCGTCCTTGGCGCTGTTCACGCGCAGGCCCGACGACAGGCGTTGCATCGAGGTCGCCAGCGAGCTCTGGTTGGTGGCCAGGTTGCGCTGGGCGTTGAGGGACATCACGTTGGTGTTGATGGCGGTCATGACTTACTCCTGAAAGAGATTGACTGGTAATCCGGCATTGCTGCCAATCAGTTGCCGGCGATGCCACCGGCGGCTTGACCGGAGCTTCTTCCCTGGCTGCGGCGCTGCACCTGCATCACCGCGGCCCAGGGCTTGGCTGGCCGGACGACGAACCCCTTTTGAAGTCCGTTGAGTCCAATTTCGGTGATGCGCTGGAATTCTTTAGGGCCCCGTGAAAACCGATCGCTCGATAAGCCCCCAAGTCGCCCGCCAGTTCCGCTGGTCCCCGTTTGCCCACCGCACAGTCGGTTTCGGACCGTTTTGAAAACCAAAGGTGTAGGCAACGCGCTGACAAAGGCCTCCGGTTCTCCCGACACGTTGCACAGCGAATTACCGATTCAAGTTTTTTCACCGGTCGACACAATTCCTCACATCGGGTCTCGCAAAGCCTTTCGGCAGCAAAACCCCCCACTTGAGGAACGCGAAGGAGCGACACATGGACAGCGAACAACTTCTGGCCGAGATCCGCGAAGCCAACCTGACCTACCTGATGCTGGCGCAGAACCTGATCCGCAAGGACCGCGCCGAAGCCCTGTTCCGCCTGGGCCTGACCGAAGAGGCCGCCGACCTGCTGGGCATGCTGTCGACCGCGCAGCTGCTCAAGATCGCGTCGAGCAACATGCTGCTGTGCCGCTTCCGCGTCGACGACGACCTGGTGTGGAACCTGCTCACGAACCACAACGTGAAGAAGGTGGACAACACCACCACGACCCAGCTGCACGCGAGCATCCTGATGGCCGGCAAGTTCGCCGAGTCCGTCGCCGCCACCGCCCACTGATCCCCGTCTCTTTTCGTACCCCGGAGCGCACCATGGCCGCAGGCAAAAGCATCCTCAACGAGTCGCGTGACATCGAACGTGCCGTCGCGCTGATCCAGCTCGGCGCCCGCCTGCAGGTGCTGGAGTACGAAACCAGCCTGTCCTACGAGCGCCTGCTGCGCCTGTACAAGGAAGTCGCGGGCAAGAGCCCGTCCAAGGGCCAGCTGCCGTTCTCCACCGACTGGTTCCTGACCTGGCAGCCCAACATCCACGCCTCGCTGTTCCTGAACATCCACGAGTACCTGTCCAAGACCAGCGAACTCGAAGAGATCGACACCGTCATCAAGGCCTTCCGCCTCTACAGCGAGCAGATGACCGCCAGCGCCATCGAGCCCCTGCTGTCCATCACCCGCGCCTGGCGCCTGGTGAAGTTCGTGGACAACGGCATGCTCACGCTGACCAAGTGCTCGTGCTGCGGCGGCAACTTCGTCACCGAGCCCTACGAGAACGCGCGCAACTTCGTCTGCGGCCTGTGCCAGCCGCCGGCCCGTGCCGGCAAGGGCTCCACCGCCGGCAGCCTGCGCCTGCACTGAACACCCTGCGCTTCCTCAAAGCCGGAAAAGGGCCCCGACAAGGGCCCTTTTTCCGTTTCTGAAGGGTCTTCATCCCCCCTAGAGTCGGCCGATAAGTTCTTCATCCCATTCCGGCAGGTGCGCCCGTTGCACCCGCCACCCAAGCGACCAACAACATGTTCGTCATCATCGGCTTCCTGGTCTCGATGGCCTGCATCTTCGGGGTGTTCATCGCCCACGGGGGCAACATCGGTGTGGTGCTCAAGGCCCTGCCTTTCGAGATGACCACCATCCTCGGCGCGGCGCTGGGCGCCTTCCTGATCAACAACCAGATGAAGGTGGTCAAGGCCGCGTTCAAAGGCATGGCCGGTTGTTTCAAGGGCAGCCAGTACACCAAGGACCGCTACATGCAGATCCTGGCGCTGCTCTACGACCTGCTGCAGAAGGCGCGCAAGGAAGGCCTGATGGCCATCGAACAGGACGTGGAGAACCCCGACCAGTCGCCGGTGTTCAAGAAGTACCCCACGATCGCGGCCGACCACCACGTGGTCGAGTTCATCACCGACTACCTGCGCATGATGGTCTCGGGCAACCTCAACGCCCACGAGATCGAGTCGCTCATGGACAGCGAGATCGAGACCCACCACCAGGAGGCGCACGCGCCGGTGGCCGCGATCGGCCGCCTCGCGGGCGGCCTGCCGGCCTTCGGCATCGTGGCCGCCGTGCTCGGCGTGGTGAACACCATGGGCTCGGTGGGCCAGCCGCCCGCGGTGCTCGGCGCCATGATCGGCTCGGCCCTGGTCGGCACCTTCCTGGGCATTCTGCTGGCCTATGGCGTGTTCGAGCCCATCGGCGGCCTGATGGACCAGAAGGTCGAAGAGGCGGGCAAGGAATTCCAGTGCATCAAGACCACGCTGCTCGCGAGCATGCAGGGCTACGCCCCCGCCACCGCGGTGGAGTTCGGCCGCAAGGTGCTGTTCAGCGACGTGCGTCCTTCGTTCTCGGAGCTGGAGAACCACGTCAAGGGCAAGAAGGCCTGATCACCTGAGGCACCGACATGGCCGGGGACGGAAAAAAACTACAGCCCATCATCGTCAAGCGCGTGAAGAAGGGCGGTCACGCGGCCCACGGCGGCGCGTGGAAGATCGCCTACGCCGACTTCGTCACGGCCATGATGGCCTTCTTCCTGCTCATGTGGCTGCTCGGCTCGACCGCCAAGGGCGAGCTGCAAGGCATCGCGAGCTACTTCTCCAACCCGGTCAAGGTCTCGCTCATGGGCGGCAATGGCACGGGCAACAGCAACAGCATCATTCCTGGCGGCGGCCGCGACCTGTCGGCCACCAACGGCCAGCGCGACTCGGGCGACACCGAGCGCACGACCAAGGAGCTCGGTGCCCAGATGGCACGCGCCGAACTCGCGCGCAAGGAGCAGGAGCGCATCGACGCGCTCGAGCGCAAGATCAGCACGATGATCGACAGCAACGCCAAGCTCGGCGAGTACCGATCGCAGATCCGCATGATCAAGACGCCCGACGGGCTGCACATCCTGATCGTGGACGACCAGAACCGCGCCATGTTCGACACCGGCAGCGCGCTCGTGAAGCCCTACATGCAGGAGATCCTGCGCACCCTGGGCAAGGCCCTGGGCGACGTGGAGAACCACCTGGCGCTGGCCGGCCACACCGACGCCTCGCCCTACGGCAGCGGCGATCGCGGCTACAGCAACTGGGAGCTCTCGGCCGACCGCGCCAACGCCTCGCGCCGCGAACTCGTGGCCGGCGGCCTGCCCGACAACAAGCTGCGCCGCGTCGAAGGCCTGGCCGCGAGCGTGCCGCTGCTGCCCGACAAGCCGCTGGACCCTTCGAACCGCCGCATCAGCATCGTGGTGATGACCAAGGAATACGAGGAGCGCATGTTCCCGCCCGCGCTGCCGGCCGCGCCGCTGCCGCCCGCCAGCATGGGCACGGCGCCGGCCGCCCCAGCGACCAACCCCGCGGCCAACCCCGCGCCCGGCGCGCCGATGACGCCCAACATCGTGCCGCCCCTACAGATTTCCGCCAACCTGACGAAAGCTTCTGAAGAAGCGAGCCCGCGCTGACCCTGGCGCGCCCGTGTTGCCCCTTGAACCGTGGAGCCTGCGATGTCCACCCCGATGAAATTCCTGATCGTTGACGACTTCTCCACCATGCGCCGCATCGTGCGCAACCTGCTCAAGGAGATCGGTCACACCGATGCCGACGAGGCCGAAGACGGCGCGATCGCGCTGAACAAGCTCAAGTCGGGCGGGTTCAACTTCGTGGTCACCGACATCAACATGCCGAACATGAACGGCTTCGAGCTGCTGTCGGCGATCAAGCAGGACGAAAAGCTCAAGCACCTGCCCGTGCTCATGGTGACCGCCGAGGCGCGCAAGGAAGACATCGTGCTCGCGGCGCAAAACGGCGCGGCCGGCTACATCGTCAAGCCTTTCACCAAGGCCACGCTGGAAGACAAGCTCGCCAACATCTTCAAGAAGCTCGGTCTCTGAGCGCGGGGGCAGTCATGAGCAGCGACACCAACGACACCGAGTCCGGCGCCAACCCGGACATGTTCCGCAAGCTGGGCAGCATCACGCGCCAGCTGCACGACGCGCTCAAGGAGCTGGGCTACACCGACAAGCTCCAGGGCACGGTGGAGCAGTTGCCCGATGCGCAGAGCCGCCTGTCCTACATCGCCCGCCTCACCGGCGAAGCCGCCGAGAAGGTGCTGAGCCAGGTGGAAGAGGGCAAGAAGGAGCAGGAGCAACTCGCCCGCCGCGGCCGCGAGCTCGCCGACACCATCCGCCGCGTGCCCGCGCTGGCCAAGGCCATGCCCGAGCTGCTCGAATGGTCGAACGACGTGGTCGCCCTGGCCGAGAAGACCGACCAGCGCCTGACCGAGATCATGATGGCGCAGGACTTCCACGACCTCACCGGCCAGGTGATTGCGCGCGTGGTGAACCTGGCCGGCACGATAGAAGAGCAGCTGCTTGCGCTGCTGCTCGAGTCGGCCCCCTCGGGCCAGCCCGGGCAGGACAAGGCCTACGAACTCGCGGGCCCGGTGGTGAGCGCCGAAGGCCGCACCGACGTGGTGACCAACCAGCAGCAGGTCGACGACCTGCTGGCGTCCCTGGGCTTCTGATCCTTCGGCCAGTGCGCCGCCCGCCCGCGGGCGGCGCTGTGTTGACGTTGTGTATACGGGCTGGCATGCTTGGCGTCCCATGCAAGCCGCCGCCACCACCATCAATGTCCGTGCACCCGCCGAGGTGCGCGACCTCATCGACCGCGCCGCCCAGGCCCAGGGCAAGACACGCACCGACTTCATGCTCGAGGCGTCTGTCGAGGCGGCCCGCCGCGTGCTGCTCGACCAGGTGTTTTTCCAGGCCGACGAGGCCCAGATGAAAGCCTTCCAGGCGGTGATGGAGCAGCCCGTCGAATACAACGCGGCCGTTCGCGCCCTGCTGTCGCGCCAAGCCCCGTGGTCGGCGTGAGTCCCGGCCCGCTGCGCGCACCCGAGCCCCTCACCGCCGAGCACGACAGCTCGGCCTTCGTGTGCAAGCACCCGGCGCTGACCGAATGGCTGCAAAAGCGCGCCCTGAGCAACCAGGCCAGCGGGGCATCTAGCACCTACGTGGTGTGCACGGAGGACCGGGCCGTGGTGGGCTATTACGCGCTGGCGCCCGGGGCCGTCGCCCACGCCGTGGCCACCGGTCCGGTGCGGCGCAACATGCCCAGCCCGGTGCCGGTGTTCGTGCTGGGCCGGCTGGGCGTTCGGGCCGACTGGGGCGGTCGCGGCATCGGCGCGGGGCTGCTGCGGGACGCCTTGCTGCGCAGCGCGCAGGCCGCGCGCATCGTCGGCGGGCGCGCCCTGCTGTGTCACGCCATCGACGATGAAGCCCGCTCGTTCTATCTGCGGCACGGCTTCCAGCCTTCGGGCCTCGAACCCATGACCCTCATGGTCGGGCTGCAGGGCCTCGGTCCGCTGGTCTGACCGCGCGCGCCGAAAACCGCACACCCGGCCGTCGGCGAGGGGGAAAAGGGCGGTTTCGCACCGCCTTATCGCCCTTTAGTTTTGCGGCCCGCTTTCCACAATCAGGCTCACTGCTCAGAGCCTGATCGATGGATTCCTCCGCCCAAGACAAGAACCTGCCAGCGACCCCGCAGCGCCTGAAGAAGGCGCGCGACGAGGGCCAGGTGGCGCGCTCGAAAGACCTCACCCACCTGGTGGTGCTGGGCGGCGGCATGGCCACGCTGTTCGCGCTCGCGCCCATGGGCTTCGGCCGCCTGCGCGATGCGCTGGCCACCCAGCTGCGTTTCGACAACGCCAGCGTGCGCACCCCCGAACTCATGCTGCAGCGCCTGGTGGACAACGCCGGCAATGGCCTGGTGCTGGTGCTGCCGCTGGCCCTGATCGTGGCCGCGATGGTGATCGCCGCCATCATCGCCTCGGGCGGTTACGCACCCAGCACCAAACCCATCGAGCCCAAGCTGTCCCACCTCGATCCGCTGGCGGGCATCAAGCGCCTGTTCTCGCGCCAGCAGCTGGTGGAAACCGCCAAGCTGTTGCTCATCGTGGCCATCATCCTCGCGGTGGCCACGCAGTTCGTGCGCTCGCACGCCGAGGCCTTCTCCACCCTGCTGATGCGCCCGCTCGAGGCCGGCATCGGCCAGCTCGCGCAATGGCTCATGGCCGGCGTGGGCCTGCTGCTGCTGGTGGTGGGCGTGGTGGCCGCGATCGACGTGCCCACCCAGCGTGCGTTGCACAAGCACAAGCTGCGCATGTCGCACGACGAGATCAAGCGCGAGCACAAGGAAGCCGAAGGCGACCCGCACGTGAAGGGCAAGCGCAAGCAGCGCCAGCGCGAGCTCGCGCAGCGCAACAGCATCCGCGCCGTGCCCAAGGCCGACCTGGTGGTGATGAACCCGACCCACTACGCCGTGGCGCTGCGCTACGACGACGCCACCATGGCCGCCCCGCGCGTGATCGCCAAGGGCACCGACCTGATCGCGCTCAAGATCCGCGACGTCGCCAAGGCCAACAAGGTGCCGGTGCTCGAGTCGCCCATGCTGGCGCGCGCGCTCTACGCCCACGCCGAGATCGACCAGGAGATTCCTGGCGCGCTCTACACCGCCGTGGCCCAGGTGCTGGCCTGGGTGTACCAGCTCAAGGCCGCGCTGCGCGGCGAGGGCGTCATGCCCGCCGACCCGCAGCCGCAGGTGCCGCCCGAACTCGACCCCCATTTCAAGAAAGCCGCCCAGGAGTCTGAGGCATGAACGATCTGCAGCAATGGTTCAAGCGCAATGGCGCCATGGCCGGGGCCCTGGCCGCGCCCATGCTCGTGATGACGGTGCTCGCCATGATGGTGTTGCCGCTGCCGCCCTGGCTGCTCGACACCTTCTTCACGCTCAACATCGCGCTCGCGCTGGTGGTGATGATGGTGGCCGCGCACATGAAGCGCCCGCTGGACTTCTCGGTCTTTCCCACGGTGCTGCTGCTCACCACGCTGCTGCGCCTGTCGCTCAACGTGGCCTCGACGCGCGTGGTGCTGCTCGAAGGCCACACCGGCCCGGGCGCCGCGGGTGAGGTGATCGAGGCCTTCGGCCACTTCCTCATCGGCGGCAACTTCGCGGTCGGCCTGATCGTGTTCGTGATCCTGGTGGTGATCAACTTCGTGGTGATCACCAAGGGCTCCGAGCGCATCGCCGAGGTGTCGGCGCGTTTCACGCTGGACGCCATGCCCGGCAAACAGATGGCCATCGACGCCGACCTGGGCGCGGGCCTGATCGACGAGAAGGAGGCCAAGCGCCGCCGCGCCGAGGTGGGCGAAGAGGCCGAGTTCTTCGGCTCCATGGACGGTGCCTCCAAGTTCGTGCGCGGCGACGCGGTCGCCGGCATCCTGATCCTGATCATCAACATCATCGGCGGCTTCGCCATCGGCATGCTGCAGCACGGCCTGTCGGCGGGCCAGGCGGCCGACAACTACATCCTGCTCGCGGTGGGCGACGCGCTGGTGGCGCAGATCCCCGGGCTGCTGATCTCGGTGGCCGCGGCCATGGTGGTCTCGCGCGTGGGCAAGGACGAGGACGTGGGCAGCCTGGTGGCGCGCCAGATGTTCGTCTCGTGGCGCGTGATGGCGATCGCCGCCGGCGTGCTGTTCCTGCTCGGGATCATCCCCGGCATGCCGCACGTGTTCTTCCTGGCCTTCGCCGCGCTGCTCGGCGGCGCGGCCTGGTGGCGCCGCCAGCAGGAACTCGCGCCCAAGCCCGCGACCGGCGACGCGCCGGCCGGCCCGGTCAACGACGGCGAAGCCAGCTGGGACGACCTGCAGCCCGTGGACCTGCTGGGCCTGGAGCTCGGCTACCGGCTGATTTCGCTGGTGGACAAGAACCGCCAGGGCGACCTGCTCACCCGCATCAAGGGCGTGCGCAAGAAGTTCGCGCAGGACGTGGGCTTCCTGCCCCCGCCGGTGCACGTGCGCGACAACCTCGAGCTGCGCCCCAGCGCCTACCGCATCACCCTGCGCGGCGTGGTGGTGGGCGAGGGCGAGGTCTTCCCCGGCATGTGGCTGGCCATCGACCCGGGCGGCACCGGCACGCCCCTGATCGGCACCCCCACCACCGACCCCGCTTTCGGCCTGCCCGCGCACTGGATCGACGAGCGCCAGAAGGAAAACGCGCAAATGGCCGGTTTCACCGTGGTTGATTCCGAGACTGTGCTGGCGACCCATCTTTCACACTTGATGCAAGTCCAGGCCGCCAAGTTGCTGAGCCGGACCGAGACCCAGGAACTGGTCGAACACGTGACCCGCCTGGCCCCGAAGCTGATCGAAGAAGTCGTTCCCAAGATGGTTTCCGTCGCCACGTTCCAGAAGGTGCTGCAGCTGCTCCTCGAAGAAGGTGTCAACGTGCGCGACATCCGCACCATCATCGAGTCGATCGCCGAACACGCGGTGCAGACCACCGAACCCCACGAACTGGCGCGCCGCGTGCGCATGGCGCTCGCCCCGGCCATCGTGCAGCAGATCTACGGCCCGGTGAAGGAGCTCGAGGTGATCGCCATCGAGCCCGGCCTGGAGCGCCTGCTGATGCAGGCCCTGACCGGCAACAACGCCGGCGCGCTCGATCCCGGCGTGGCCGAGATGCTGAGCAAGTCCGCCACCGACATCGCCAACCGGCAGGAAGAAAAGGGCGTGCCCGCCTGCCTGCTGGTGCCCGACGCCATCCGCAGCGCCATGGCGCGCCTGCTGCGCCGTGCCGCCCCGCGCCTGCAGGTGCTGGCGCACAGCGAAGTGCCCGAAACCCACCTCATCCGCATCGGCCCCATCCTGGGCCAGCTCGCGGCCTGACCCCTTTCTCCGATTGATCGCTCACCTCCGGGATTGACAGCATGAACATCCAACGCTTCATTGCCCCCACCTCGCGCGAAGCCATGGCCCGTGCGCGCCGCCAGATCGGCGACAGCGCCGTGATCCTCTCCACCCGCCAGACCGCCGAGGGTTTCGAAGTGATGGCCGCGGCCGAAGAAAGCCTGGCCTCGATCGCCCAGGCGGCGCAGCCCGGCATGGCCGCCGCCGCGCCCGCCGCCCCCGCCGCGCGCAAGGAGGTGTTTGCCAACACCCAGACCTCGGTGGCCAACGACACCGAAGCCATGGCCATGAGCACGCTGTCCTTTCAGGACTACGTGCGCGAGCGCATGCTGCGCAAGCGCCGCGAGTCGCTGGGCGGCGCCGCCGCCGAGCCCGAGGCGCCGGTCGCCAAGGCCATGCCGCAGCCGGCCATGCGCATGGCCGATCCCGAGCCCATCGTGGTGCCGGTGCAGCGCTACAACGAGCCGCCGCAGATCAGCGCGCCCCGCGCCCAGCCCATCCGCACCCGCGACAGCGGTTTCGCCGACAGCCAGCCGCCCACGCGCTTCGCCACGCAGGACGACCAGCGCATGGCGGTCGAGCTCAACGCGCTCAAGGACATGATCGAAGAGCGCTTCAACACCCTGGCCTGGCTGGGTTCGAGCAAGAACAACCCGATCCAGTCGAGCCTGATGCACAAGCTCATCCGCGCCGGCTATTCGCCCGCGATGGCGCGTGCGCTGCTCGAACGCCTGCCCGTCGAGGCCGGCGCCGGTGAAGCCCTGCGCTGGCTCATGGACGCCATCACGCGCAACCTGCGTGTGGCCGGCAACGGCGCGGGCCTGGCCGACGAGGGCGGCGTGGTCGCGCTCGTGGGCGCCACCGGCGTGGGCAAGACCACCACCGCCGCCAAGCTCGCCGCCCAGTGCGTCAAGCAGTACGGCGCCGGCAGCGTGGGCCTGGTCACGCTCGACAGCTACCGCGTCTCGGGCTACGAGCAGCTGCGCTCCTTCGGCCGCATGCTCGGCGTGGTGGCCCACCTGGCGCACGACCGCGCCGCGCTCAAGGACATGCTGGGCCTGCTGGCCGGCAAGCGCCTGGTCATCATCGACACCGCCGGCCTGGGCCAGCGCGACCAGCGCGTGCAGGACATGCTCGACGTGCTGGAGATGCCCACGCTCAAGAAGGTGCTGGTGCTCAACGCCGGCTCGCAGGGCGACACCATCGACGAAACCCTGTCCGCCTTCAAGGCCGACAAGCTGCACGGCGTGGTGCTCTCCAAGGTCGACGAGGCCGTCAAGCTCGGCCCCGCGATCGACGCCCTGGTGCGCCACCACGTGACGCTGCGCGGCGTGGCCAACGGCCAGCGCGTGCCCGAAGACTGGCAGCAGCCCGATGCCGGCGCGCTGGTCAAGATGAGCATGGGCTCGGCGAACAAGTCGGCCTTCGACCCGGCCAACACCGACATGGGCTTCTACTTCGCCCAGTCCGGTGGCCGCAACGCCAACCTGGGTGGCCTGCATGTTTGAGTTCGGTCTCGACCAGGCCGCCGGCCTGCGCCTGGACATGCAGGCGCGCGAAGGCAGCCCGGCCCTCATGCCCCTGGCCAGCCCGGCCCAGCCCTCGCGCGGCTTCGAATGGCTGTGCCGCCTGGCCATGGCCCTGGCCGACGCCGGCCAGCGCGTGGTGGTGCTGGACGCCTGCGCCAGCGAGCGCGGCGACAGCGGCGGCCTGGTGCATGCCCTGGCCGATGGCAGCGAGGCCCACCTGGGCCTGGACAGCAACCAACAGCACTGGCTCGTGATGCCCGCGGCCCACGGCCTGCAGACCCTGGTGGGCACGGCCCGCGCGGGCGGCGCCGACATCGCGCTCTCGCGCCTGTTCGCGCCCTTCGCGGCCGGCACCCTGGTGCTGCTCTACGCCCCGGCGCAGGCGCTCGCGGGCCTGTTGGGCGGGGTGAGCGCGCGCGTGCTGGTGCCGGTGGTCGAACAACCCCAGGCCAGCATCGACGCCTACGGCGCGCTCAAGTGGCTGCACGGCGCGGGCCTGTGCCCGGTGCTGGCGCCGCTCGACGCCTCGGCGCAGGTGCTGGGCAACGTGATCGAGACCGCGCAGCGCCACCTGGGCCTGCGCACGCCGGTGTGGGCCCAGGGCAGCTGGGCCCAGCGCGTGCCCGACGGCGCCCTGGTGCGCGCGCACGCGCACCCCCTTTCCCAGCAAGCTTCCCACGCCCGCGGCCCGGTGGCCGCCGACGGTGCTTCCCTCTGGAGCTGACGATGTACACCGCCAAAGGCACGCTCAACCGCGACGACCAGCTGAAGAAATACAGCCCGCTGGTGCGCCGGCTGGCGCACCACATGATTGCCAAGCTGCCGCCGAGCGTGGAGATCGACGACCTGATCCAGGTCGGCATGATCGGCCTGACCGAGGCCATCGCGCGCTACGAGCCCTCGCAGGGCGTGCAGTTCGAGACCTTCGCGAGCCAGCGCATCCGCGGCGCCATGATCGACGAGCTGCGCGACGGCGACTGGATGAGCCGCGGTTCGCGCAAGAGCCAGAAAGATATCGAGCAGGCCGTGCACCGCCTGCAGCAGAAGCTGCACCGCGTGCCCAAGGAAAGCGAGATCGCCGCCGAGATGGGCCTGAGCCTGCCCGACTACCAGGCCCTGCTGGCCAAGGTGCGCGGCACCCAGCTCGTGTACCTCGAAGACATCAGCGGCGGCGGCGACGACGAAGAGAACTTCCTCGACCGCCACATGGGCGACACCGAGGCCGATCCTTCATCGGTGCTGCAGGACCAGCGCATGCGCATGGCGCTGGTGGAAGCCATCAAGACGCTGCCCGAGCGCGAGCAGCACATCATGAGCATGTACTACGAGCACGACATGAACCTCAAGGAGATCGCTGCCGTGCTCGGCGTGACCGAATCGCGCGTGTGCCAGCTGCACAGCCAGTCGATCGCGCGCCTGCGCGCCAAGATGCGCGAACACTGAGCCGCGCGTGAACACCGCCCGCGGTCCCCACAGCGTGGCGCTCGTGATGATCGCGCGCGACGAGGCGCGCTGCATCGAGCGCGCCCTCCACAGCCTGCGCCCGCACGTGCAGCGCATGCTGGTGCTCGACACCGGCTCGCGCGACGACACCGTCTCGCTCGCGCGCGCCGCCGGCGCCGAGGTGCAGCGCTTCGCGTGGTGCGACGACTTCGCCGCCGCGCGCAACCGCGCGCTCGAGCTCGCCGACGCCGACTGGAACCTGGTCGTGGACGCGGACGAATGGCTGATCGCGGGCGGCGCCGCCATCGAGGCGCTGCAGCACCAGCGGCCCATGCACCTGGGGCAGCTGCGCATCCACAGCGGCTTCGGCGACGGCACGCAGGAACACATCTCCTGGCTCACGCGCGTGCTGCCGCGCGGCGTGCGCTACCAGGGCCGCATCCACGAACAGCCCGAGTCGCCGGTGCCGCGTGTGCGACTGGGCATACAGCTCGGCCACGACGGCTACAGCCAGGCCCAGCTCGCGCTCAAGCGCGGCCGCAACCGCACGCTGCTGCTGGCCGAGCGCGACGCCCACCCCGAAGACCCGCACGTCTGGCTGCACCTGGGCAAGGACCACGAAACCTACGGCGAGCACGCCGACGCCGCCACCTGCTACCGCGCGGCCTGGCTGCGCAGCCAGCCCGGCGCGCCCTACCGGCACGACCTGCTGGTGCGCCTGCTGCATTGCCTGGGGCAGAGCGGCGGCCTCGACGAGGCCCTGGTGCTCGCGGGCGAGGCCATGGACGAATGGGGCGGCTCGCCCGACTACCACTTCGTGCTCGGCAACCTGCTGCTCGACTGGTCCACGCAACACCCCGAACAGGCGCTCGACCAGGGCCTGCCCATGGCGCGCGCCGCCTGGGAACGCTGCCTGGAAATCGGCGAACGCCCCGACCTCGACGGCAGCGTCACCGGCCGCGGCAGCCACCTCGCGGCCCACAACCTCGCGGTCATCCACGAAGGCCTGGGCCAGGGCGAGCAGGCGGCGCACTACCGCCGCCTCGCGCAGCGCCTGCGCGCCTGAGCGCGCTCAGTCCGGCCCGTCGCCGGGCTGCAGACACAGTTCCTCAAGATCGGGCAGCAATGCCAGGTAGGCCGGCACGCTGGACAGCGCGCGCGGCGGCACCAGCCGTGTGAGCGGCGGCAGCATGCCGGTGCGCACCGCCGCAAAGAAGGCCATGCCCCCGAGCGCGTCGAAGGCCTCGAGCAGCGGCGCGGGCAGCGGGCTCAGGTCGAGCGTGGCGCCGGGCTGCTCCAGGTGCGTGAGCAGCACGGTCTCCAGCGCGTCGACGTCGGCCGGCCGGAAGCCGTGCCGGTCGACCAGCAGCGTGCGCAGCGCACACGCCCAGTCGCGCGGCGCCTGCGGCGGGCGCAGCCGGCGCGCGGTGTCGGCGCGGCGCAGGGCGCGCGCGAGCGCCGCCTGGGCGCGCGGCCGGCGCGCCACCCAGTCGCCCAGCGAGGGCGCGTCGGTGCGGCGCGTGAAGCCGAGCACCGGCAATCCGCAACCTGCGGGGCGCGCGATGTGCTCCTGCAGCTGCGCGTGCACGGGGTCGAGCAGGTGCACGGCCTTCAGGCGCGGCAGGCCACGCAGGTCGAGCGAGCGCGCCAGCGGCGAAGGCAGCCAGAGCTCGCCCACCTCGGGCAGGCCCGCGAACCAGCCCGGCGCCACGCGCAGCCAGGCCGGGGCCTTGAGCGTGTCCACGGCCGGCCGGCGCTGGCGGCGAAAACCCAGGAACACCGTCATGCCGCCGAGCTGTTCGAAGGCCTCGAACAGCAGCGCGTCGATGCCGCTCAGGTCGAGCAGGTTGCGCGGCCGCGTGAGCGCCACGGTGAGCAGGCGCACGAGCTGCTCGGTGGCCGGGGGCGCGAGCCCGGGGTCGGTGTCGAGCAGATGGCCGAACAGCCGCATCCAGTCGGACGGCAGGAAGGGCATGCGCGCGGGCAGCGCGGCCTGGCCACCGGCCTGGGCGAGCAGGGCGTCCCAGCAGCGGCTCTGCAGGCCGCTGGCGCGGCCGTGCTGGGCCGACCAGAGTTCGAGGACCGGCCGGGCGAACAGGCGGCGTTGCACGGCCAGGGAAGCGGGGGGTGGAGCGGGGCGGCTGGCAGGAGGCATGCGGCGGGCCGGGGCGTGCGGCGCGCGCCCCGACGGGGAAAGTGGAAAACGCCCGGGTATCGGTGAGCGCCGGTCGCGGCGCGGGGCCGGCGGACCGGTCGTCACTTCGGGCAGACTCGGCGGTTTGGCCCTGCTACGCCGGCCGTATGGCTGGTTTCCCCATGACCCTGTTGTTCGTTTATGGCTCTCTCAAGGAGGGCTATCCCAACGCCCACGTCAACCGCGGCCGGCGCCTGCCCGGCGAATACCGCACCGCGATGCCCTACCCGATGCACCTGGTGGAGTCGGTGCTGCCCTGCCTGTTCCTGGCGCCCGGCAAGGGCCTGCCGGTGAAGGGCCAGTTGTTCGAGGTGGACGACGCGGCCCTGGCCGCGATGGACGCGCTCGAGCGCATCGGCGAGCCGGGCGGCTACCAGCGCGTGGCGATCGACGTGGTGCCGCTGGACGCGCCCGAGCGGCCCGTTCAGGCCTTCGTCTACGTGCAGGACCCGGCGCTGCTCGAACGCGAAGGGCCGCACCCGGGGCCGATCGACGAGTACACGCCGGAGCACGCCAAGGCCCTGCGCTGGTGAGCGCAGGCCAGCGGGCCGGCAACGGAAAAAGGAAGTGTCAGCGCGCCGCGTAGCGGCGGGCACCCGCCTGGCTCAGCCCCTGGTAGGTGGGCTTTTGCAGGTGGTCGGGCAGCAGGCTGCCCAGCGCGCGCTCGTTGAGCGCGGCGGCGCGCAGCGTGGCCGCGCGCAATTGGGTGAAGCGGCGGGCGGCTTCGCGCAGCGCCTCGAAATGGCCGGCCTGCAGATCGGCCGAGCGCGGGGCTTGCTGCAGCGCGGCCTGCACGGCAGCGCTGGCGGCCTCGACCGCGGGCGCGTCGCCCTGCAGCAGGGCGCGCTCCAGCCCGTCCAGTTGCCCGTTGAGGCGGGCGATCCAGGGGGCGGCGGGCGGGGGCAGCAGGCTCATGGTGGGGGTGTTCAGGCGCGAGCGGCGTTGAGCATTTCGGCGGCGTTCGACAGCAGCTTGTCCGCGATCGCTTCCGGGTTGACCTGGAAGGTGCCGGCGGCGATGGCCTGCTTCATGGCTTCGACCTTCTCGGCGTTGAACACCTCGCTGCCCGATGCGCCCACCGTCGCGTTCGACGACAGGGTCAGCGTCACGCCGGGTTGCGGGTTGCTGGTGCCTTTGGCGGCGCCTTCGACGGCCGCGGCCGGCGGGGTGGCCGCCTTGTGGGGGCCACCGGCCACGCTGCCAATGTAGGAATCCGCGCTAGAGGAATCGACTTTCATGTCACGCTCCGTCCCCGGTTTTCGGGGCAATGTCGTTGTCGTATCGGTCGCGATCTCCAGAACTTTAGGGTTTTGAGGGTGCTTTTCAACCGTTGGTCGTACAGCGCCTGCCGCAGAGAGGCCTCAAAGAGGCAATTCCACCGTCAGGTCGGGCCGCACCGTGCCGCTGACGATCTTGCCCGAGGGCAGCCGCACGCGCGCCGCCTGGCCCACGTAGCCGGTGTTCAGGGCCTGGCCCGTCACGCTCACGGCAAAGCCACCACCGTTGGCGCTCACTTTCACGGCGCTGCCGGCGTCGAAGGCCTGGGCAGCGCGCACCATGTTCTCGCGGATGACCTGGCCCGGGGTCAGGGCGAAGGCCGCCGGCTGGCCCAGCCAGCGTTCCGGCAGCGCCAGCACCGGTGACGGGTGGGCGGCCCAATCGACTTCGGCGCGTTCGGCGTGGGCTTGAGTCAGGGTTTCGCCGGCCGGCACCGCGGCCTTGAGCACCCAGGCCGGCCCGAAGGCCTGCACCGTGACCGGGATGTAGACCGACCAGCGCGTGGGCCCGTCGACGCAGCGCAGCCCGACGCGGCTGCGGCCCCACAGGCGCCCGCCCGGCGGCAGAAAGGGTTCGATGCCGTTGCACGGCGCCAGCCGCAGCCGGCTGTCCAGGTTGCCCATCACGACCTCGGCGCGCAGCGATTTGCCACCCTGTTCGGCCACGGCCTGGTCGACCGCGGGCTGCAGGAAGTCGCGCGCGAGCTTTTCCAGGCCGCCCGGTTCGGTGGCGCGGGCGCTGGCGGCCGCGGCCAGCAGCACCAGGGAGAAACCCACGGTCAGCAGCAATCGGAAGGCGGGGCGGTTCATGGGGCGCTCCAGACAGGAAAAAGACACAGGGACAGCCCGGCACTCTAGGCATCCCGCGCCGGGGCTAAGCGGGGAAATGACGGGTTGGCCGGCCGCTGTTCGCCCCATTGGCTCCCCTCAAGTCTTTTGACAATGCCCGCACGCCCCGGCCCCGGACCGCTTCCGGCGCCGGCCCCGATTCCCCGCCTGCGAGGTGAGCATGCTCGAACAGATGACCGACCGGCTGGACTTCCACGCCAAGGCGCTGACGCTGCGTTCGCAGCGCCAGCAGGTGATCGCCAGCAACATCGCCAACGCCGACACGCCCGGCTACGCCGCGCGCGACCTCGATTTCGCGGCCGCGCTGCGCAACGCCGCGGGCGGCGCGGCCGGCACCGGCCCCGCGGCCACCACCGACGCGCGCCACTTCAGCAGCGTGGGCGCGGCCGCCGGCGCGGGCGGCGACCCCAAGCTCGGTTACGCGGTGCAGACCCAGCCCTCGCAGGACGGCAACTCGGTCGACCTCGACCGCGAGCGCGCGGCCTTCGTGGACAACACCATCCGCTACGAGTCGACGCTGCGCTTCATCAACGGGCACGTGAAAACCATGCTCAGCGCCATCACCGGCCAGTGAGCGCCTGAAAGGACCTCGCCATGTCCATGTTCCAGATCTTCAACGTCAGCGGCAGCGCGATCAGCGCGCAGCAGCAGCGGCTCAACGTGGTGGCCAGCAACCTGGCCAACGCCGACGCCGTGGCCGGGCCCGACGGCAAGGCCTACAAGGCGCGCCACATCCACTTCCAGACCGTGCCCATGGGCGGGCAGGCGAGCGCGGGCGTGAAGGTGCAGAACATCACCGAGAGCGACACGCCCAACCGCCGCGTGTTCGAACCCAACCACCCCAGCGCCGACGCGCAGGGCTACGTGACCCACTCCAACGTGAACCCGGTGGAGGAGATGGTCAACATGATTTCGGCCTCGCGTTCGTACCAGAACAACGTCGAGGTGATGAACACCGCCAAGAGCCTGATGCTCAAGACGCTGCAGATGGGCCAGTGAGGCCCTTCGAGGAACCCGCACCATGATGTTCTCCAACCCCCTGGATCTGTCCGGCCTCGGCAACACCGTCGGCAGCTCCACCGCCAAGTCCGCCACCTCGGCCACCAACGCCGAGGCCACGCAGGACCGGTTCCTGAAGCTGCTGGTCGCGCAGCTCAACAACCAGGACCCGATGAACCCGATGGACAACGCGCAGATGACCACGCAGATGACCCAGATCAACACGGTCGCGGGCATCGAGTCGCTCAACACCACGCTCAAGGGCATGGCCGCGCAGTACTCGGCCATGCAGACCATGCAGGGCGTGTCGCTGATCGGCCGCGAAGCCCTGGTCGCGGGCACGCAGTTCGGCTTCGACGGCACCGTGGGCAAGGCCGCGTTCCGCCTGCCGGCCGCGGCCTCCAACGTGCAGGTCGACGTGATCGGCAAGGACGGCAGCGTGATCGACACGCTCGACTTCGGCGGCCTCACCGCGGGCCAGCACTCGTTCAACTGGGACGGCAGCGACCACAGCCCCACCGACGTGGCGGGCTACCGCGTGCGCGCGTCCAACGGCGGCACCCCGGTCAACGCCACCACCTTCACGCGACTCACCGTGACCGCCGTGGGCAACAAGGACGGCCAGCTGCAGCTCGAGCTGCAGGACGGCAGCACCTTGTCCCAGGACAAGATCACCACCTTCATCTAATCCCCGACACCGCACCGCAAGGAAACCACCATGGCATTCCAGCAAGGACTCTCCGGCCTCAACAGCGCGAGCAAGAACCTCGACGTGATCGGCCACAACATCGCCAACGGCAACACGGTGGGCATGAAGTCCTCGCGCGCCGAGTTCGCCGAGGTGTACGCGAGCTCGGTCAACGCGGCCGGCGGCGTGAACCAGGGCATCGGCGTGTCGGTGGCCTCGGTGTCGCAGCAGTTCACCCAGGGCAACATCACCATCACCGGCAACGACCTCGACGTTGCCATCAACGGCGCGGGCTTCTTCGAACTCACCATGCCCAACGGCACCGTGGCCTACAGCCGCGCCGGCATGTTCAAGCTCGACGACCAGGGCAACATCGTCACCAACCAGGGCGGCCAGCTCATGGGCTACCCCACCGATGCGGCGGGCAACCGCCTGAGCTTCAACCCGGTGCCCCTGTCGCTGCCCACCGCGAGCCCGATCCCGGCGCAGCAGACCGGCACCATCACCGCCGAATTCAACCTCGACGCGCGCGCGCCGGTGTGGAACACCGCGACGCCGCCCACGCCGCTGTCCACCTACGGCACTTCGCTGGTGTGCTTCGATTCGCAGGGCATCGAGATCCCGGTGAACCTGGCCTTCCGCAAGGTGGGCAACAACAGCTGGGAGGTCTACACCGGTGTCAACGGCGCCGACCCCGCGCTGTCCACGCCCTTCACCGTGAACTTCCTGGCCGACGGCTCGCTCGACACCGCGACCACCACGATCCCGCCGCTCGCGCTGAGCTCGCCCAACGGCACCTTCAACGTGAACCTGGACTTCAACAACATCACCCAGTTCGGCACCGCCTTCGGCGTCACCGAGCTCGATCAGGACGGCTACCGCCCGGGCCAGTTCATCGGCCTCAAGATCAACGAGAACGGCGTGGTCACGGGCCAATACTCCAACGGCGAAACCCGTGCCGCGGGCCAGATCGCGCTCGTGAACTTCCGCAACGCCCAGGGCCTGCAGCCGGGCAGCGGCGGCAACTGGTCGGCCACCTTCACCTCGGGCGAGCCGCTGCGCGGCGAGGCCGGCAGCGGCAACTTCGGCAAGCTGCGCGCGGGCGCGCTCGAAGACTCCAACGTCGACATCACCGCCGAGCTGGTCAACATGATGACCGCGCAGCGCGCCTACCAGGCCAACGCGCAGACCATCAAGACCCAGGACCAGGTGCTGAGCACGCTGCTCAACATGCGCTGATCCGGCGCGCCGCCGCCGCGTGGCCGCCCGCCTTTCGCGCCCCGCCCGGGGGCCGTCGCACGACGGTCTTCGCGCGGGGCGCGGCGTTTGCGGGCACCTCGCGCGGGGCCGCGCGGCCCCGCGGTGAAGCGATGAATAGGCCCCCGCGGCGCACGTTGTTCGCGGCATTGGCCACCCTCAAGAATTCCCACAATTCGCTCAAGCCGTCGTGGCCAGCCGTGCTGGCGCCGTCTGGCGAGTGAAAGGACTTGTGCTTGGACCGCTTCATCTACACCGCCATGACCGGTGCCAACGCCGCGGCGCATCGCCAGCAGGTGTTGACCAACAACCTGGCCAACGTGTCCACGCCGGGTTTTCGCGCCGAACTCTCCACTTTCCGCGCCGTGCCCATCCGCGGTGACGGCGCCACCACGCGCGTGTTCGCGCTCGAGGCCACGGCCGGCGCCGACCACAAGCCCGGCGCCATCCAGATCACCGGCCGCGCGCTCGACGTGGCCGCGCAGGGCGACGCCTGGTTCGCGGTGCAAGGCCTCGATGGCACCGAGGCCTACACGCGCGCGGGCGCCTTCGAGGTCAACGCCGAAGGCACGCTCGTGACCGCCAACGGCCTGCCGGTGCTCGGCGATGGCGGGCCCATCGTGGTGCCGGCCAATGCGCACGTGGACATCGGCGCCGACGGCACGGTGAACACCCGCGTGGGCAACGAGCCCGGCCAGGTGGTGGGCCGCCTGAAGATGGTCGTGCCCGACGCCGACAACCCGATCCGCCGCGGCGAGGACGGCCTGTTCCGCGGCGCCGGCGGCGACCCGCTGCCCGCCAGCCCCGTGGCGCGCCTGCAGGACGGCGCGCTCGAAGGCTCCAACGTCAACCCCGTCGAGGCCATGGTCGGCATGATCGCCGCGGCCCGTCAGTACGAATTGCAGATGCGCATGCTGCAGAACGGCGAAGGCAATGACCGCGCCGCGTCGCAACTGCTCAACGTCAGCTAAGCAAAGGCAAAGGAATCGCCATGATCAATTCCCTGATGACCGCCGCCACCGGCATGACCGCGCAGCAGACGCAACTCGACGTCATCTCGCACAACCTGGCCAACGTCAGCACCACCGGCTTCAAGCGCTCGACCGCGGTGTTCGAAGACCTGATGTACCAGAACCTGCGCCAGGTGGGCGCCAACAGCACCGAGCAGGCCGAGCTGCCCACGGGCCTGCAGGTGGGTCTGGGCGTGCGCACCGTGGCCACCAGCCGCAATTTCACGCAGGGCACGCCGCAGCAGTCGGGCCGCGCGCTCGACGTCGCCATCAACGGCGCGGGCTTCTTCCAGGTCGAGATGCCCGACGGCACCACCGGCTACACGCGCGACGGCAGCTTCCAGGTCGACGCCCAGGGCCGCATGGTCACCAACAGCGGCTACCCGCTCACCGCGGGCATCACCGTGCCCGCGCAGACCGAGAGCGTCACGATCTCGTCCGACGGCATCGTGAGCGCCAAGATCACCGGCCAGACGCAGCCGCAGCGCATCGGCCAGATCGAGCTCGCCAACTTCATCAACCCGCCGGGCCTGGAGCCGCTGGGCCAGAACCTGTACCGCGAGAGCGTGGCCTCGGGCGCGCCCGTGGCCTCGGCCCCCGGCGCCACCGGCATGGGCTACCTCATGCAGGGCTACACCGAAGCGTCCAACGTCAACGTGGTGCAGGAGCTGGTGCAGATGATCCAGACCCAGCGCGCCTACGAGATGAATTCCAAGGCGATCCAGACCTCGGACCAGATGCTGCAGCGCCTGAGCCAGCTGTGATTCCCGAAAGGCCCGCCATGATCCGCCTCGCCCTCACGCTCGCCCTGGCCCTGCTGGCCACCGGTTGCGAAACGCTGCAGAACCAGCCCAAGGTCGACCTGCAGCCGGCGCAGCCGGTGCAGTACGTGCAGACCACGCCGCCCGCCGCGCCCACCGGCGGCCTGTTCCAGGCCGCGAGCTACCGCCCGCCGCTTGAAGACGCGCGCGCGCGGCTGCCGGGCGACATCGTCACCATCCAGATCACCGAACGCGTCACCGCGAGCCAGAGCTCCTCGGCCTCGATCGACCGCAGCGGCGAGGCCTCGGGCAGCATCAGCGCCATCCCGCTGTTCGGCGGCTCGTCGCCCTGGGCCAAGTCAAGCCTGGGCGCGCAGAGCAGCAACACCTTCGCGGGCGACGGCAAGAACCAGGCGAACAACGCCTTCACCGGCTCCATCACGGCCACGGTGCAGCAGGTGCTGCCCAACGGCCATCTGGTGGTGGTGGGCGAGAAGCAGATCGGCGTCAACGCCAACGTCGACGTGATGCGCTTCTCCGGCACCATCAACCCGCGCGACATCCGGCCCGGCAACGTGGTGCCCTCGACCCAGGTGGCCAACGCGCGCATCGAGTCGCGCAACCGCGGCGCGCAGGGCGAAGCCATGTCAATTGGCTGGTTGGCGCGCTTCTTTTTGAGCGTTCTGCCGTTCTGACACCCGCCACCATCGGTGGCATGCAACCCCTAGGCCGTCCTGCCATGAGCCCTGCTTTCTTTATCGACCGATGCCTGCGCCACTTGATGGTGGTCTGCTGCGCGCTCGCGCTGCTGCCCGCCGCCGCCCAGAGCGTGCGCGTGAAGGAGATCGCGGCGGTGCAGGGCGTGCGCAGCAACATGCTCACGGGCTATGGCCTGGTGGTGGGCCTGGACGGCACCGGCGACCAGACCTCGCAGATGCCCTACACCGGCCAGAGCCTGGCCAACTTTTTGCAGCAGCACGGCCTCACGCTGCCCGCGGGCGCGAACCCGCAGCTCAAGAACGTGGCCGCGGTGATGATCACCGCCGAACTGCCGCCGTTCGCGCAGCCGGGCCAGGCGATCGACGTCACCGTCTCGTCCATCGGCAATGCGAAGTCGCTGCGCGGCGGCACGCTGGTGGTGTCGCCGCTGCGCGGCGCCGACGGCGAGATCTACGCGCTCGCGCAAGGCAACCTCATGGTCGGCGGCGCGGGCGCTTCGGCCGGCGGCAGCAAGGTGCAGATCAACCACCTGAGCGCGGGCCGCATCCCCGGCGGCGGCCAGGTGGAGCGCGCCGTGCCCACGCCGCTGCACTCGGGCGGCACGCTCGACCTCGGCCTCAACAGCAACGACTTCCAGACCGCCACGCGCGTGACCGACGCGATCAACAAGGCGCTGGGCGCGGGCACGGCCGCGGCCGTGGACGGCCGCGTGGTGCGCCTGAACGCGCCCGCCGACCCGAGCGCGCGTGTGGCCTTCCTCGCGCGCGTCGAAGAGGTGCGCATCGAATCGGCCGTGCCCACGGCCAAGGTGGTGATCAACGCACGCACCGGCTCCATCGTGATGAACCAGGCCGTCACGCTCAGCCCGGTGGCGGTGGCGCACGGCAACCTGTCGGTGAGCATCAGCACCACCCCCGTCATCAGCCAGCCGGCCCCGCTGTCGGGCGGCGAGACCGTGGTGCGCGAACAATCGAACATCCAGATCAGCCAGGACAAGGGCTCGCTCGTGTCCATGGGACCGGCCGCGCAACTGGCCGACGTGGTGAAGGCGCTCAACGCGCTCGGCGCCACGCCGCAGGACCTGCTCGCCATCCTGCAGGCGATCAAGGCCTCGGGCGCACTCAACGCGGAGCTGGAGGTGATCTGATGGCCATCGGCACCTCGATCACGCCCGCCGGCCTGGCGGCCGACCCGACCTCGCTGAACGCGCTCAAGGCCGCGGGCAACGACAAGGCCGCGCTCAAGGAAGCCGCCAAGCAGTTCGAGGCGCTGTTCATGCGCGAGCTGCTCAAGAGCATGCGCGAGGCCACCGCCAAGAGCGGCCTCATGGACAGCCAGGGCGAGAACATGGGCACGGACCTGCTCGACCAGCAGTTTTCGGTGCAGCTCTCGGGCCTGCCCGGCGGCCTGTCCGAGGCCATCGAGCGCCAGCTCGGCCGCCAGCTCACGGGCCAGGCCACCGACATGCAGGCCCCGGGCGGCCTGCGCATGCCCAGCACGGTGGACCGCGTGAGCGCCACCGAACGCCAGGCCGACTTCGTCGAGAAACACAGCGCCGCGGCCCAGGCCGTGGCGCGCGAATCGGGCATTCCCGCGGCCTTCATGATCGGCCAGGCCGGCCACGAGAGCGGCTGGGGCCGCGGCGAGATCCGCCACGCCGACGGCTCGCCCGCGTTCAACCTGTTCGGCATCAAGGCCACGGGCGGCTGGACCGGCAAGGTCGCCGAGATCACCACCACCGAATACATCGACGGCGAGCCCCGCAAGGTGACCGCGAAGTTCCGCGCCTACGACTCCTACGAGGAATCGTTCCGCGACTACGCGCGCCTGATCGGCAACAGCCCGCGCTACGAAGGCGTGATGGAGCAGCGCCACTCGGTGCAGGGCTTCGCCAGCGGCCTGCAGCGCGCCGGCTACGCCACCGACCCGGCCTACGCGGCCAAGCTCAGCCGCGCCATCAACACCACGCTGTCGCTGCAGCGGGCCCAGGGCTGAGGGGAGCTTCCGCATGTCATCGCTCAACATCGCCACCCGCGCGCTCACCACCAACATGGCGGCGCTGCAGGTCATCGGCCACAACATCGCCAACGTCAACACCGAAGGCTATTCGCGCCAGACGGTGCAGCTGCAGAACGCGGGCTACCAGTCCACCGGCGGCGGCTACTTCGGCAAAGGCGTGGAGATCGCCACCGTCGACCGCGCCTACAACGCGCACCTCACGCGCGAGGCGCGCATCACGGCTTCCACCGCGGCCGGCGACGCCGCGCGGCTGGAGCGCCTGGAGCAGCTCGAGGCCCTGTTCCCCATGGGCGACAAGGGCCTGGGCAGCGCGCTCAACGACATGCTCAACGCCTGGGCCGACCTGTCGGCCTCGCCGAGCAACAGCACCGCGCGCTCGGTGGTGATCTCGCGCGCCGACGCCTTCGCCGCGCGCCTGCGCGACACCGCGGGCCAGATCGACCTGCTGCGCAACAGCACGCAGCAGCAGGTGGGCGAGCACGTCGACGCCATCAACCGCCTTGCGACCGAGCTCGCCGGCGTCAACCGCAGCATCATCGAGACCGCGGGCGGCAGCCACGTGCCCAACGACCTGTTCGACCAGCGCGACAAGCTGCTGGCCGACCTGAGCCAGTACGCGCAGATCAGCGTGGTGCCGGGCGAGGGCGGCTCGGCCAACGTCTTCCTGGGCGGCAGCCAGCCGCTGGTGCTGGGCACGCAGACCGGCAAGCTCGCGGTGCAGCGCGACCCGCTCGACACCTCGCGCATCAACGTCATGTTCACCCAGGGCGCGCTCGCCACGCCGCTGGACGCCAACACCCTGGGCAGCGGCGCGCTCGCGGGCACGCTGCGCTTCCTCAACGACGACCTGAGCGCGATCCAGAACCAGGTGGGCCGCATCGCGCTGGCCACGTCCTCGCTCATCAACCAGCAGCACCAGCTCGGCGTGGATCTGGCGGGCAACATGGGCGGCAACTTCTTCGTGCCCACCGGCCCGGCCCAGGGCCTGCCTGCGCCCACCAACGCGAGCGCCGCCACCGCGGCCGCCACGGTCAGCAACCCGCAGGCGTTGATCGCGTCCGACTACGAGCTGCGCGTGGAGGCCACGGGCTTCTCGGTGCGGCGCCTGTCCGACGGCACGACCACCGCGCTGGCCACGCTGCCCGCCGAGATCGACGGCCTGAGCTTCAGCATCGGCGCCGGCCCCGCCGCCGTGGGCGACAGCTTCCGCATCCGCCCCTACGAGGGCGCGGCGCGCAACCTGCAGGTGGCCATCGCCGCGCCGTCGAGCCTGGCCGTGGCCAGCCCGGTGCTGGTCACGCCCGGCACCGGCAATTCCGCGGGCATGAGCGTGGAATCGCTCTACGCGCGGGCGCCCTCGGCCAACCTCACCGACCCGGTCACCCTCACCTTCAACGCCGACGGCACCTTCAGCGCCACCGGCCTGGGCCCGGGCAACCCGCCGCCCGACAACCCCGGCCCGCCCGCGAGCTACAACTACACGCCGGGCCAGCCGCTGCAGTTCAACGGCTGGAGCCTCACGCTGCGCGGCACGCCCACCGCGGGCGACAGCTTCGCCATCGGCGCCGCGCCTTCGAGTGCCATCGCTCAGAACGCGGGCAACGCCAACGGCATGCTCGCCTTGCGCAGCCTGGCCACCTTCGAGGGCACGGCCTTGTCCGACGGCTACGTGAGCCTGTTCTCCGACGTCGGCTCGCGGGTGCAGAACGCCCAGTTCTCGGCCGCCTTCTCGAGCAACGTGGCCACCACCGCCGAACAGGCGCGCGCCAACGTGGCCGGTGTCAACCTCGACGAAGAGGCCGCGCGCCTGCTGCAGTTCCAGCAGGCCTACCAGGCCTCGGCCAAATTCCTGCAGATCGCGCAGAGCACCTTCGACAGCCTGCTGCAAACCGTGGGCCGCTGATCATGAGTTTTCGCATCGCCACCTCCAACCAGTACGACCGCACCGTGGCGCAGCTTGGCATGCGCCAGACCGAGCTGGCGCGCCAGCAGGAGCGCATGTCCACCGGCAAGCAGGTGCTCAAGGCCAGCGACGACCCCGTGGCCGCCACGCTCAACGAGGCCTCGCGCAACCGCTCCTCGCGGCTCGAGGCCGATCTGCGTGCGCTCAACGCCTCGCGCACCAGCCTGCAGCAGGCCGAGTCGGGCCTGGCCGAATCGGGCGAGCTCATGATCAAGGTGAAGGAGCTGCTGGTGTCGGCCGGCAACGGCTCGTACACCGACGCCGAACGCGCCGACATCGCGCGCCAGCTCGAAGGCCTGCGCGAGCAGCTCATCACCGTGGCCAACCGCACCGACAGCAGCGGCCGCACGCTCTACGGCGGCCTGGGCGGCAACTCGGTGCCCTTCGTGGACGTGTACAGCCCCAGCGGCAACGGCGTGGTCTTCCAGGGCCTGCGCGGCCAGCCCGCGCCCGGCGACAACAGCCTGCCGCAGACGCTCGACGGCAACGCCATCTGGATGCGTGTGCCCCAGGGCAACGGCAGCTTCACGCTCAGCGTGCCCACGAGCAATACCGGCTCGGTCACCACCAGCCTGGGCGAGGTGACCAACACGGCCGCTCTCACGGGCGACAACTACCGCGTCGATTTCGCGGTGGTCGCCGGCGTCACGCAATACACCCTGACCAACACCACCACCGGCACGCCGGTGCCCGGCCACGTGGGCGTGCCCTACGTGAGCGGCGCCACCATCAACGCCGACGGCCTGAGCTTTTCCATGACCGGCGACCCCGCCGCGGGCGACCGCGTGGACCTCGCCGCCAACACCGGGCCCACCAGCGTCTTCGGCGTGATCGAGAACGCCGTCGCCGCGCTGCGCTACAACGGCCCGGGCGAGCAGACCTTCCGCACCCAGGAACTGGGCCGCGCCATGACCGAGATGGAAAGCTCGCTCGACAGCGTGCTGCTGGCGCGCGGCCGCGTGGGCGAATGGCTCAACCGCGCCGATTCGCAGGAAACCCTCATGAAAGACCGCGTGGTCGACCTCGAGACCGAGCAATCGCGGCTCACCGACCTCGACCCCGTCAAGGGTATTTCCGACTTCCAGAAGCAGCAGCTCGCGCTCGATGCTGCGATCAAGTCGTACGCGCAGGTGCAACGCCTGTCCCTGTTCAACCAGATCTGATTCCCGCCCGCATGCTCAACGCGCATTCCGTCCTCGACAGCGTCGCCATGGCCTATGCGCCGCTGTGGAACCGCGCGCGCGAACTCGCCGGGGTGCGCCTGTACGTGCGCGCCATCCACCCCGAAGGCGTGGACGCCCAGCACCTGCTGCAGGCCGTGGGTGACGACTGGCCCGAGGGCGCGCCGCCGCTGCTGGTGTCGCTGCAGACGCCGCGGCTGCTGCAGCAGGCCCTGCAGTGCCCGCCGGTGCGCAACACCTCGATCGAGGTGCCGGCGGCGATGTTCCAGGGCCAGGAAACCCTGGCGCGCCTGTCGGCCGCGCAGCGCCGCGGCCACCAGCTCGTGCGCAGCGGCGCGCTCGGCGCGCTGCGCGGCCAGCCCTCGCCGGGCGTGGACCACCGCAACCTGCTGCACGTGGACCCGCTCGACCGGCTCGAACCGCTGCCGGGCCAATGGCTCGAAGGCCTGGACACCCAGGCCCGCGTGCAGCAGGCGCTCGACCAGGCCGGCGCCGCCGCCGTGCTCGACTGGCCCGTGGCCGACGTCATGAAGGCCCACCGCCACGCCCCGCTGCGCTACGACCGCCGCGTGGTGGAGCAGGTGCTCGCGGTGATCGACGACGAAGAGTGCTCGATCGAGTACCTGGAACGCCTGGTGCGCCAGGACCCGGTGCTGATCTACCGCATCCTCTCGCTGGTGAACTCGGCCGCCTACGGCGCGCACCGCGAGATCGGCTCGCTGCGCCACGCGCTCATGATGCTGGGCTTTCGCGAGCTCGGCCGATGGCTCGTGGAGCAGCTGCCCGAGCTCGAACCCGACCCCGACCTGCAGCCCGTGCGCTACGCCATGGTGATGCGCTCGCGCCTGGCGCACCACCTGCTCGCGAGCGGCTCGGACGACCTGCTGCGCGCCGAGGTCTACACCACGGCCGCGCTCGCGCAGCTCGATCTGCTGCTGCACCAGCCGCTGGCCGACCTGCTGCACCGCCTGCCGCTGCCCCCGCGCATCACCGACGCGCTGCTGCGCCGCGACGGCCCGTACTTTCCGCTGCTCGACGTGGCGCGCGCCATGGGCGATCCCACACGCATCGACCGCCTCGAGACCGTGTGCCGCCGCCACGAGATCACGCTCGACCAGGCCAACCGCGCGCTGCTGCGCATGCTGGCCACCAGCCGCGACCACGCGGCGCGGCGGTCGGAGCGGTTGATGCACTGAGGGGCTTCGCGCGGGGCGAACGTTCTAACATCGCCCCATGCCCGACCCCCAACGCCACACCCGCGCCCTCGTCCTCTTCTCCGGCGGCCAGGACTCCACCACCTGCCTCGCCCACGCCCTGCAGCGCTACGACCATGTCGAGACCGTCGGCTTCGACTACGGCCAGCGCCACCACGTCGAACTCGATGCGCGGCTGAACGTGCTGCACCACCTGCGCGCGCAGTTCCCCGACTGGGCGCGCAAGCTCGGTCCCGACCACGTGCTCGACCTCGCGGTGCTGGGCTCGGTGTCCGAAACCTCGCTCACGCGCGACATGGCGTTCCGCATGCAGGCCAATGGCCTGCCCAACACCTTCGTGCCGGGGCGCAACCTGCTGTTTCTCACGCTGGCCGCGGCGCTGGCCTACCGGCGCGGCCTCAGCGCCCTCGTCACCGGCGTGTGCGAAACCGATTTCTCGGGCTACCCCGACTGCCGCGACGACACCATGAAGGCCATGCAGCTCGCGCTCTCGCTCGGCATGGACCAGCGCTTCCTGGTCGACACGCCGCTGATGTGGATCGACAAGGCCGACACCTGGCGGCTCGCGCGCGATCTCGGCGGCGACGCGCTGATCGACCTGATCGTGGAGCACAGCCACACCTGCTACCTCGGCGACCGCGAGCACCGCCACGACTGGGGCTGGGGCTGCGGCAGCTGCCCCGCGTGCGAACTGCGCGCGCGCGGCTGGGCCGCGTTCCGCAAGGGCGTGCGGGCCTGAGCGGCCTGGCCGGGGTCAGATCCGCGCGAGTGCGCGGGTGTCGTCGGCGAAGGCCTGTCGCAGCTTGGCGTCCTGGGTGATCAGCGCCGTGCCCAGGCGGCGGGCCAGCACCACGAACTCGCAGTCGTAGGCGCTGCATCCACTGGACTGGGCGAGCTGCAGCACATCGAGCGAGTCCACCTCGTATTCGCGATCGGCCATCAGCGCTTCGGCTTCGCGCTGGATGCGGTAGGCGTCTTCGAGCGCCAACAGGGATTTGCGCAGGTAGGTCGAGAGGATGTTGCGCAATTCGCTGCGCCACAGGACGGGCGCGGCCCAGTCGCCATCGGTCAGCAGCAAGCCCTCGGCCGCGGCGGTGTACGGCCCGGGCAGGTAGAGGTAGGCGATGACGTTGGTGTCGACGACGATCACTTGCGCCCCTGCCGTTTGGCGGTGTCGATGTCGGCCGGCTTGAACGCGCCCGGCTTGAGGCCAGCGCGCAACGCGCGGGCCCGGGAGACCCGCTCCTGGGCGCTCAGCCGGCGGGGCAGCAAAGCGCCCTCCAGGCACGCGATGGCCTCGCTGTTGAGGCTGCGGTGGTGCAGCTCGGCAGCGCTCTTGAGCTGCGCGTAGAGCTCATCGGGTATGCCCTTGAGGGTCAGGTTGGTCGGCATGGCGCTGCTCCGTGGCGAATGGAACCATTATGGCTCCAATGTGGTTGCTTGAGCCGTGCCCGTGCTTTCACCAGCGCAGCGCCCCCGCCCAGCCCGCCATGGGCTTGGGCAGCGGCGGCGCATAGTCGCCGTGCGCGCTGGTGCGCAGGCCCAGCGACACCAGGCTTTCCGCCCACTTCACCGCCACCGCCACGCCATCGATCACGGGCACGCCCAGGCGCTCGCCGAGCGTGCGGCACAGCGGCGCCATGCCCGCGCAGCCGAGCACGATGGCGCCGCTGCGGTCACGCGCCAGGGCGGTGCGCGCGGCCGCTTCCAGCTGGTTCAGGGTGTCGGGGCTGCAGTCTTCCAGCGCGAGCACCGGCACGTCGGTGCCGTGCACGCCGCGGCAGGCGTGGTGCATGCCGTAGCGCTGCAGCAGCCGCTCGGCCATCACGCAGGTGCGCGTCATGGTGGTCACCACCGAGAAGCCGGTGCTCAGCAGGGCCGCGGCCTGGAACGCGGCCTCGGCGATGCCGATCACCGGCGCCGACGTGGCCTCGCGCGCGGCGTCCAGCCCCGGGTCGCCGAAGCAGGCGATCACCACCGCGTCGGGCGGCTCGGCGGCCAGGCGCACCTGCTCGGCCACGCCGGCCGCGGCGATGGCTTCGTCGAAGTGGCTCTCGATGGACACCGGACCGAAGGTGGGCTGCGTGGCCACGATCCGCGTGCCCGGCGCGGCGACCGCGCGCGCTGCCGCGGCGATGCCTTCGGTCATGCCGCGCGAGGTGTTGGGGTTGATCAGCAGGATCTTCATTTCAGTGCCGGGTCAGGCCCCATGTCGGGGCGTTTTGCATACAAAACGGGCGCTCGCGCTGCGCGTCGGTGCGCCGCCGCGTGGCACGGTGATTGCATACAAAAAGCCTGCCAACCCCCGGCGCACCACAACGCCCCATCCCAACGACCCTTGCTGGAGTCACGATGAACCGGACCACCGCTTCCTCCCGTTTCGCCCCCCGTTCCCTGGGCCTGTCCCTGGCCGCTGCGGCCTGCCTCGCGGCCTTCGGCGGCAGCGCCCTGGCGCAGGAAAAAGTGCTGCGCATCGCCATGACGGCGGCCGACATCCCGCGCACCCTGGGCCAGCCCGACCAGGGCTTCGAGGGCAACCGCTTCACCGGCATTCCGATGTACGACGCGCTCACGCACTGGGACCTGTCCAAGGCCGACGCCCCCAGCGTGCTGGTGCCCGGCCTGGCCACCTCGTGGAAGGTGGACGACAAGGACAAGACCAAGTGGGTCTTCAAGCTGCGCCCGGGCGTGAAGTTCCACGACGGCTCCGACCTCACGGCCGACGCCATCGTGTGGAACGTGCAGAAGGTGCTCGACAAGGACGCGGTGCATTTCGACGCCAGCCAGGTCGGCGTGACCGCCTCGCGCATGCCCACGCTGCGCAGCGCGCGCAAGATCGACAACCTCACGGTGGAGCTCACCACCAGCGAGCCCGACGCCTTCCTGCCGCTCAACCTCACCAACCTGTTCATCGCCTCGCCCGCGCACTGGCAGAAGAAGTTCGACGCCGCGCAAGGCGCGACGCCGGCCGACAAGGCCAAGGCCGCCTGGACCGCGTTCGCGGCCGACGCCTCGGGCTCGGGCCCGTTCAAGATGGCGCGCTTCGTGCCGCGCGAGCGCCTCGAGGTGGTGGCCAACAAGGCCTACTGGGACCCCAAGCGCACGCCCAAGGTCGACCGCGTGGTGATGCTGCCCATGCCCGAGGCCAACGCGCGCACCGCGGCGCTGCTGTCGGGCCAGGTCGACTGGATCGAGGCGCCCGCGCCCGACGCCATGCCCCAGATCCGCCAGCGCGGCTTCAAGATCGAGAGCAACGCGCAGCCGCACGTGTGGCCCTGGCAGCTCTCGTTCGCCGAAGGCTCGCCCTGGCTCGACAAGCGCGTGCGCCACGCGGCCAACCTGTGCGTGGACCGTGAAGGCCTCAAGACCCTGCTGGGCGGCATGATGGCCGTGCCCAAGGGCACCGTGCCCCCGGGCCACCCCTGGTGGGGCAACCCCAAGTTCGACATCAAGTACGACGTGAAGGCCGCCCAGGCCCTCATGACCCAGGCCGGCTTTTCGGCCGCCAAGCCGGTGAAGGTCAAGGTGCAGATTTCGGCCTCGGGCTCGGGCCAGATGCAGCCGCTGCCCATGAACGAGTTCGTGCAGCAGTCGCTCAAGCAGTGCTACTTCGACGTCGAGTTCGACGTGATCGAGTGGAACACCCTGTTCACCAACTGGCGCAAGGGCGCGAAGGACCCGTCGGCCAACGGCGCGCACGCCACCAACGTGAGCTATGCGGCCATGGACCCGTTCTTCGCCATGGTGCGCTTCACCAGCACCAAGACCTTCCCGCCGGTCTCGAACAACTGGGGCTACTTCGGCAACGACGAGTTCGACAAGCTGATCGCCGACGCGCGCACCACCTTCGACGACAAGAAGCGCGACGAGGCGCTGGCCAAGCTGCACGCGCGCATCGTCGAAGAAGCGCCCTTCGTGTGGATCGCGCACGACGTGGGCCCGCGCGCCATGAGCACCAAGATCAAGGGCTTCGTCCAGCCGCGCAGCTGGTTCGTGGACCTGGCCCCGGTCTCGATGGACTGAGCCCCGACGGACGCCGCCCATGATCGCCTTCCTGCTGCGCCGGGTGGTCTACACCCTGCCCATCATGCTGGGGGTGGCGCTGGTGTGCTTCGCCCTGGTGCACCTGTCGCCGGGCGATCCGCTGGTGTCCATCCTGCCGCCCGACGCCTCGGCCGAGCTGCAGCAGCAGCTCATCCGGCTCTACGGCTTCGACCGCTCCTACCCCGAGCAATTCGCCTCGTGGGTGTGGCGCGCGCTGCAGGGCGATCTGGGCACGTCCATCGCCTCGGGCCGCGCGGTCACCGAAGAGGTGTTCCGCGCGGTCGGCAACACGCTGCGGCTGGCCGTGCTGGCCACGCTGATCGGCTTCGTCTTCGGCTGCCTGTTCGGCTTCGTCGCGGGCTACTTCCAGAACTCCTGGCTCGACAAGGCGGCCTCGCTGACCTCGGTGCTGGGCGTGAGCGTGCCGCACTACTGGCTGGGCATGCTCATGGTGATCGTGTTCTCGGCCACGCTCGCCTGGCTGCCGCCGGGCGGCGCGGGCCCGGGCGGCTCGGGCGACTGGGCCTGGGACTGGGCCCACGTGCAGCACATGATCCTGCCCGCCATCACCATGAGCGTGATCCCCATGGGCATCATCGCGCGCACCGTGCGCGCGCTGGTGGCCGAGATCCTGGCGCAGGAGTTCATCGTGGGCCTGCGCGCCAAGGGCCTGACCGACCTCGGCGTGTTCGGCCACGTGGTGAAGAACGCCGCGCCCACCGCGCTCGCCGTCATGGGCCTGCAGCTGGGCTACCTGCTGGGCGGCTCGATCCTGATCGAGACCGTGTTCTCGTGGCCGGGCACGGGCTTCCTGCTGAACTCGGCGATCTTCCAGCGCGACCTGCCGCTGTTGCAGGGAACCATCCTGGTGCTCGCCCTGTTCTTCGTGGTGCTCAACCTGGTGGTCGACGTGATCCAGACCCTGCTCGACCCGCGCATTTCCCGCTGACCGGAGCCCCGCATGAACGACATCGCCCTGTCCGCCGCGGCCCCAGCGGCCGCCGCCTTCGAACGGTCCCCCGGCTACTGGCAGACGGTGGGCCGGCGCTTCCTGCGCGACCCGGTGGCCCTGGCGGCCGCCGCGGTGGTGCTGCTGCTCCTGCTGCTGGCGGTGTTCGGGCCCTGGCTCGCGCCGGCCGATCCCTACCAGGCCAGCATGCTCAAGCGCCTGAAGCCCATCGGCTTCGAGGGCCACCCGCTGGGCACCGACGAGCTCGGCCGCGACATGCTCTCGCGCCTCATGGTGGGCGCACGGCTGTCGCTGTTCATGGGCATCACGCCGGTGGTCTGCGCCTTCGTGCTGGGCTCGGTCATCGGCATCACCGCGGGCTACGCGGGCGGCGCGCTCAACACGGTGCTCATGCGCACCATCGACGTGTTCTACGCCTTCCCCTCGGTGCTGCTGGCCATCGCGCTGTCGGGTGCGCTGGGCGCGGGCATCACCAACTCGCTGATCTCGCTCACCATCGTGTTCATCCCGCCGATCGCGCGCGTGGCCGAGAGCGTGACCACGCAGATCCGCGGCCGCGAGTTCGTGGACGCGGCGCGCGCCTCGGGCGCCAACGCCTTCACCATCGTGCGCGTGCACGTGCTGGGCAACGTGCTCGGGCCGGTGTTCGTCTACGCCACCAGCCTGATCGCGGTGAGCATGATCCTGGCGTCGGGCCTGAGCTTCCTGGGCCTGGGCGTGAAGCCGCCCGAGCCCGAGTGGGGCCTGATGCTCAACACCCTGCGCACCGCCATCTACCTGCAGCCCTGGCTGGCCGCCTTGCCGGGTGTGATGATCTTCATCACCTCGATCGCCTTCAACGGCCTGGCCGACGGCTTGCGCACGGCCATGGACATCAAGCAGTGAGGAGGTCCGCATGCCTTTGAGCACCCCCGACATCGGCGGTCCGGCCCAGCCGCTCCTGAGCGTGCGCGGCCTGGTCAAGCATTTCCCGCTCAAGAAAGATGCGCTGGGCCGCGGCGGCGGCGTGGTGCGCGCGGTCGACGGCATCGACTTCGACGTGCTCAAGGGCGAGACCCTGGGCGTGGTCGGCGAGTCGGGCTGCGGCAAATCGACCACCGCGCGGCTGCTGATGCAGCTCATCGCGCCCGACGCGGGCGAGATCGTGTTCGACGGCCAGACCGTGGGCGAGCGCGCGTTGCCGCTCAAGGCCTTCCGGCGCCAGGCGCAGATGGTGTTCCAGGACAGCTACGCCTCGCTCAACCCGCGCCTGACCATGGAGCAATCGATCGCCTTCGCGCCGCAGGTGCACGGCCTGGGCAAGCGCGAGGCCATCGAGCGCGCGCGCGACCTGCTCGCGCGCGTGGGCCTGGAGCCGCGCCGCTTCGCCGAGCGCTACCCGCACGAGCTCTCGGGCGGCCAGCGCCAGCGCGTGAACATCGCGCGCGCGCTGGCGCTGCAGTCGCGCCTGATCCTGCTCGACGAGGCGGTGTCGGCGCTCGACAAGTCGGTGGAGGCGCAGGTGCTCAACCTGCTGCTCGACCTCAAGGCCGAGTTCGGCCTGACCTACATCTTCATCAGCCACGACCTCAACGTGGTGCGCTTCATGAGCGACCGCGTGATGGTGATGTACCTGGGCCAGGTGGTGGAGATCGGCGACAGCGAGGCGCTGTTCGAGCACCCCGCGCACCCTTACACCCGCGCGCTGCTGTCCTCGGTGCCGTCCATGGACCCGGACCGCCGCACCGAGGCGCCGCCGCTGGCGGGCGACCCGCCCAACCCGATCAACCCGCCCTCGGGCTGCCGCTTCCACACCCGCTGCGCCCAGGCCGCGCCGGTGTGCTCGCAGCACATGCCCGAGCTGCTCGCCACGCCGCACGGCCAGCAGGCCGCGTGCTGGCTGCACGTGGCCGGCAGCGGCCACCCCCAGGCGCCGGCCGCGCCCGTGGCCACGCCCTTCGTTTCGCTGGAGGCCGCATGAACACCCCCGACGGCGACGACGCCCACGTCGAACTGAGCGACCTGCGCATCACCTTCACCGGCGGCAAAAAGCCGGTCGAGGCGGTGAGCGGGGTCGACCTGCGCTTGCGGCGCGGCGAGGTGGTGGCGCTGATCGGCGAATCGGGCTCGGGCAAGAGCGTGACGCTGCGCAGCCTGCTGCGCCTGCACCCGCCCGCGCGCACCCGCATCGAGGGCCGGATCCGCGTCGCGGGTCACGACGTGCTGGGCCTGGGCCCGCGCGCGCTCGCCGACTACCGCGGCAAGGTGGCCTCCATGATCTTCCAGGAGCCGCTGCTCGCGCTCGACCCGGTCTACACCGTGGGCCGGCAGATCACCGAAGCGATCCGCCGCCACGAGCCCGTGGGCGCGGCCGAGGCGCAGCGGCGCGCGCTGCAGCTGTTCGAGCGCGTGCGCATCCCCAGCCCCGAGCGCCGCCTGCAGGCCTACCCGCACGAGATGTCGGGCGGCATGCGCCAGCGCGCCATGATCGCGCTGGCCCTGGCCTGCCAGCCGCAGCTGCTGCTGGCCGACGAGCCCACCACCGCGCTCGATGCCACGGTGCAGATCCAGATCCTGCTGCTGCTGCGCGAACTGCAGCGCGAGCTCGGCCTGTCGGTGGTCTTCGTGACGCACGACATCGGCGCCGCGGTGGAGGTGGCCGACCGCATCGCCGTGATGTACGCGGGCCGCATCGTCGAAGAGGGCCCGGCCGCCACGCTGCTGCGCGCGCCGCGCCACCCCTACACCCAGGCGCTGCTGCGCAGCCGCGCGCACGGTGCGCTCGAGAAAGGCGCGCGGCTGCAGACCATCGCCGGTTCGCCGCCCGACCTCACCGCGCTGCCCGCGGGCTGCGCCTTCGCCGAGCGCTGCCCGCAGGCGCAGCCGCGCTGCTTCGACGCGCGCCCCGACAGCACCTGGATCGACGCCGGCCACCGCGCGCGCTGCTGGCTCGTGAGCGAGGCCAGCCACCCCACCGCCGCCACCGCCTGAGCACCGCCCCATGCCCCACACCGACGTCCACCACGACCCCGCCCACGCCTTCATGCCCTACCCCGCGGCGCCGGTGCCGCACGCGCCCACCGGCCCGCTCGCGGGCCTGGGCTTCGGGGTGAAAGACCTGTTCCACGTGGCCGGCTACCCCACCAGCGGCGGCCAGCCGCTGCTGCTGGCGCTGCTGGGCGTGCAGACCACCACCGCGCCCACGGTGCAGCGCCTGCTCGACGCGGGCTCGCGCTTCGTGGGCAAGACCGTCACCGACGAGCTCGCCTTTTCCATGAACGGGCGCAACGCGCACTTCGGCGCGCCCGTCAACGGCGCCGCGCCCGAGCGCATCGCGGGCGGCTCGTCCTCGGGCTCGGCCGCGGCGGTGTCGCACGGCCTGTGCGACTTCGCGCTCGGCACCGACACCGGCGGCTCGGTGCGCGCGCCCGCCAGCCACTGCGGCCTGGTCGGCCTGCGCCCCACCCACGGCCGCGTGAGCCTGCACGGCGCGCTCGACCTCGCGCCCAGCTTCGACACCTGCGGCTGGTTCGCGCGCGACGTGCCGACCTTCGCGCGCGTGGCCGACGTGCTGCTCGGCGACGACCCCGCGCCGCTGCCCGAGGCCGTGCGCCTGCTCGCGCCCAGCGACCTCTGGCCCCTGGCCACGCCGGCCGCGGCCAAGGCGCTCGCGCCCGCGCGCCGCGCCATCGAAGCGGTGCTGGGCAAGGCCCGGCCCGTGAAGACCGTGCTCGACGGCATCGACGACATGTACTGGCACTTCCGCCACCTGCAGGGTGCCGAGGCCTGGCAGGTCGACGGCGGCTTCATCCGCCGCTTCGCGCCGCCGCTGGGCCCGGGCGTGGCCGAGCGCTTCGCGTGGAGCGCGCAGGTCACCGACGCGCAGGCGGCGAGCGCGCGCGCCTTCCGCGAGCGCTTCCGCGCCCACCTGGCGGCGCTGCTCGGGCGCGACGGCGTGCTGCTGCTGCCCACCATGCCCGACATCGCGCCGCGCGTGGACGAGCCCGAGTCCGCGCTCGAGGACTACCGCAACCGCGCCATCCGCCTGCTCTGCGTGGCCGGCCTGTCGGGCTTCGCGCAGCTCACGCTGCCGCTGGCGCGCCGCGCCGATGCGCCGCTGGGCATTTCCCTGCTGGGCCCTGCGGGCAGCGACCGCTCGCTGGTGCGCCTGGCCGAACGTGTGGTTTCATCGCTGGCGTGAACGTGAACGCCCGACTGCCGCCTGCCGCCGCCGCCGCCCTGGCCCCCGAGGCCGAGGCGGGTGCGCCCACCGCCACCGACCGGGTCTACCAGGCCGTGTACCGCGCGGTGATGGAGCACCGCCTGGAGCCCGGCCAGCGCCTGCGCGAAGAGGCCATGGCGGCCGAGTTCGGCGTCTCGCGCACGGTGGTGCGGCAGGCGCTGCAGCGGCTGGCGCAGGACCAGGTGATCGAACTGCTGCACAACCGCGGCGCGCGCGTGCCGCAGCCGGACGAGGCCGACGCGCGCCACGTGTTCGAGGCGCGGCGCATGGTGGAGTGCGAGGTGGCGCGCCGCCTGGGCGGGCGCCTCACGCCCGCGCAGGTGGCCGAGCTCGAAGCCCTGGCGCGCGACGAGCTCGAGGCCGACCAGCGCGGCGACCGGCCCGAGGCGATCCGGCTCTCGGGCGAATTCCACAACGCGCTCGCGCGCATGCACGGCAACCCCGTGTACCTGCGCCTGCTCACCGGGCTCATGCCCACCACCTCGCTGCTCATGGCGCATTTCAAGCGCCACGGCGGCCAGGTCTGCGTGGCGCACCGCCACGTCGATCTCATCGGCGCGCTCCGGCAGGGCGCCGCACCGGCCGCGGCCGAGATGCGCCGGCACCTGGTGGAGCTCGAACGCTCGCTCACCGGGCCGGCGCGCCGGCGCCGCGCTCCCTTCGACGGCTACAGCGAGCCGTCCACCGAACCCGACAAGCCCTGACCCCATGACCGCCACCGCCCTCGACATCGACACCCTGCGCACCAACGGCCAACGCCTCTGGCAATCGCTCATGGACCTCGCCGCCATCGGCGCCACGCCCAAGGGCGGCGTGTGCCGGCTGGCGCTCAGCGAGCTCGATCGCCAGGGCCGCGACCGCGTGGTGCAGTGGGCGCGCGAGGCCGGCCTCACGGTCACGGTGGACCGCATCGGCAACGTCTTCATGCGCCGCGCGGGCCGCAACAACGCGCTGCCGCCCGTGATGACGGGCAGCCACATCGACACCCAGCCCACGGGCGGCAAGTTCGACGGCAACTACGGCGTGCTCGCGGGCCTGGAGGTGGTGCGCACGCTCAACGACCACGGCATCCAGACCGAGGCGCCGATCGAGGTCGCGTTCTGGACCAACGAAGAGGGCTCGCGCTTCGTGCCCGTGATGATGGGCTCGGGCGTGTTCGCGGGCGCCTTCAGCCTGGAACACGCCTACGCCGCGAAGGACGCCGAGGGCATCAGCGTGCGCGAGGCGCTCGAGGCCATCGGCTACCTTGGCGACGAAGCGCCCGGGGCGCATCCGATCGGCTCGTACTTCGAGGTGCACATCGAGCAGGGCCCGGTGCTCGAAGACGCGGGCGTGACCATCGGCGTGGTCGAGGGCGTGCTGGGCATCCGCTGGTTCGACTGCACCGTGACCGGCATGGAGGCCCACGCCGGCCCCACGCCCATGGGCCTGCGCCGCGACGCGCTGCAGGTGGCCACGCAGCTCATGCAGGAAGTGGTGGCCAGCGCGCTGCGCCACGGCCCGCATGGCCGCGGCACCGTGGGCATGGTGCGTGTGCACCCGAACAGCCGCAACGTGATCCCGGGCCAGGTGCAGTTCTCGATCGACCTGCGCAACGCCAGCGACGCCCTGGTCGACCAGCAGGTGGCCGAGGTGTTCGCGCTGGCCGAGCGGCTGCAGGCGCAGACCGGCCTGTCGATCCGCATCGAGCCCGTTTCCAGCTACGCCGCGCAGCCCTTCGACGCCGGCTGCATCGACGCGGTGCGCCGCGCCGCGCAGGCCCTGGGCCATTCGCACATGCCCGCGATCTCGGGCGCGGGTCACGACGCGATCTACGCCGCGCGGCTGGCGCCGGCGGGCATGGTGTTCATCCCGTGCAAGGATGGCATCAGCCACAACGAGATCGAGGACGCCGACCCGGCGCACGTGACCGCGGGCGCCGACGTGCTGCTGCGCGTCATGCTGGAGCGCGCGGGCCTGGCACGCTGAGACGCGGCGGCGCTAGCATGGCGGGCTGTCAGGAACAGCCCATGCCGCACCGCCGCCACGCCATCGCCGCCACCGCCTTCGCCCTGTTTCCCCTCTCCGGTGCGCTCGCGCAGACCGACGTGCTCGCCGCCGCGCTGCGCGCGATCGAGTCGCGCGCCCAGGGCCGACTCGGCGTGCACGTGATCGACAGCGGCTCGGGCCGCGAATGGGGCCACCGCAGCGACGAGCGATTCATGATGCTGAGCTCGTTCAAGACCCTGGCCGCGGCGCTGGTGCTCGCGCGCGCCGACCAGGGCCTGGCCCCGCTCGCGCAGCGCGTGCGCTACGGCCGCGCCGAGCTCGTGAGCTGGTCGCCCGTGACCGAGCGCCATGTGGGCGGCGAGGGCCTGACGCTGGCCGAGCTGTGCGAGGCCACCATCACCACCAGCGACAACACCGCGGCCAACCTGATCCTCGCGAACGTGGGCGGGCCGGCCGCGCTCACCGCCTTCCTGCGCCGCATCGGCGACCCGGTGACGCGGCTGGACCGCACCGAGCCCGAGCTCAACCGGCCGGTGCCCGGGCAGGACCTGGACAGCACCACGCCGCGCGCCATGGCGCGCACGCTGCGCACGCTCTTGCTGGGCGATGTGCTGTCGGCCGAGGCCAGCCTGCAGCTCGCGGCCTGGCTGCGCGCCAACACCACGGGCGGCAAGCGCCTGCGCGCGGGCC